>NZ_JBMDKL010000008.1:0-180279 GCF_057809695.1 Flavobacterium sp. FG139
AATGGATTGATTTTTATACTATTTGGATTGATAGTTTTCAATCCTAAATCAATCCATAATTTATATCAAAAAAAGTATTGCAATACCATTGCAATTTTTCTTGAAAATCATTGCAATTATTTTTGAATTTCATTGCAATACAATTGCAATGCCTTATTTTATTGATGTTTTAAGAATTGATTTGTTTTGTTTTGAACAAAAAACACTTGCAATACCATTGCAATGATTTTTTCAGAAATTGCAAAACGATATTTTTAATTGATTTATTGATTCAAATGCTTAACAGCTTGTAGTACTTCGCTTTTTTTGTAATACACTCTATTACCTAATCCTAAACTTTTAAGTTTACCCGATTTGGTGTGTTTCCAAAGTGTTGTTTTGTTAATAGATAAAAGTTTGCAAACTTCCTCTCTCGTTAGAAGTTCGCTTTGTGACTCATCATTGGCTTGATTTGCTGTTATTTGAGGTTGCAATAGTGGTTTAAGTGCCTCTGCAAGTTCCTCAACTGTAATACCGTTTAATAAAATTGGTGCATTCATAGTACTTATTTTTTATGATTTATAAGTACAAAGATGTATCTGTGTGAATGCCCATTTTAGACCCTAATTTTCCCTTTTTGGGGAAATAAACCCCAATGAACTAGGATAAAACACTTTCAAAGACAATATTGAAGTTGTTTTGTCTTTGTGTGCTATAACTTTTAGTAAGTGATTTTAATTTTGAATAAATACAATACTCGTTATATCTTTTTTCTGAAATTAGTTTAAAATCTGAAAATATGATTTTCATAAAATCATTGTCTTTGTGATAATAGATAAGTTTTTCTTTCTCTAATCTCTTTTTAAGATAGGAGTAGTCCGTATAAAAATCTAAAATATGTTTTTGATATTCTATAAAGCAATGATACACGGCTTCACTTTTAAACAATGATAAAAGAATATTTAGATTGGCTGAGTTATTTTCTTCTAATATAATGACCAATCCTGTATCTTCAATATAACTGTCAGGATATAACTTTCGATGCAATTTTTTAAATATTGGTGTATGGTCTAAAAGGAAACCTCTTTGGTATCGTATTTCAAAATCATTAAAGTCATCTAAATCATACATCATCTCAAATAATCGAGAATTGTTAGACAACAATCTTGAAATTTCATTTACTACTTCAATTATTGCAATGCTTTTTATCAGTTTAATATAATTGTAATCTTTGGGAAGTTTTGAGAAATCAACTTTATCAAAGGCTTCTTTGAGTTCGTTTGTAAAAATCTCCTGCTCTGGATCAGTTTCATAAAAATTATAACGCTTGTTAAAAAGTGAATGCAACTCTTTTAATAAATCACTTTTTTCTATTTCATGTGTAGCCTTAAAATCATTACTCAAATACAACCGAATGGAGTTCAAAGTATCTCCGTAGGTTCTCTTTTTTCTTTTGCGTTTTACAAAAAAATCTTTTATCAAAAGCTCCGCTTTATCGTAGTACTTTGTGTAAAAATCGTTATATATTTTTGCGTAATCCATTGTTGATTTTAAAGGTCGTTTTTCGCTCTATTAACTAACGTTATTTTTAACAATTTCCATTACTGGTGTTTTTTCTTTAGGGGTTAACTTGCTGAAATACTCTAACATTTGATACGCATTGTCATAGGTGGTTTTTCCGATATAGTTTAAAAACATTTTCTCTGTTCCGTGCGCTGTAATATTCATTAATATAGGTGTTGGAATGCGTCCATAAAAGTTTGTTGCAAAAGAACGTCTACAAATGTGTGAGGTAACCAATTCGTATTTTGGGTAGTTTCCTAAAACATTTAAGCTAATTTTTTCATCAATTAATTTACCTGTTCTCTTCGAGATCACTTTGTTTCCTGTTTTAGTTGTTACGGATTTACTTCCTTTAATATTTTGTGTAAGACCAGCTGTCTTGCAAATACTTTTTATAAACATATTAAAATATGGCAATGTTACTTTATATGGTAAACCATCTTTTATAATTTCTAAAGCTTCAGGTAGTAAAGGTATAGCAACGAGTTTTCCTGTCTTTTGTTGCTTGAGTTCAATTATTTTCATAGTTCCCAAGTCTTTAATGTTTTTATCGGTTATATTTAATAAATCACCACCTCTCTGACCAATTAAGCATCCTAATAAAAGCCATTTTCTAGCATTAATTAGTGATGGGTTTAATAACACTATATTTTTAATTTTCTCTTGTTCCTCTTCGCTTAAAACAATGATTTGTTCGGGCGACTTATTCTCTGAAATAATTTTGATGTTTTTTAATTGTGAAGAGGTTTCAATATCATTCTTATAAGCATCGTTGCAAATGGTTTTAATATTGGCGATGTTTTTACCGACATAATTAATCGCATAACCTTTACTAAAAAGCCACATTTTGTATTTTTCAATGAATTGCAAATCAATATTTTTAATTAAAATACTTTTATCGTTTAAGGCTTCTTTTTGATAACGAATGATTGTATTTTTAAATAAATTTAAAGCTCTAATACGTCCTAAACTCAATCCTGTTTCTCTTTTTTGATTGGTTTTGTATGGGGCTTCTTTAATGTATTTGTCGATATAATTGGTTAAAATATCAAGTTCAACTATGGCAACTTTATTGTTGAAAATATCAATTTGCATTTGTAACCAATCTCCAGTAAGTTCAATCCCTTTTCCAATAGCTTCATTATGAGCATCGCCAATAAATAAAGCTAATTTATCCAATTTGGATTTTATGATTTTTAAATCTTCTCTGCCTGTTTTGGGTAATCCTTTATCAATGCTCCAATCTTTTGCACTAATAACAAGTCCTGTTTTACGTTTTAAAACGGTAGCTCTATTTATAGAATAGCGAACATAAATATTGGATGTTTCGCTTTTGCTTTGAAGTAAAAATTTTATCTTAGCCATTATTTTGCTTTTTACAATAAAACAAAGATAATGAATTAGTCAACATTTAGTCAACAAAATGCGAATTTAACGGAATTTTGATGAATCTAGGTAAATTGTAAAATATGTAAATATACATAATATGAGCTATTTAGGTGTTTTATGATTTATACAAATCATATAGGTTGAGTCCTGATTGAAGGAAACGCCATGCGTGACGAAAGCAGGAAAATGGAAACCAAAAAAAGCCCGAACCATTCGCTTCAAATAATAAGAAATGTTATACTTTTGTGACTCCAATTTTTGAAACCATGAGAAAACTACAAATGGTTGACTTGAAAAGTCAATACGAAAAAATTAAAGACGAGGTTAATGCGTCAATTCAGGAAGTTTTAGATACCAATACTTATATAAACGGACCTTTGGTTCATCAATTTCAAGCCGATTTAGAAAATTATTTGGGCGTGAAACACGTGATTCCGTGTGCCAATGGAACCGATGCATTGCAAATTGCCATGATGGGCTTGGATTTGAAACCAGGTGATGAAGTAATCACGGCCGATTTTACGTTTGCCGCCACGGTAGAAGTGATTGCGTTATTGCAATTGACTCCAGTTTTGGTTGATGTTGATTTAAATAACATGAACATTTCGTTAGACGGAATCCGCAAAGCGATTACACCCAAAACGAAAGCGATTGTACCGGTACATTTGTTTGGAAGAGCAGCCAATATGGATGCAATTATGGAACTAGCAGCCGAGTATAATTTGTATGTAATTGAAGATAATGCGCAAGCCATTGGAGCTGATTATACATCGAAAGATGGCTCCAAAAAGAAAGTGGGAACGATAGGTCATGTAGGAGCAACGTCGTTTTTTCCCTCTAAAAATTTAGGATGTTATGGTGATGGAGGAGCGATTTTTACTAACAATGATGCTTTAGCTCACAAGTTACGAGGCATTGTAAACCACGGAATGTACGAAAGATACCATCATGATGTAGTGGGAGTGAATTCGCGTTTGGATAGTATTCAAGCTGGTGTTTTGAAAGCGAAGTTACCACATTTGGATGCCTACAATAAAGCACGTCAAGAAGCGGCTAGAAAATATTCTGTTGCACTAAGCGTGAATCCCAATATTTGGGCGCCAACCATTTGTGAAAGTTGTGATTGCCATGTGTTTCATCAGTATGTGATCCGAATCATGAATGGCAAACGCGATGGATTGTTAGCACATTTACAAGAAAAAGGAATTCCGTGTGCGATTTATTACCCAATTCCGTTGCACAGTCAGAAAGCCTATGCTGATGTTAGATACAAGGAAGAAGATTTTCCAGTAACCAATCAATTGTGTAAAGAAGTAATTGCCTTGCCAATGCACACTGAGTTGGATGAGGAACAAATTAAATTTATAACTGATAGCGTTTTAGAATACGTTTAATAATTGTTTATACGATAATTTGGTTATTTGTTAATCCGAATAACCAAATAAACAAAAGAACAAATCAACAAGAAAATGAAAATAGTAGTCACAGGAGGATTAGGATTTATTGGTTCACACACCGTTGTGGAATTGCAAAACGAAGGATTTGAAGTCGTTGCCATTGACAATTTATCAAACTCATCAGAAAGTGTTTTGGAGGGTATTTTTAACATTACCGGAAAGAAACCTATTTTTGAAAAGATGGATTTGCGAGACAAAGCTTCGGTTCAGAATTTCTTTAAAAAACACAGCGATATTGCTGGTGTCATTCATTTTGCTGCTTCAAAAGCGGTAGGTGAGAGTGTTGAAAATCCGTTGTTGTATTACGAAAACAACATTAGTGCCTTGGTGTATATTTTACAAGAATTAGCTGCTTTGCCCAATGCAAATTTTATATTTAGTTCGTCGTGTACGGTCTACGGTCAAGCCGAAAAGATGCCGATTACCGAAGATGCTTCTGTGCAACCAGCCATGTCACCTTACGGAAACACGAAACAAATAGGTGAAGAAATCATCACAGATGTGGCTAAAGTAACCAATTTGAATTCGATTTTGTTGCGTTATTTTAATCCAATAGGTGCACACCCAAGTGCCGAAATTGGGGAATTGCCATTAGGTGTTCCACAGAATTTAGTGCCCTTTATTACTCAAACAGCTGTTGGGTTACGTGAAAAGCTTTCGGTTTTTGGAAGTGATTATCCAACCGTAGACGGCACTGCTGTTCGTGATTATATTCATGTGGTAGATTTGGCGAAAGCCCATGTGGTAGCGATGAAGCGTTTGGTTGAAAAACAAAATCTTGCCAAAGTAGAAACTTTCAATTTAGGAACTGGAAAAGGAAGTTCAGTTTTGGAAGTTATCACAGCGTTCGAAAAAGTATCGGGACAAAAATTGAACTATCAAATTGTAGGTAGAAGAGAAGGTGATATTACAGAAGCCTATGCTAATACGGACAAAGCCAATAATGTTTTAGGATGGAAAGCACAATCAAGCTTAGAAGATAGTTTGGCGAGTGCCTGGAAATGGGAGCAGAAGATTAGAAGTTAGTTTTCGGTCACAGTTTTTCGATAAAAAATATTTAGATCTTGTCTAAAAGTCTATCATCTATTCGTCTATCATTTTATTCAATATGGAACAAAAGCCCGATATAAAATTAATATTTTCCTTAGTAATTGTCGGGATTGTTTGGGGAACCACCTATTTAGGAATTCGGGTAGCGGTAGAAACGATGCAGCCTTGGTTCATTACGTCTATTCGGCAAGGAATTGCGGCTTTGATTGTACTTGGAATTTTACTTTATAAAAAACAACTTTCTTGGATTGGTTGGAGTAATTTTAAAATTCAATTTTTACTTTCGGTATTGATGTTGATCTTTGCTAACGGATTTACAACCATTGCCGAGCAAACGGTTCCGAGTGGATTAACATCAATAATGAGTGCTTTGTCACCAGTGGTGATTTTCATTGGAAGTATTGTTTTTAAAATTCAGAGACCATCTTGGAAAGGATTATTTGGTGTCTTATTGGGGTTTTCGGGAGTTTTGTTTATTTTTAGAAACGGACTTTCAGAGATTTTAGATCCGAATTATAAAATCGGAATACTGTTTTTAAGCACAGCGATTATAAGTTGGTCGACTGGCGTTTTATATTCGAAGAAGCATTCTCACGAATCAAATAATATTACACTGAATTTATTTTACCAGTTCACCATTGCTTCTGTGATTCAGCTAATTTTAGCCTTTATTTTTTCTCCCGATGTTCAAGTTAGTGATTGGAGTTTAAGGAGTATTTCAGCCGTAATTTACTTAGCCGTATTTGGTTCTGTTATTGCCTTTTTTGCGTATTATTATGCGTTAAAAAGAGTTTCTGCGGTAAGAGTTTCGGTACTCAATTATGTGAACACCATAATTGCTATTTTCTTAGGATGGTTGCTGTTGGATGAAGTAATTACCTTAGATTTTATCATTGCTGCAGCTTTGATTATGAGTGGTGTATTTATAATTAACTATAAGCGGAAAGAAACTATTCAGAAATAAAAAAGTCCTCACACTATTGTTATGAGGACTTTTCTTTTTTACTTTTTAGCGGCTTCTTTCAATTCTTTGCCAGCTTCTTTAGTTTTTTCTCCTGCTTTTTCAAGAGCTTCACCTGCTTTAGCTTTAGTAGTGTCTACTGCTTCTTCTGTTTTTTGAGCAAGGGTGTCGATTTTTTCACCTGCTTCTGTTCCAACTGCTTCAGTAGCATCTTCTACTTTCTCTTTGGTTTTGTCTTGGCAAGATACCATTGCAACCGCCATAAAGGCTGCTGCTAAAATTGTTTTTTTCATTTTTTTTAAATTTAAAGATTAATAACAATTGGAGCTATGCAAAACGAGTGCCAAAGATTTAAAAAATAAAATCCTCCCAGAATTTAGGAGGATTTAAGGTTACTTTTTAACCGATTCTTTTAACTTTTTGGCTGCTGTTTCTAATTGTTCTGCACTTTTAACCACGACGGTATCCATCTTAGATTTTACTTTTACTTTGGCCGAATTCAATTCTTTTTCTGCTTTGACTTTAGCGGTATCAATACCTTCTTTGACTTCAGTTGTTACCGCGTCTTTGGCGTCTTCTAATTTTTCTTTGGTTTCTTCTTTACATGAAATGAGTAAAGTTGCAAAGGCAAGTGATAAAATTATTTTTTTCATGAGTGTTATGTGATTTTAAATTTAATCTTCTTCAAATTTCTTTTTGTATTCTTCTACTTCTTCTTTGGCTTCTTGTAAGGTAGTGGCTTCTAATTTTACTTCTACTAAATGAACAATTTCAGCATATTTAGAAGGTTTGATGGTATCGCCAAATTCTATTGCATAACATTTAGCAAAAAGTGCGCCTAAGTATAAAGTTACCGAAGAATAATATACCCAAACCATAATAATTACCAACGATCCTGCGGCACCGTATACGTTTCCTAATCGGGAATTTGAGATGTAAAAGGAAATTAAAAATTTTCCAGCCATAAAAAGTAAGGCCGTGGTAAAGGAAGAAACACGTACTTGTTTCCAAGTGATATTAGCATCAGGAAGTATTTTGAAAATTACGGCAAAAAGCAGTGTAATAATGGTTAATGTGACTAATGTTTGTCCGATGTAAACCATATACACCGCAGTATCTGAAAAATGCGCAAATAATTTTTCGTTTAACGATTCTAAGATAGCGGATAAGCCTAAAGAGGCTAATAAAATGAAACCCAAACTACCAATGACGCCAAAAGAAAGTAATCGTGATTTGAAATACAGCCAAAAGCCAGAACGTTTTTTGAGTCGAATGCCCCAAATGGAATTGATGGAATCTTGAATTTCTGCAAAAACCGAAGTAGCTCCAATCAATAAGGTTACAATTCCGATGAATGCTGGAAAGCCGCTTTTATTGGAAACAGCAATGTTTTTAATTATTTCTTGCAATTGAAGCGCCGATTTTTCACCCAAAAAGTCTTTGGCCTGATAAAAAATCTGTCCTTCTATGGCATTGGCTCCCCAAAACAAACCCACTACCCACAGCAAAACCATGAGTAAAGGCGCCATCGAAAAAACGGTAGTGTAAGCTAGAGAAGCACTTTTTTTCATGATTTTGTGTTCTCCAAATTCGGAGAAGGTGGCATGAATTACATCCCACAAATCTTTATAATAGGCTTCTCTAACTCCTTTCAAAATATATTATGCCGAAATCGTTTCGACTTCTTTATCAATTTTGTTTACTAATCCAACTAATACTTTACCCGGACCCACTTCTGTAAAACTTGTTGCTCCGTCTTTGATCATTTGCTGTACCGATTGTGTCCATTTTACTGGAGCTGTTAATTGGATGATTAGGTTTTTCTTAATCTCATTAGCATCTGAAACGGCACTTGCTGTTACATTCTGATATACTGGGCAACTAGGTGTTGAAAAAGTGGTTGCTTCAATAGCTGCTGCTAATTCTTCTCTAGCAGGTTCCATCATTGGCGAGTGAAAAGCACCACCAACTGGCAAAATTAAAGCGCGTTTGGCTCCAGCTTCTTTCATCTTTTCACAAGCTAATTCTACCGCTTTGTATTCGCCAGAAATAACCAATTGTCCAGGGCAGTTGTAATTGGCAGCTACCACAACACCATCAATAGATGCACAAATGTCTTCTACAATTTTGTCGTCTAGGTTTAATACAGCGGCCATTGTTGAAGGAGTAATTTCACAAGCTTTTTGCATGGCAATAGCACGTTGAGAAACCAATTTTAATCCGTCTTCAAAACTCAATGTCCCATTGGCAACTAGTGCTGAAAATTCTCCTAATGAATGTCCGGCTACCATTTCTGGTTTGAAGTTTTCTAAGGTTTTTGCTAAAATAACCGAGTGTAAAAATACGGCTGGTTGCGTAACTTTAGTTTCTTTTAATTCTTCGGCGGTGCCTTCAAACATGATGTCTGTGATACGAAAGCCTAATATTTCGTTGGCTTTTTCAAACAGTGATTTTGCTACTTCAGAGTTTTCATATAAGTCTTTGCCCATTCCTGTGAATTGTGCGCCTTGACCTGGAAATACATATGCTTTCATTGGATTGTTTTTATAGTTTAAAAATCGTGAGTTTAATAAAACACTCATAACGGAACAAAAATAAACTTTTTAAAAATAAAAAAACCTTACAAATTCTAAAATCTGTAAGGTTGTATAAACTATTTTGTTTGAATTATTGTTTAACCAACTGTAAATCAATTACTAGTTTTACTTCTTCTCCAACTAATACGCCGCCAGTTTCAAGTGCCGAATTCCAGTTTAATCCCCAGTCTTTTCTGTTGATTTTGCCTTCGATATTCAAACCAACTTTAGTATTTCCCCATGGATCTTTCATCAAACCACTAAATTCTACAGGAAGTTTTACTTCTTTTGAAACACCTTTTATTGATAAATCACCAGCTAATTCGTAGTCAGTATCACTTAATTTAGTGAATGATTTTCCTGTAAAGGTCAATTTTGGATGGTTTTCAGCGTCAAAGAAATCGCCACTTTTCAAGTGATTGTCTCGGTCTGCATTTCGAGTGTCGATAGAATTAATGTCTGCCGAAAAAGTAATTGCTGCACTGGTAAAATCATCGTCTTGAGTTTCAAAACTTCCATTGTATTGATCAAACTTACCCGATACATTTGTAAACATCATGTGTTTTACTTTAAAACCAATTTCTGAGTGTGTTGGGTCAATTGCCCATTTTGTAGTTGCCATAATATGTGTTTTTAATTCTATTAATAATTACACTACAAAGGTATATACACTACAAATATGGGTCTCTTAACCTAGATTAAGAAATGATTTTACAATTGAATGGAATGTACGATTTGAGTTAAATTGTGCTTTAAATCATTGTCAATTATTCCGTTTACGACATCAAAATTTTCATAAAAACTAGGCAGTGAAAAAGCACCTTTAACTACTGCGCCTTGGAAAGGAAAACGATTTTTGGCAATTTCTAATACCGAACTTCCACCACGTGGACCAGGAGAAGTAGCTAAAAGTAACACTTGTTTCTCTTGGTAGGTTTTGGCATTGATGCGAGATGTCCAATCAAAGATATTTTTGAAGGCAGCTGAATAAGCACCATTGTGTTCTGCAAATGAAATCACGATTAAATCGGCAGTTCCTAGTTTGTTGAAAAAATCATGAGCCAATTGTGGAATGCCAGTTTCTGTTTCTTTATCGGTGGAAAAAATAGGCATTTCATAATCGTTCAAGTCTAAAACTTCAACAGTAGCACCTTCGAATAAATGAGCGGCATAAGTGGCTAGTTTTTTATTAATGGAAGTTTTGCTTGAGGAAGCGCCAAAGGCTATTATTTTTTTCATACGTTATTTTCAATAAATGTTTTTGTTTTTAAAACGGCATTTTTTACCATTTCTGAATTGTTTATTTCGGTTTGTGTGGATTTATCTTTCCAGTTGATGTTGAATGTCATTTCGGTTTCATTGTCTGATAGGAAAGTAATGTCGTTATCAACGAAGCCTTCTAATTTGGGATGTTCTAGTAATTCAAAACGAACTTTGTAAGGAACAAAGGTGATTTTTTCTTTTAAAACAGTCGTTGCTTCTGCCGTAGTAACCGTCATTTCTCGAATAATAAAATCGGCTGATTTTTCTAAAACAACAACGTTGCTAACGCCAGGAACAAAGTTTTCGGGATGTTCAATTTTTAAAAGCAAATGTTCCCAAACTTTTTCCAAAGAAGCCTTAACAATTGTAGAAAATTGTGCCATTATTTTTCGTTCAAATAATAAGTTAAAGCACCCGAAGGGCATTTTTTGATGGTTTCAATGATTTTTTCTGTGGTAGAATTTTCGGCATGAATCCACGGTTTTTCTTTGGGTTTAAAAACATCAGGATTGTTTTTTACGCATTCGGCAGCGTGTTTACATAAAGCGTTTTTCCATACAATGGTTACTTCGCCATTGCTGTATTCTTTGGTTAGGTCGTTTGCATCCATAATTATATAGTTGTTGGTATGGTTATTTTGTTTTTTAAAATTTTAGAAACCGGGCATTTTTCTGCAATGATTAGCAATCGGCTTTTGGTTTCGTCATCTATATTGGAAGAAAATGAAATTTCTCTAGTGATGATTGTTTCCAAATCGGGATTGTTTTCTTGAGCTAAATTTAGTGAAATTTTTATTTCCGGAATGTCCCAGCCTTTTCGGTCGATGTACATGCGAAGCGTAGACAAAGTACACCCTGCTAAAGATGCTAAAAGCGTAGTGTATGGATCTGGTCCAAGATCTTTACCTTCAATTGATTCGGGTTCATCCATAATGAATTTACCATTGCGCCACGATATGGTACACAAATATTTTTGTGTACCAATGCTTCCTGTTACGTTTTGTTCTAAAAGATTGGCCATGATTACAAAACGTCTCTAATTTCGGGAGTTTTATCAAATACGCTTTTGGCAAAAGGACAAAGCGGAATGATTTTGATGCCTTTTTCTCTGGCATATTCAACGGCTTTCATGACCATTTTTTTGCCAAAACCCTTGCCTTCATTACCAGGTTTTACTTCGGTGTGGTCAATGATGATTTTATCTTCGCCAGCAAATACAAAAGTCATCATGGCTTCGTGTTGTCCGTTTACATCAATATAAAAAACACCGTTTTTATCATTGATTTTTAGTTGTACTTCTTCTTTCATTTTTTAAAGTTTAAAGATTCTAAGGTGCTAAGATTCTAAGGTTTTAATCTTAGGCCCTTAGAACCTTAGTGACTTTCTGTTCTTATTGCTCCATAGGAATTTCCATTACCAAAAACTTCGCATTGGTGTTGGCTTTAATTTCAATTTCGTTAGTGTTCCAAACGCCTAAAGCATCTCTTTTTTCTAATTTCTCGCCATTTACTTCAATTTCACCTTCAATATTCATGATGTAAAATCCGTTACCTTCCTTTTTTAGGGCTAATTTTTTAGAAAAATCGGCATCAAAATCGCTGAGATAAAACCAAGCATCTTGATGAATCCATGCGCCTGCATCATCTGCATTTGGGGAAAGAATTTGGGCAAAATCATTTTTTTCTAACGATTTGTCTAAGGTGATTTGTTGGTAGCGCGGTTCTACATTTCTGAATTTTGGGAACAACCAAATTTGAAACAATTTAGTGTGTTGATCGGCATTCGGATTGAACTCGCTGTGTTGAATTCCGGTACCAGCACTCATTACTTGCACATCGCCAGTTTTAATGGTAGCGGCATTTCCCATGCTGTCTTTGTGGGCTAAATCGCCTTCTAATGGAATAGTGATGATTTCCATATTGTCGTGTGGGTGTGTGCCAAATCCCATTCCAGCTGCAACGGTGTCGTCGTTTAAAACGCGTAACATTCCAAATTGCACTCGATCGGGATTGTACCAACTTGCAAAACTGAAACTATGGTAGGCGTTTAACCAACCGTGATCGGCATGTCCTCTTGTATTTGCTTTGTGTAAAACTGTATTTTTCATGATGTATAAATTTAGTGATTATTATGATACAAATTTACAATCAATCCAAGCAATGGGGTCTTAATGTAGATTAAGAAATTATTTCCTTAACAAACGGGCCTTCATTTTACTAAAAAATTCAGGAGTAACCCCAATAAACGAAGCGATTTGTTTTTGAGGAACTTTCTGAATTAAAGTGGGGTATTTTTTACAGAATTTTTCAAAGCGTTCTTCGGCCGTTAAACTCAAATTGTCCATCAATCGCTCTTGATTAGCAACTAAAGAATTTTCGATTAGAATTCTGAAGAAGCGTTCTAATTTTGGAATTTGAGTGTACAATTCTTCTTGATTTTCTCTTGAAAGCAATACGATTTCAGCATCTTCCAATACTTCGATAAAGAGATTTCCTGGTTTTTGAGAAAGTAAACTATACATGTCGCCTATCCACCAGCCTTCGCAGGCAAAACTCAAAACATGTTCTACAATATTATCGTTGATGTTAAAACTTCGCAACAAGCCAGAATTAACAAAATAAGAGTGTTTGCAAATTTCGCCAGCACTCAAAAGAATAACCTTCGCTTTAAATTGTTTGGTTTCGGTTTTAGATAAAAACAACGACGCTTCTTCTTCTGTTAAAGAAATGTGTTTGGAGATATTTTCAAGAATTGATTTCATTAGTCCAAAATTACAATTTTATTTCAAGTTTTGAAGTTAGAGATATGTTATATTTGAACTGTTGAAAATTCTACAGATGAAAACTGAAAAAGAAAAAATGCTTGATGGCGAAAATTATTTAGCCAACGATAAGGTCTTGGTTTCAGAGCGAACTAGAGCTAAAAAACTATTGCATAAATTGAATGTTACTGAATATTTAATGAATGGCAATGCTAGAAATATTCTACACCAATTGATGCCCAATGCGCATAAACGACTGTATATTGAACCTCCATTTCATTGTGATTATGGGTACAATATCCATTCGGGTGAAAATGTGTATTTCAATGTGAATTGTGTGGTTTTAGACACGATGAAAGTTACCATTGGGAACAATGTTTTTTTTGGTCCGGGTGTTCATGTATATACCGCGACACATCCACTAGACGCTATAGAGCGACGAACGGTTGAGTTTTCTAAACCTGTTTCTATTGGTGACGATTGCTGGATTGGTGGTAATACCGTGATTTGTCCGGGAGTTACTATCGGAAATGGTTGTACTATTGGTGCCGGTTCGGTAGTTACGAAAGACATTCCCGATCATTCGCTAGCGGTGGGAAATCCAGCGAAAGTAATTCGGAAGTTAAACGAATAAAAAAAACCTCAAAAGTCATGACTCTTGAGGTTTTTTGTAGGATATTATATTTTTAAGAAACCGCTTCTTTAATGCGTTTCATGGCTTCGGTTAATAAGGCTTCGCTAGTAGCGTATGAAAAACGGATACAATTTGGATTTCCAAAAGCATCTCCAGTTACTGTGGCAACATTAGCTTCGGCTAACAAATACATTGAGAAATCATCGGCATTATGGATTACTTTTCCGCGCAATGTTTTGCCAAAGTAATAGGAAACATCTGGGAAAACATAGAAAGCACCTTCTGGAACATTCAATTTGAATCCCGGAATTTCATTTACTAAACCAACTACTAAATCCCTACGATTTTTAAAAGCCGTTACCATTTCGTTTAATACGCTTGGATCGGCATCAACCGCAGTAATCGTGGCTCTTTGTGCAATAGAATTAGCACCCGATGTTACTTGACCTTGCATTTTAGTACACGCTTTGGCAATCATTTCAGGAGCACCAATATAACCAATTCTCCAACCGGTCATGGCAAAGGCTTTGGCAACTCCGTTAACGGTTATGGTTCTTTCGAACATGCCTGGAATGGTAGCGATGCTGCAAAAGGTTCCAGAAAAATTAATGTGTTCGTAGATTTCGTCTGAAACTACGTAGATGTTATTGTGTTTCAGAATCACATTTGATAAGGCAGTCAATTCTTCACGATTGTATACCGAACCACTTGGGTTGCAGGGCGAACTGTACCAAATCATTTTGGTTTTTGGCGTGATGGCTTTTTCCAATTGTTCGGGTGTGATTTTGAAATCGCTTTCTACTGAAGTAGGCACTTCAACCGGAATTCCACCTGCCATTTTGATAATTTCAAAATAGGAAACCCAATAAGGTGCTGGTAAAATTACTTCGTCACCTTCATTAATCATGCATTGTGCTATGTTGTATAACGATTGTTTAGCTCCAGTTGAAACCACAATATTGGAAGGTTTGTAATCTAGATTATTATCGCGTTTGAATTTTCTGCAAATAGCTTCTTTAAGCTCTACATATCCATCTACTGGCGAATAAGTGCTGTAGTTTTCATCGATGGCTCTTTTAGCCGCTTCTTTAATGAAATCGGGCGTGTTGAAATCGGGTTCACCCAAACTTAAGCTGATGATGTCTTTTCCTTGTGATTTTAATTCTCTTGCTAATGCTGCCATTGCAAGAGTTTGAGAGGTAGATAATTGATTAATTCTATCCGATAATGGGTTGTTCATTGTGGTGTTGGTTGTTGATTATATTATTTGTAAAAAATAAACCATTAAAATTTTAAGAAAATTAAGATTGTTATGGCTTAATTGGACTTAACGTCTTAATGGTTTATAAAATCTTTAGTTCAATTTTTTAGGCTAATTGAGGTTGTTTTCCTAAATCCCTTAAGTGTGTAAAATGCGAATAAATAGCCGCTCTTGTGGTTTTGAATTCGTAATACGGAAGGTTACATTCTTTAGCCGTTTCTTTAACAAATTCGGCAATTTTGTTGTAATGAACGTGACTGATATTGGGGAAAATATGGTGCTCAATTTGGTGGTTTAATCCTCCAGTATAATAATTTACCAACCAGTTTTTAGGAGCAAAATTGGCTGTAGTATACAATTGATGAATGGCCCAAGTATTTTCAATTTCACCTTCGTCGTTTGGAATAGGATTGTCAGTTTCGTTAACCACGTGAGCCAACTGAAATACAACACTTAATATTACTCCAGCTGTGTAATGCATCACTACAAAACCGACAAGTACTTGCCACCAAGAAACGTGTCCTACAAGTATTGGAACTACAATCCACATTGAAAAATAAATTATTTTGGTGATAACCAATGTGGTCCAACGAACTACCGGTTTTTTAAACTCACCATACGATAAATTTCTTTTTAAATAACGCTTCATTTGAAGAAAATCGGTAGTAATTGCCCAATTGAAGGTTAATAATCCATAAAGAAAAACCGAGTAATATTGTTGAAATTTATGGTGTTTGTACCATTTTGCTTCTTTGGTGAAACGCAAAATTCTACCAGCTTCTAAATCTTCATCATGGCCAAGAATGTTAGTATAAGTATGGTGTAAAACGTTGTGTTGTACTTGCCAATTGTACACATTTCCGGCCAAAATATAAATGCTTCCACCCATAAATTTGTTTACCCAAGATTTGTTGGAATACGCACCATGGTTGCCATCGTGCATTACATTCATTCCAACGCCAGCCATTCCAATACCAATGACTACATTTAGCAAAAGGTAGGTCCAAAAAGGCATTTGCATTGCTAAAAGAAAGAAATATGGTGTTAAGAAAATGGAAAACATCACAATTGTTTTTAAATGTAATTTCCAATTTCCGGTTTTGTCAATATTGTTTTCTTTGAAGTAGTCGTTAACTCGTTTATTTAAAGTTCTAAAAAATTTAAGATTGTCGCTTTTAGAAAAGACAGGTGCATTTGTATCCATAAATTATTTTCGTAATTTGTAGCAAAGGTAATTATTATAATTTTTTTAGAGTTGAAAACAAATCATAATTATTAACTAAAAGTAGTATTTTTGTCAAAAAGTAATAAAATGGAAGAAATTCTAAAGCATTTTCCTAATCTAACTGATAATCAGATACAACAATTTGAAAAATTGCAATTTTTGTATGAAGATTGGAACGCTAAAATAAACGTAATTTCGAGAAAAGACATTGACGAATTGTATACACGTCATGTATTACATTCCTTAGCTATTGCAAAAATTCAGAAATTTGAACCTGGAACTTATGTTTTAGATGTTGGAACCGGAGGCGGTTTTCCCGGAATTCCGTTAGCGATATTGTTTCCAGAAACTCGATTTTACTTGATAGATGTGATTCTAAAAAAAATCAATGTGGTTAAAGCTGTGGCACAGAGTTTAGAATTAAAAAATGTGAAAGCTGAACAGATTAGAGCCGAAAATGTTAAAGGCGACTATGATTTTATTGTCAGTCGTGCCGTAACCAACATGCCCGATTTTGTCTCTTGGATTAAAGATAAAATTAAAAAAACCAACAAACACGAACTTAGAAACGGAATTCTCTACTTAAAAGGTGGTGATTTAACGGAAGAGTTAAAAGATTTTCCTAAGGCCACAGAATATCATATTTCAGAGTTTTTTGAAAATGAATTCTTTGAAACCAAAAAAGTAGTGCATTTGCCGTTGAAATTTAAAGCATAAAAAAGGCTCCAAATGGAGCCTTTTTCGTTTTTTATTCTTTTATAAGTTTTTTTGTTATGCTGCCGTTTTCATTTTGAATGGTTAGTAAATAAACCCCATTGGTTAATGAAACTGGAATTTCTAACATCCCATTTATAGATTGGTTGTTGACTTTATAAATGGTTTTTCCTATCACATCTGTAATGGATATAGATGCATTTTCGATAGCATAATTTGCATTAATTTGAACCGAATTTTCTACAGGATTTTTAATCCAAATACTGTTTAAGGCATTGTTTTGATTGGTAGATAAATTTGGTATCAAAATTTCATTTAAAGCAAAAGTTACATTGTCTTGGGTTAAAGTAACATGATTTTCATTGGTGGTTGGAATCGACGAAGCTGCAAATGGCGTTGTTGAACTAGCCGTTATCGGACTGTATAAATTTTGTGTATTCGAAATAGACATCGAACTCCAAGCCGGAATAAAATCGAAATACATGATGTTTAAATTATTCATGAACTCTGTTAAAAGAGCATTACCTGTTCCTAATGATGAAAGCGAATTCATATCAAATCGACCACCAGGTGCCGAATCTAGACCGTCGGTGTATGAAGGCGCTTTTGATTTAGCCAAACTTTCGTAAGCAGTAATCCAAAAAATAAAATATTGTTGTCCTTTAAAATGACTTACTTCGATGGTGTTTTGGGCTATAGACGGCGTAAAATTCAAATTGATAATCGCTCTTTGCGAACTCGAAATGTTAAAAGTATGATTCATAACTACCATTCCTGGAGTTCCAGTCATGGTGCCGTTCCCAGCGCCGTTGGCAATAGAGACATTTCTGGTAGTAGCCGGAAATCCCATAGTGTTTAACTCTGTTTGAAAAGCAGTTCTGTAGTTTGGACACCCAACGGGTTGTAAGGCAGCGGCTGGAGTGGTCACAAATTCGGTAACACTTCCAGATTGCAAATGTCCTTCAAAATGATCAATTAGCATTTCTCTAGCGGCTGGACTTTTTAACATTCCGTTTACTAATGCTTGCATGGTGACATCACCAACAGGTCCAAATCCCATATAATTAAACAAATGTTGAAATCCAATGGGAACGTTAGCGCCTAAATGTGGTGAGTCAAAAGAAATGTATAACCTGGTATCGTGGTTCAAGCTGTTTTGCTCCATATAACGCAAGGCGTATCTTGAAATTAAGCCGCCCATACTTGGCCCGATAACCACATTTTGAGCCGTACCTACTTTTTGAGCATTGATTTGATTAATCAATTCCACTAAAATCATGGCGTTTCTTTGAATGTAATCTACGCCACCATCAACTACTGTTGAGGTTCCGGTTCGGGTATAGGTTGGAAAATTTAATATTACTAAATCATAACCTTGTGCGCGTACAATGTCACCTAAGTTCTGTCCAGTGGTGCCGTAGTTCAACAGAGAATAAATTCCCGGAATGTTTCGAGCATCGCCAGGATCAAATCCGTCTAATAAAAAGATAGGTTTGTCTAAGATGCCATCAACAGTATCTGGGAAAATTTCATATTCACCTTGTCCTAAAAAACCTTGTGTTTCACCATAACCTTGATACGGAATGGTTGCTGTGATGGTATTGATTGCATTCGGACTTTGAACGGACGAATTTTTATTTGAAGAAGTTAACGTTGGACAATCAACATCAATGGCAATAGATTGTTCTACGATTTCACCAGTTGAAAGTGTCATTCGAAAATGAATAATTTGACTTCCGTTTTTAGTGAATGTGATTTGAAAAGCTTGGTTTTGAACAATTGTTTTCCAGTTTTTAGAATCATCATAATTCACAGCAATACTTGAAATTGTTCGGTTGGTAGTATTAAAAATTAGATCACTTTTTAAGATAAAATTGACGGTATTGGTTTTCGTTTTTGGTAATAAAGTACCAATTAAATTGAGGTTGTGTTTTTCAAATGCAGCAGTAACACCTGTTTTTACTTCCATTTGATTGTTGGAATTCAAAAACACATTTTGATTGTCAATTTCTGATTTTTTGATGGTTTCAAAATCGGAAATTAAAATGGATAACGGAATTTGATTCTGAGTAAATCCTTTATCGGCTTCGGCTCTAACGGTTTCTAATTTAGGCAAACGATTGTCAAAATCGGCTCGTTGAATTTCATTATAGACTTGTAGGTAGTTGTTGGTTGAAATTCCTTCCGACTTTAAATTGGTCGCGTTGGAAATGTTGTAAACGCGATCGTATAAAATATTGGTTTCTGTTTTGTTTTTTAATAAATCATAGGTTTTATCTTGTGCAAAGCTTAATGCCGAAAAGAACAATAAGGTAAAAAAAGTAATTTTTAGCTTCATAGTTTGTTATTTAGATTTTCGAAAGTACAAAATTTTAGTAATCAAGCCAATAAAAAAAGCCCAAACATTTCTGAATGAGCTTTTTAATTACTTTGTACATTAAATTTTGTACTTCGTACTTTAAATTATTCTCCTAAAAACGGATATCTATAATCTTCAGGAGTAACAAACGTTTCTTTGATGGTTCTTGGAGAAACCCAACGCAATAAGTTTTGCATCGAACCTGCTTTGTCATTGGTTCCAGAAGCTCTAGCACCACCAAACGGTTGCATTCCTACAACAGCACCAGTTGGTTTGTCGTTGATGTAGAAATTTCCAGCAGCATTTTCTAGAGCTTTGGTAGCTTCCACAATGGCGTAACGATCTTGGCTGAAAATCGCTCCAGTTAAAGCGTATTCTGAGGTTCCGTCAACCAAGCTTAACGTTTCATTCCATTTGGCATCTTCATATACATAAATGGTGATTACCGGTCCAAAAAGCTCGGTTTCCATAGTGGTATATTTTGGATTGGTTGTTACAATTACTGTTGGTTCGATGAAATAGCCTTTCGATTTGTCGTAATTTCCTCCTATAATGATTTCGGCATCGGCGTCTTTTTTAGCTTGATCGATATAGCTCGCTAATTTATTAAACGAACCTTCGTGAATTACGGCGGTAATAAAGTTAGAAAAATCTTCAGGACTTCCCATTTTCATCGAATTGACATCGATAATTAATTGTTCTTTTACGGCTGGCCATAAACTTTGTGGAATGTAGGCACGAGACGCAGCAGAACATTTTTGTCCTTGGAATTCAAATGCACCACGAGTAATTCCAGTAACCACTTGTTTTACGTTTGCCGATGGATGAGCTAGAACAAAATCTTTTCCACCAGTTTCACCTACTATTCTTGGGTACGTTTTGTAAGTGTGAATATTTTCTCCGATTTTCTTCCAAATTTCTTTAAATACAAATGTCGAACCGGTGTAGTGCACCCCAGCAAAATCTGGTGAAGCTAAAACGGTATCGGTAATCATTACTGGATCTCCAAAAACTACGTTGATAACGCCGTCGGGTACACCAGCTTCTTTAAATACATCGATAATGATTTTAGCTGAAAAGACTTGACTATCACTTGGTTTCCATACTACAGTGTTGCCCATTAAGGCAGCACTTGCTGGTAAATTAGCTGCAATAGCAGTAAAGTTAAACGGTGTAATAGCATATACAAATCCTTCTAACGGACGGTATTCTACTTTGTTCCAAACATCAGAAACCGATTTGGGTTGGTCGTTATAAATTTGCGTCATGAATTCTACGTTGTAACGTAAAAAGTCAATCAACTCACATGAGGCATCGATTTCGGCTTGGAAAATAGTTTTGGATTGTGCAATCATCGTTGCGGCATTGATACGTGCTCGGTATGGACCAGCAATCAATTCGGCTGCTTTTAAAAAAATGGCAGCACGGTGTTCCCATGGCATGTTGGCCCATTTTTTTCTCGCTTCTAAAGCTGATGCAATGGCTTTTTCTATATGTGATTTTTCGGCTAAATGATACGTTCCAACGATGTGTTGGTGGTCGTGTGGCGCCGACATGGTTCTGGTATTTCCAGTTTTGATTTGCTCTGCGCCAATGTACATGGGAACATCAATAGTTTCGTTCCACATTTTTTTATAGGCGGCTAAAACGGCTGTTTTTTCGGGCGAATTTGGAGCGTATGATTTTACAGGTTCATTAACTGCTTTGGGTACATGAAAGAATCCTTTAGGCATGATATCGATTGTTAGGTTGTTTGACTTTTAGATAATTAGAACATTAATTATTGTGAATAATTTAATGTGTTACAAAAGTACAAAGGTTTTTTTGAATTTTTGACAACATAGAAAACAAAACTTGATAGTACTACTTTGGCCTAGCCCAGATAGGAATGGAAAGCTTTGTGAAGTAAAAAAACTATTTTTTCTTGACCAAAAATGGCGACGGTAGGAGCCTATTTTTGGACTTAGAAAAAAGTATTTTTACAAGCAAACTTACAATGGATAGCTGGATTAGCTACTAATTTAAAGCATACGGAGCACTCAATCGGAACGAGGGCACTATAACCCTGAAAGTTTTGGTGGTGGTAAAATTAATCATGTTGAAAAAACCACGCATGGCGCCGTGAGGAGACGACAACAAGCAACCCGAACTGTAGGTGTGCTTTTCGCCAGGTTTTAATACTGGTTTTTTGCCAATTACGCCTTCGCCATCTACAATTTCAACATCATTAAGAGAGTCAAATATTTCCCAATGACGTGAGGTTAATTGAACAGAATCTTTACTGTGATTTTCGATAGTTATCTCGTACGAAAAGGCAAAATGAATCTTGTAGTTTTTGAAGTAAGTTCCTTCAAAACTAGTAATGACTGAAATTTTGATACCTCTTGTGATTTGAGTAACCATAAAGAAAGTTTTGGTAAAGTTACAAAATTATTAAAATAACAATTGTTTTTTTAATGTTAAAGTATGATTAATTGATTATGTCTGTTGAAGTTGCGATGCCTTTTCCTATAACTCTGTCGTAACGTTGATTGTTTTCACGGTAGTAAATAATGGCGTGATAATTATTTTCGGTTTGCCAGAAATTGCCGTCAATAGCATTTTCATTGTCGATTACACCTTTGTTATTAGCAGCGGTATAACTAAAATTGGTAAAACCTTGTTTGATCATCATGGCTTTTTCATAAATACCTTTCTTTTCGTTATAATCCATTTTGTTTTCGTCGGTCAAAGCGTAGTTGTTGAACATGCCGGTTACATAAATGTTTTCGTCTTTGTAAAATGCGGGAGCAGAAAGTGAGAAGTAAATCCACGCATAATCGGCTTCGATTTCGTTGTTTTCGGCATTAATATTATTGATTAAAAAATTACCATTAATATCAGGCCAATAGGTGTATTGTTGTGAAGCTCTGGCATTGCTTGGATACAGGTAACAACTATACAAACCGCTGTTGGAATCGACTTTTGCAATGCTATTAGTAGCGGCTCGAATGTTTTTGTTTTCAAAATACAAATATTCATTTCCAGCCCAAAATTGGGTTTCTTTATCGTATTTGTAAATCAAATCATTTCCAATGGTATACATCGGTTTGATGTTGGTAATAGCGTTGTCCAATCGACCGTTTTGCAATAAAAGAACTTTTACATTGGTAAGCGGACTTTGAAAGGTGATTGCCGCTGATTTTACAGCAAAATCCATGTTGTGTTTGTATTGGATGTCGTTCATGTTTCGCGCTCTTTTGACTTGCATTGGAACCGAAACTAAATCTTCATACACAATAAATTTTCTAGAGAAAACAACTTCTTTGTCTTCGTTTAAAATGCTTATGATATAATTTCCGCTGACTCTTAATTGTGTGAGCCTATTGGGTAAGGTAACACGGTAATGCGAATAGATTTGTAAGGCATTAAACGAGTTGGTATAATCTTGAATGCGTTGTTCGTTAAAACCACCTAGATATTCGTTAGGAGACAATTGCGATTGTTTCCAATCGTAGTCGCAATGCGTGATTCGGTAGTAATAATTGTCTTCAGAACCGTGTAAATCGTCAAATTGCAATTGAAACGTATCGCCTAATAAAAAAAGAGGTACTGCGTTTTGTCCGTTTTGAACAAATGAAATTGTTTTGATGTAATAAGGCGGATTGACTTCTTTTTCTTGAGCAAATGATGTGATAAATAGAAGCAAAAAAAGTGCAACAGAGAGATATTTTTTAAACATAAACATTTTATTATCAAACGTAAAGATAGTAAATATTATTGTTTGCAATTAAGCCTTGGTTTAATTTTTACTTAAAACAAACCGGAATGATTTCGCCCTTGGCTAGACAGTATTTTTCAACTTGTTCAGAAGTAAGCTTCGCGGTATAGTCTTCTTCAACAACTTTGAAACCGATGCTTCTTAGTTTGTCGAAATAATCTCTTCCATACACACGGACATGATCGTACTGTCCGAAAATTTTAGCGCGTTCTTTTTGGTCCACAATTGAATCGTCTGAAAATGTGGTTGCACGTGATAAATCTTGTGGGATTTGAAAAATGCCCATTCCGCCGGGTTTTAGCACGCGATACAGTTCTTGCATGGCTTTGGTGTCATCAGGAATATGCTCTAAAACGTGATTGCAAAAAATAATATCGTATTCATTGTCTTTGAAAGGCAAGTTACAGATATCAGCTTTGACATCGGCTAACGGAGAAAGCAAATCGGTAGTGGTATATTCGATGTTGGCTTGCTTCTTAAAGCGTTTGTAAAATTCTTGTTCGGGAGCAAAATGCAGTACTTTTTTCTTTTCTTTAGAAGTAAAAAAATCGGTTTCATTTTGTAAATACAACCACAATAAACGGTGTCTTTCTAATGAAAGTGTGCTTGGTGAAAGTACGTTGTTTCTTTGATTACCATAGCCATACGGCAAAAACATTCGGAAACTTTTCCCGTCAATAGGATCGGTAAAGCGATTTCCTTTTAAAAGCAAAGCTAAAATAGGACGCACCACAATACTCAATCGGATTAATATGGGACGCGGAATGGTATTAAGTATAAATTTAAACACAGATTTCACAGATTTTCACAGATTTAATTATAAAATTACTCTTTTGTATTTTAAGCTGTCTTCACCAAAATTGACCAATAAACCAATTTTGTTTTTTGAAGCGGCTAAATAATTTAAAGTTTGTTTGATTTAACTTGAAGATAATTTTTCGATGGCTTTTAGCTCTATAATGATTTCATCATACACGGTAAAGTCAGAAAAGTAATATCTTGGTAATGTTATTTCTTTGTATTCAATATTGTATTTTCGTTCTCTTTCGTATGGGATATGATTTGCTTTAAATTCAAATTCTAACGCATCACCGTAAACATTTTCACTATGTCCTTTTCCGAGAATAGAATGGACTTCCATACACAAGCCAATTATCTTGTAGGTTTCGTATTTTAAATAAAATTTTTCCATGGGTTATATAATTAATTTGTTAATTGTGGCGTATAATAATTTGTGGAAATTGGTGAAATCTGTGTTCGAAAAGGTATTTTATTTTAAAGGTTGTCTTCGAAACTCATCTTCTTCAGTACTCACAATTCCCAAAGCATCATAAATGTATTTGAATGTTGATAGAATTTCTGGTTTTCCATCAATCAACGCTACATCGTGTTCAAAATGAGCACTTGGTTTTCCGTCGGCAGTCAAGATAGTCCAGCCGTCTTTCAATTGTTTGATGTTTTTGGTTCCCATATTGATCATCGGTTCAATGGCAACTACCATGCCTTCTACAAATAATTTTCCACGGCCTTTTTTGCCATAATTAGGCATTTCTGGTTCTTCATGCATTTTTCTTCCCAAACCGTGACCTACCAATTCGCGAACGACACCATAACCGTGTCCTTCGCAATATTTCTGAATGGCATTACCCACATCTTCCACACGATTTCCAGCTCTAAACTCACGAATACCAACATACAAACTTTCTTTGGTCACTTGAAGTAATTTTTTTACCTCTGGAGCGACTTCACCAATTTCAAAACTATAGGCATGATCGCCATAAAATCCGTTTTTCAACGCACCACAATCTACTGATATTACATCGCCTTCTTCCAGTGGTTTGTTGGTTGGAATTCCGTGTACAACCTGCGCATTCGGACTCATACACAAGCTATTTGGAAACCCGTACATGCCTAAAAATCCAGGTTCTGCACCGTGATCACGTATGAATTCTTCAGCCAATTTGTCTAAATATAAAGTAGTGACACCCGGTTTAATCACTTTAGCAATTTCACCTAATGTTTTTGAAACTATCAAGGCACTTTCGCGCATCAATTCGATTTCTTCTCGTGTTTTTGGAATTATCATTGTCTTAATTTGAGAGCGCAAAAATAGTGAAAAGTGTTCAGTATTACGCTTTCATGCGACAGAAATTTTACCACTCAAATTGTTGTATTTTAGCAATATTGTCAAAATTTGTTGTTTTTAAATTCGGAAATTAATAGAATATGAGTTTTGTCATATTTTCAAAAAAATGGAACTTTTAACTTTGTATCAAATATTACAGGTATGAGTAAATATGTAACCGCAGCTGAAGCTGTAAAAGTGGTAAAGTCAGGTGATAGGGTGTATCTTCAAGCGGCTGCCGCTGCACCAACGGTATTGGCAAACGCTTTAACCGAACGAGCATCTGAATTGAGAAATGTTGAAATTTGTCACCTACATGTTGAAGGTGAAGCACGCTATGCTAATCCAGAATTAGCCGAGAGTTTTCATGTAAATTCGTTTTTTATTGGTGCCAATGTGCGTCATACGCTAAAAGCAGGAAACGGTTCGTATACTCCAGTTTTTTTAAGTGAATTACCGCATTTGTTTCGTAAAAATGTCTTGCCTTTAGATGTTGCTTTTATTCACGTTTCACCGCCCGATCGTCACGGGTATTGCTCTTTAGGGGTTTCTGTTGAAGCTACTGTAGCGGCTATAGAAAACGCTAAAATTGTGGTTGCCCAAGTCAATCCGCAAATGCCACGAACTTTTGGTGACGGAATCATTCACGTTTCTGAAATTGATTATTTGGTAGATGTTGATACGCCCATATATGGTCACGAGCCTGAACCATTTACTCTTGAAGAAGAAAAAATAGGAGGGTATATTGCGTCATTAATTGACGACAGAAGCACGCTTCAAATGGGTATCGGTTCTATTCCGAATGCGGCCTTGAGCAAATTAAAAAACCACAAAGATTTGGGATTGCACACCGAAATGTTCTCCGATGGGGTCATCGATTTAATTGAAAATGATGTCATCAATTGTAACTATAAAGGGACGTTGAGAGGTCGTGTTTTGGCTACTTTTTTAATTGGCTCCAAACGTTTGTACGATTTTGTAAGCGATAATCCGTTTATTGAAATGAAAGAATCATCCATGGTAAACGACACGGCACGAATTCGTAAAAACCCAAATATGATTGCGATTAACTCGGCCATTGAAGTCGATTTAACCGGACAAGTGTGTGCCGATTCTATTGGTCCGCAAATGTATTCTGGCGTTGGTGGTCAAATGGATTTCATTCGTGGCGCTTCTTTAAGCCCGGGTGGAAAAGCTATTATTGCGTTGCCTTCTACTACCAAAAAAGGAGTCAGCCGAATTGTACCATTCTTAAAACAAGGAGCTGGTGTAGTAACTACAAGAGCGCACATTCACTATGTAATCACCGAAAATGGTATCGCCGATTTATATGGAAAAACTTTGCGTCAACGCGCAGCCGAGTTGGTTCGAATTGCCCATCCCAATCATCAAGAAGCTATCGAAAGGGAATACTACGAATTGTTTAACAAAATGTAATAAAATTTGAAGCGAATGGGTTGCGCATTTTTGTGATCCCTATTCCTGCTATTCATTGCAATAAAAAATGTCCCAAAACACTTGGGACATTTTTATTTTCATTCCTATCAGGGCTAGACTGTTGTGGTCTTTTGTGAAATTAAGAATTTATATCAACGAATGTTGTGTCATCACAGCCGGTTGTTCAATTCCCATTAACTCCAAAATAGTAGGAGCAATGTCACCCAAAACGCCATCGTGAATGGTTTTTAATTCTTTGTCTACTAAAATAATTGGCACCGGATTGGTGGTGTGCGCTGTGTTAGGTGATCCATCAGGGTTAATCATCGTTTCACAATTTCCGTGATCGGCAATGATTATGGTGGTATAATGGTTTTCTAAAGCCGCTTCAACGACTTTTTTCACACAAGCATCAACCGCTTCACAAGCTTTGATGGCAGCCGACATAACGCCGGTATGTCCCACCATATCGCCGTTAGCAAAATTTAAACATACAAAATCAACATTGCCTTTTTGAAGTTCTGGAACTAATGCATCGGCAAGTTCATAAGCACTCATTTCGGGTTGTAAATCGTATGTGGCGACTTTGGGAGAGTTTCGCAATATTCGGGTTTCGCCTTCAAACGGAATTTCTCTTCCGCCTGAAAAGAAAAAGGTTACATGTGGATATTTTTCTGTTTCAGCAATACGAATTTGTGTTTTTCCTGCCTTTTCTAATACTTCACCTAGAGTTTCGGTCAAGTTATCTTTGTCGTAAATAACGTGCACATTTTTGTAGGTGTCATCATAATTAGTCATGGTAACATAATACAAATTCAATTTGTGCATGTTCTGTTCGTGAAAATCAACTTGAGAAAGCGCTTCGGTCAATTCACGTCCTCTATCGGTTCTAAAGTTGAAGAAAACAACCACATCATCATTTTGAATGGTAGCTACTGGAGCATTATTTTCATCTACCATTAAAATGGGTTCTACAAATTCGTCGGTAATGTTGTTTTTATAACTTTCTAAAATGCTTAACACAGCATCAGTCGAGTGTTTTCCAGTTCCATTTACCAATAAATCGTAAGCAATTTTAACGCGTTCCCAACGTTTATCGCGATCCATAGCGTAATAACGCCCTACAACAGACGCTAATTTTATATTTTTATTATAAATATAATTTGTTAAATCTTCTAAATATAAAGCACCCGATTTTGGATCAACATCGCGACCATCAGTAAAAGCATGAACAAATACTTTTTCTAGACCAAATTCTTGTGTAGCATCAAGCAAACCTCTTAAATGAGACGTATGAGAATGTACGCCACCATCCGAAAGTAATCCCAGAAAATGAACCGATTTATTGTTGTCTTTAGCATATTGGAAAGCGGCTTGTAACTCAGGTTCGTTTTGCAGCGTTTTGTTGGCTACAGCCAAATTTATTTTAGCTAAATCTTGGTATACAATGCGTCCGGCACCAAGGTTCATGTGGCCTACTTCTGAGTTTCCCATTTGGCCCTCAGGCAAACCAACGTTCAAACCATCAGTGCGCAATTGAGCACTTGGGTATTGGGTGTATAAGTTATTTATGAAAGGAACATTTGCGTTGTCAATAGCAGAAACTTTGGGGTCTGGAGATTTTCCCCAGCCGTCCAAAATCATTAAAATTACTTTTTTGTTCATGATTATTTTTTGATTTACACAAAGATACACATTTGTAAAATCTCAAATCAGAAGAACCGATTAAATTTTAATGAAAAATCACGAAAACGATTTAGAAAAATTTTCTCGTTTTGTAAGACTATTAATGCTTCAACGTATTGTAATCGATGAAGTAACGAATACTGATTGAAAAAATATGATTCAAGTTATTGTTGATCACATTGGAAAAATTAGAATTTAAACTTCTTTCAAAATCTCTTTGAAAAAGAGACGCATTATTTCGATATAAAACCGATAATTGACTGCCAGGAGCAAACCACCACGAATACGATAAATCTAAATTCCATGTGTTGAAATTCGAATTTTTGTTGGTGGTATAGGTGTAGTTTTCAAGCAAGCTTCCGTCGTCTTGTAGGGTTAAAATATCATGATTTAGTGCATACGACCAATAATGTCTTACCGACAAATTGAAATTCATTACATTGTTTAATGAGTATTTTCCTGAAAGGGTGTTGGTGTAGGTCACGCGGTCTCTTCGAGCAAAGATGATATTATCGTTAACGTCGTTGTCAATCCAACCAATATTTCTGTTTTGTCTGAAAAAGTTAAAGCTGTAGGACAATAAAAACTTATTAGAAAATCGGTATCTAGGAGCGATTTCAAAGCCATAATTAATTCGGCCTTTTTCTGCAACAAAAGCGACTGAGGGATTGAAATCTAATGCAAATTTTCGGTTGTAATTGGTTGAAATATAATGCCAAAAATTAATGAATTTTGGGATTGTTACATACCGTTGTTCATCAGTAGTTCTTGGCTCATAAAAATCATAAGTGTCTACCGGTCTTATGTTAAAACCAAATCCATAGTAGTCATTCTTTTTACTGGTAGTATTGATGTTTACATTAATATTGGCACCTTGTATTCTACCTGTTCTGTTGTCAAATTCTGAATATAGATTCAAATTGGTGTTGAAAGAATTGAATATTTTGGTAGGTTTCAAAATTCGGTAACTTCCATTAGCGTACAAAGCATGATAATGCGTTTGAAAATTAATTCCTAAGTCGTTGTTGTCAAAAAGTCTACTTACATATTGTCCTCCAAAACCATAACGCCATTTTCCTTCGGTTTCTGCAAAATTTAAAGAAGTATTTATCCCTTTTTTATCGTTTAAGTTTTGAAATTCATTAACGTAGCTGTATTTGAAATCACCCGATAACTTAAAGGTGTTCTTTTTAGTATTCAAATCGAAAACCATAGCAGATACATTGGCATCTCTAAAAAATCCATTTCTGGTTACGTTGGTATTTACAAATGAAACCGAAGAATTTTTTCTGAAGCGCTGGTCTAAAACTAAAACACTGTAATTAGAAAGTGGTTCGATTACTTCTTGACGTTCTTCTCCTGTTACCGTATTTCGAATGTCTGCATAAGTCTTTTTGGTAATGGCATTTAAAATTCCAACCCCCAATCCGTCTTTGGTGCGACCAGAGATTTTTAAGGCATTCAATAAGTTTACATTAGCAGGATATTTAGTTACTTCTTCATCGGGACTTAATTCGGGATAATTGGAAGGGCTACCACCGATTCTTCGAGAATAAAACAAATCGCCCTTGCTAAAAAGTTCTGTTCCTTCTGTAAAAAAAGGTCTATTTTCATTGAATTGTTGTTCGAATGGACCCAAATTCAAAACCACATTATCGTAGGTGGTTTGACCAAAATCTGGAACTAAAATAGCATCCAATGTAAACGCATCGTTTAAGCCATATTTTATATCCAAACCGCCTTTAAATTCACCTTTGGTTTTTTGTGTGTCTTTTCCACTGAAATACTGCGAAACATAGGGAATTAAGAATAAGCGAGTGGGTGTTTCAATGTTTTCAATCCCTTCAAGAAGCCCCAATTGAGACGCCTCGTTTCGAATTTTATTGTCAATTAAATTCCATGTAAAATCTTGACGGTGTCTTTTGTCTTCCCGATACATATTCAAGCCCCAAGTTTGTTTTTTTTCAGACGAAAAACGCAAGGCTGCATACGGAATTTTCATTTCAACAACCCAACCAAAATCAGTAATTTCAACATGACTGGCCCAAATCGCGTTCCAAGTAAAATCCTCACCATTGGTGTTGGTAAATAAATCGTCTGCTTGAACTCCAGCTGAACTCACATAAAAGCCAAAATATTGTTGCTCATCGTTAAAACCATTTAACACCACTCCAAATAAATCGGCAGTTCCAATATTATCTCTTTGAGTTAATTCTCTGGGGATTTTGTTAGGTTCAGGGTCAAACATTTTAGCGGCAACATATAACGCTTCATTGTCATAGACAATTTTAACTTCGGTGCGGGTTTCTTTAGATTGGGGCTTGCCATTATCTGGACTTAACATCACAAAGTCGGTGGCAATTTCGGACGTACTCCATATTGCTTCATCAAACTTTCCGTCTACAACAATTTTCTCGTTACAAAATTTAGTTTGTAGTGTTTTTTTAGGCACTTGTGAAGTTCCTATTAAAACAGAAAAAAGGGTGAAAAGTAATGATAAAGTTAATTTTTTGGTCATGTGGGTCGATTCTCTTGGCAAATATAGTTGTTTTAATAATAACTTGAAATGCAGTGGAATTAGTATTTATTCAATACTACTTGTTACAAATATTTTTTATAAAAATAAGAAATAGACTATAAAATATTAAATAAAATGTGTTTTATCTGTAAAAAAGATTAATTTATCGATAAAATTCAGTGTTAAAATTTGCTTTCCAACTTCAATTTAATAAGTTTGTGATGCCCAATCTGCTACTTAACGTATTAATTATGAAAATGCAACCTGTCATTTGTGGTTTTATGATGTTTCTGATGATGTCATTTGTTTCTGTCAAAAACAATCTTTTAAGACCCTCTGCGAGTACTAAAATTGAATACATGTATCATACTCTGAATTCAAATGGTTTTAAAATGCCCAATTTGGAGAGTTTTTCATCAGCTATTGAAGGGTTCTATATTTTAAAGGAAGAAGGTAAAATTCAAAAAAACATTTTAACGATTATTGATTTTAGTTTGAGTTCAAAAACCAAACGATTGTGGATTATTAATTTGGATGAAAACAAAATTCTTTTGAATACTTGGGTAGCTCATGGGAAAAATTCGGGTGATGATTTGGCGACTAATTTCTCTAATGAAACCGATTCTAATAAAAGTAGTTTAGGTTTCTTTGCAACAGCAGAAGTGTACCAAGGGAAACACGGAATTTCATTAAAATTGGATGGTTTAGATAAAGGCATCAACGACAATGCGCGTCAAAGAGCCGTTGTACTTCATGGTGCAGATTATGTTTCTGAAAAGTTTATCAAAATTCACAATAGGTTAGGAAAAAGTCAGGGTTGTCCAGCGGTTCCAGTTGGTTTGAGTAAAAAAATTATTTCCATAATCAAAGATAAATCCTGTCTATTTATCTATCATCCTTCTTTGATTACGATGGAAAGCAGTACATTAATATCGTAGTTTAGAATACAACTCCGCATCCAAACAATAGATATCTTCTCTAAAATTGAGTGTTCCGTTACTTTCCCAAGCGGTCCAATACAATTGATGAATTAAAATACTTTCGTTTACCTTTATGTAAATTGTTTTTAGTTCTGGTTTAGGAAGTGGTTTTTTTGCAATAACTAATTTCGGGTTTTTAGCCAAAAGCTTGGCATTTTTTTTATCAATCCCTAATTGTTGCTTTTTCTGTAATGTGTAATAATAATTGATGTCGGTGGTATCTTTAATGCGTTGTAACGGCCATTTAATGGTATCATTCAAAATATAAGCGGCCATTTCTAACGGTTTTTCCAATCGAACGCAACCCGAACTCAACGATCGGTACGATAACGAGAAAAAATTGCGATGGTTCGTGTCGTGTAAGTACACCGAATATTTGTTTGGGAAATTAATTTTCATTAATCCTAACGAATTATTTCTACTTGGATTTTGAACATATTTGTACTGATTGGCGTCTTCAATCGTCCAGGTCCATGGGTCAATTTCATTGTTTTTACGATCTAAAATCAATAGTCCTTTTTTCTTGAAAATTCCTTTGTCTTTAACCGCTTCTGGATAAATGTCTTCTTTCAAAATGGTTGGCGGAACCGTCCAATTTGGATTCAAATTCACATTTGAAATTTTGGATTCTAATATTGGTGTCTTCCGCGTATCTCTGCCCACAACTACGCGTTGCGACTGAATAGTGTCCCCATTTTTTACGGCAACAATACTGTAATCGGGTATGTTTATTAGAAGGTAATGATTGCTAAAATCGTTGGCAAACCAACGCCAGCGTTCTAGGTTTGCAATGACCTGTTCGATGCGTTGGTTTCTAGAAAAATTCAGGGCATCAATGGTGCTTCGTCCAATTACAGCATCGGGTTTCAATCCGTGTCGGGCTTGAAAAACCTTAATGGCTTCTTGCGTTTTTTTGTTGTAAAGTGTGCTCAGAATGGTGTCTTTCTCTTTCATGTCACCCCAAAACATCAATCTCTTTTTGATAATTGGTAGGTATTTGTTTTTTGTATTAGGAAGAATGCGTTCTCTCAAATCGACCAATCCTATTATTTTTTGATCCGGAAATTCCCTTAATATTTTCAAACATTTTTTTAATTTTTTGTAAATGATATGATTGGGCTTGCAGTCTTCAATGGCTGTTTTAAAATGATTATTGTCTATGCAATCAAATAGAATTTTATTGACATCAATCTTTTTTGCAGGTAAATCCCAATCTTTATACAATATTCTAGGATTTAGTTTGCCTTTACTGATGTGATTGATGTAGCGTTGGGCACTCTTAGTTAATAGTAAATCGTACGTAATAAGTAAAGAATCGGGTAGTTTTTGAAATGTATCTTCCAAAGATTTAAGTTGCGTATAATCATAGTCTTCCGATTCTAATCCTTCGTCTTCAGCGTGAGAAAGTTCGTTAAGAATAAAATTTCGATATTCTGGGTTGTTCCAAACGGTTTCAAAATGGTATTTTCTGTAAAAGGCAGTAACATTTTCGTCTTTAGAATTGAGTATTAATAACGAATCTATGGGTATTCCGTTATTGGCTAAAGAAGTAAGGTTAACAAGTGCTAGTGATGCCGTAGAATTGATGTGACTCGTTTTCTTGCAACCCCAAAACACCATAAACAATAATAGTAAATAAGATTTATTCATAGTCGGTAGCCAATTCCTTTTTCATTACATAATGGATTCCAATATCGGCAATAGAAAATGGAGCGCCAAGTGGGTTATAGCCTAATTTTTTATAAAATAGAACTGCTTTTTCACGAGCATTAAACCAAATCAAAGTTGCCTTTAAATGCTTCAAATAAGCTTCACAATGGGTTACCAATTCTTTACCCAATCCTTTTCGTTGAAATTCTGGTAAAACGGCCATTCCTCTTATTTGATATTGGTTTTCTAAACTAAATATAGTGTTTTTATTTTTAAAAACAGAGACAACACCGATTAATTTTTCATCAACAAATAACCCAAAGTGTGTTGTTGTTGGTAAGTCATCACCTTCAAATTGGCAACTTTCAATAGGTTTTCCAACTCTTAGAACCTGTTGACGAACGTAAAAAGTGTCTTTCGAACTGATAATTCTGATGTGTTCCATAATTTTTTTCACTACAAAGAAACCGATAACAAATTAATAATAAAACTTTTAGGCAAGATGAATTTTGTAAAATTATTTCTACGATAAAAAAATTTAAAAAAAATTTGCATCAAAACAAACAAATGCTATATATTTGCACCTCACAAAACGAAATAGTTCACTGTTTTTATTGTGAATGTATGCGGAAGTAGCTCAGTTGGTAGAGCTCCAGCCTTCCAAGCTGGTTGTCGCGAGTTCGAGCCTCGTCTTCCGCTCTGAAAAAAACCTCTAATTTTTATTAGAGGTTTTTTGTTTTAAAGAGTTTCCAAAAAACTTAAGTCTGTTTCAGGATTTAGTTCTTCCGGAGTTTGATTTTGCCTAAACAATCGAGCGGTAAGATTTCCTTTTAAGATTATTTTTTCACCTTTTACATCCAACCAACTGCCTTCACGCAAACCTAAAACTGGAGTAGTATTAAAGGCATGAAATTCTGTGATGCGTGTTTCACGTGTTTCACCCATATGTTTACTTTGTGCATCGGCATCTAGGTAATGCGGATTCAAATTGAATGGAATAACGCCCAAAGTTTTAAAACTTGGCGGATATATAATAGGCATATCATTCGTAGTTTGCATCGATATTCCAGTAATATTGCTGCCAGCACTCGAACCCAAATAAGGTGTTCCGTTTTCAATGGTTTTTGCCAAAACTTCCATTATATTATTTTGGTATAATTGGGTTACCAGTAAAAAGGTGTTGCCGCCACCGGTGAAAATTCCTTCAGCCTTTTCAATAGTTGCAACCGGATTATCATACGTATGCAATCCGACTACTTTTTTATTGATTTTAGAAAAAGCCACTTGCACACGTTGGGTGTATTCATCATGCGATATACCGCCCGGTCGGGCATAAGCAATGAAAACTATGGTTGTACAATTGATATAATGCTGTTCTAAAATGGGTAGCAAATAGTCTAAATATTCGCCGCCATGAAGCGTTGAAGTACTTGCTATAATTAGATTTTTCATAGTTTGGCGTGTTGATTATAGTGTTGAAATTGAAATGGCTTCAAATTTACAAATTAATAATTAACATAAATTTACAATTGTATTGGCTAATTTTTTGGACGACTTCCCGATACTTTTACATTGAAAATCATCAACAATCAGCACGTTGCAAAAAAACATATTTCTTATTGCTTTTCTATTTCTTATCCAAATTTCAAATGGACAGGATGTGGTTACAGCTAAAAAAATTAATGGAAAAGTAACGGCTGATTCTAATGAATTGGAAGGTATTTACATTATTAACCTTAAAACAGAGAAGGCTACATTAACCGAAAGAGGTGGTTATTTTTCAATTACAGCCAGTGTTGGGGATACGTTGATGTTTTCGGCAGTACAATTCAAGGCCTTAAAAGTTGCAATAACTGAATCCGATTTTAAAAAAGAACTTTTTTTTGTAAAAATGGAGCCGTTGGTACGATTTCTAAACGAAGTCATTGTAAACGAATACAAAAATATTAACGCCGTTTCATTAGGAATCATTCCGCATGAAATAAAGCCATCAACACCAGCCGAACGCAAATTATTTACAGCCACAGGAGGCGGTAAAAATTTATACGGTTTGAATACCAGAATTTCGGGTGATGCCATATTAAATGCTATTTCAGGACGAACGGCAATGCTCAAAAAAGAGTTGGAAGTGGAGAAAAAAGAAACGTTGATGGATAAAATTAACGATTGGTATGAAACCATTTATTTTACAAAAACGCTAAAAATTCCGGAAGATTATGTCAAAGGATTTCTGTTTTATATCGTTGAAGACGCCAAATTTGTCGCCGCGATTAATGCCAAAAACAAAACTATGGCAACCTTTTTAATGAATGAATTGGCGGTGCAATACAATGCTTTATTAAACGAAAAAAAGTAATGGCTTATGAAGAGATTTTTACTTTTTATATTTTTTGTCTTTACAATAGTAACTTTTTCTCAAAACGAACGCGTTAAAATACTACGAGCTGTTGTTGTCTCTGACTCTATTCCAGTAGAACGCGCCACAATTACCAACATTACTGCTGGAACGTTTACCATCACAAACGACTTGGGTCAATTTTCAATCTTTGCCAATGAAGATGATGTAATCATGATTTCGGGTGTGGCATTTGAAACTAAAGAAGTAGTTTTAAAAGCAGCCGACTTTGAAGAAATGATTTTTAGCATACATATTGACATTAAAATCAATCAGTTGGACGAGGTTAAAATTGCACCTTACAAGCTCACCGGAAATTTAGTCTATGATGCTAAAAGAATAAAAGTCAAACCTGCTTTTAAAGTAGAACTACCAAAAATTGATTGGTCAACTGTTGAAATTACGGGCGTACAACCTCGTGTAGAAAATTCGGTATTGCCCAATTCGGGTGTTTCTAGATACAATGTAGATTTTGTGAAAATAGGTGGAATGATTTCGAAATTGATTACAAAAACGCCTGCTTCTCAAGGCAAAAAGGAAGTAAAGCTTGTTACTTCAGACCAATTTGAAATTGAAATCAAAAAACGATTTTCAGATGCTTTTTTTGAAGAAAAGTTGAACATTAAACCCGAAGAGAAAGTGAATTTTATAAGTTATTGCTACAGCAACGAGATTAACGAAAAACAACTTTTAGAGTTTTGTAACTCGTTAACTTTGATTGAATATTTAGTTGCTAAAAGCGAAGACTATCACAAAAAAGACTGATAATTACATTAATTTTGTACTTTTGAAGCATGTCAAAAATCATCCGAAACATACTGCTGATTGTACTATTTGTTAGCCTATCTTCTATGGCAGCACACAAATTTTACACGTCTATTTATCAGATAAATTATGTGCCTCAAAAGAAAATGATTCAAATTACCTCACGCATTTTTATTGATGATTTGAACGATGCCATTGAAAAACGATACCACACCAAAAGTTACATTGGAACGGATAAAGAAACACCGCAAGATGAAGTAGCCATGCAAAAATATTTGGCAGAAAAATTCATTTTAAAAGTCAATGGAGTTGCCAAACCAATGAGTTTTCGTAGTAAAGAGACCGAAGCTAATGTCTTGATTTGTTATTTTAGAATTACAGACATTTCCAAAATCACCAAACTTGAAATCGAAAACAGTGCGTTGACCGAATTGAATTCCGATCAGCAAAATATTATTCAGGCCAATATTTCAGGTGAGAAACAAAGTTTGCTTCTTACTTCAGAAAACTTTAAAGGAATGTTAAAATAATTCCAATCTAAAATTCTTCTTCAAAATTGATTACTTTTATAACCTTAAAATTGATTAGGTATGAAGAGTAATTCGACTATTTTTAGATTAGGTTTTTTAGTTTTTTCAATCGGACTATTTGCTCAAGAAACACCAAAACCTGCTGTTTCTCAAGAGAAAAACCCTGATAAATTCAAGCAAATGTATGATTTGTTGGCCACGCCAAACCTATATCGTACTGCCTCAGGTGCGCCAGGTCCGGAGTATTACCAACAACAAGCCGATTATAAGATTGACGTCGAATTGGATGACAAAAATACCAAGTTGTATGGAAAAGAGACCATTACCTATACCAATAACGCTAAAGAATCGTTAGATTATCTTTGGGTACAATTGGATCAAAACCAGCAATCACGCAAGTCACTTTCACCTTTAGTCGAAAGTAATAAAACCGATCCAGCCATGGGTGTTCAAGGTTTTTCTAGAAAATATTTAGAAGAAGACTTTGACGGCGGTTTCAATATTGAATATGTAAAAGATGTGCTTGGAAAACCGATGACTTATACCATCAACCAAACGATGATGCGTATTGAATTGCCAAAAGTGTTGAAACACGGAGAGAAAATTGTTTTCTCTATCAAGTGGAATTATCTCATCAATAATTATACAATTGATGGCGGGCGTTCTGGCTATGAGCACTTTGATAAAGACGGTAATAATTTGTATGTAATTGCACAGTTTTACCCAAGAATGGCAGTGTATAATGATGTAGAAGGTTGGCAAAACATGCAATTTTGGGGATCTGGTGAATTTGCATTGCCTTTCGGAAATTTTGAAGTGAACATCACCGTTCCTGCCGATCATATTCTAGAAGCCACAGGAACTTTATTGAACAGAGCTGAAGTATTTACACCAGCACAATTGGCCCGTTATGCTCAAGCCGAAAAATCATTTGATAAACCCGTAATTGTAGTTACGCAAGCTGAAGCTGAAGAGCGAGAAAAAGGGTTTTCTGACAAGAAAAAAACTTGGAAATTCAAGGCTGATAACGTACGTGATTTCGGAATTTCAACTTCTAGAAAATTCATTTACGATGCGATGGCTGTTAAAACAGGTAATACCACTGCAATGGCCATTTCGTTATATCCAAAAGAAGGCAATCCACTTTGGGAAGAATATTCTACCCGAATGGTGGCACATACACTAAAAAGCTACTCAAGTTATACGTTTGATTATCCTTATCCAAAAGCTATTTCTATCAATGCTCGCGATCAAGGAATGGAATATCCAATGATTTGTTGGAATTTTGGCCGACCAGATGCTGAAGGAAAATATACCGATCAAACCAAATACGGAATGTTAGGTGTAATTTGCCACGAAGTGGGTCACAATTTCTTTCCAATGATTATCAATTCAGACGAGCGTCAATGGACTTGGATGGACGAAGGTTTGAACTCGTTTATGGAGTTTTTAGCAGAATCTACTTTTGATCCAAAATTTCCATTACGTCGCGGACCAGCCAAAAATATTGTACCTTATATGAGCGGTGATCAAAAAGGATTGGAGCCTATTATGACCAACTCTGAAAGTATTCGCCAATTTGGAAATAATGCCTACGGCAAACCAGCTACTGCTTTAAATATTCTTCGTGAAACCATCATGGGACACGAATTGTTTGATTATGCTTTTAAATCGTATGCGAATCGTTGGAAATTCAAACATCCAACGCCAGAAGATTTCTTTAGAACTATGGAGGATGCTTCGGCTGTTGACTTAGATTGGTTTTGGAGAGGTTGGTTTTATACCACCGATGCCAATGATATTGGGATAAAAGAAGTGAAAAAATATTATGTAAGTAATGAGCCTTCTAAAGAAGTGACGGAATTTTTAAAAACGAGACGCCGTCGTGATACCAACCCAGGACCAATGGTATATATGATTGCCGAAGGAAGTGAAGACTACAAACCAGAAATGAACAAGCCGTTTAAAATTGCTGATTACAAAGCGCTTTCAGATTATGTAACCGAACATTTTACTGCAGAAGAACGTGCAAAATTGAACGAACCTAAGTATTTCTATCAAGTAACTTTTGACAAACCAGGTGGATTGGTAATGCCTATTATTGTGGAATTGACCTATGAAGACGGTACTACAGAAATTCAAAAATTCCCAGCACAAATTTGGAGAGTGAACGATAAAGAAGTGAGTCGTACATTTGCAACTCAAAAAGCAATTACTAAAATTCAAATCGACCCAAAATTAGAAACTGCCGATATTGATGTTACCAATAATACTTGGCCAAAAGAAGAAGTAAAATCAAAATTTGATTAAGAAGTTTGTAACTTTGCAACACAATAAATTATAAAAATATGTTTGGAGGTGAATTCTTTTTCATAATAATCGTAGCTTTTTTACTTTTTGGTTCTAAAAACCTACCAGAAGTAGTGAGAGGGTATGCCAAATTTATGGCTACTCTTAAAAATGCCACCAATGAAATCAAGTCAGAAATTCAAAAAAGTGCCGATATTGAAGGCATCAATTCTTCTATCAAACAAATCACAACTTCAATAACACAAGAAGTTGAAAAAGTAAAAGAGAACGCATCAATTTCTACAGTTGATGTGGGTGAAAACATTTTGAAAGATGCCGCCGAAAGCACCAATAAAATAAAAGAAGACATTGAAAACATTGCAGAAGGTCCAATCAAACGCCAAATGTAATGCTCGAAAAAATCATCACTTTAGATAAGAAACTGTTAGTTTTCTTAAACGGATTAGGTTCCGAACAATGGGATGGCATGTGGCTAATCATTACCAAACAAGCCTATTGGATCCCTTTCTTTTTGTTTTTAGCCTATTTGTTGTACAAGAAAATAGGAATGAAGAATCTAGGAATTGTCATTCTTTTTATTGCGGTGATTTTGTTGTGTTGCAATACGTCTGTCGAATTTTTTAAAAGTACTTTTCACAGATTGCGACCGTGTAATGATCCCGAAATTAAAGGAATTATCAGAATCGTACACCAATCCGATTCGTACAGTTTCTTTTCCGGACACGCTTCCAATTCCATGGCAACGATGATGTTTTTGTATTTAATTCTGAAGAAATATTACAAATACATCTTTTTAATATTTCTGTATCCTTTAATATTTGCTTACAGCAGAATTTATTTAGGCGTTCATTTTCCAACCGATATTTTAACGGGTTATCTTTTTGGTGCGCTATTCGGAATAACGTTTTATGCTATATATAAAAAATACATTCTTAAAAATTAAAGCACACGACTAACCGTCAATCCATCACGAATAGGCAGCAACACCGTTTCTACTCTTGGGTCGTTGTTCACCATTTGATTATATTCCAACAGTACTTTCGTGCTTAGGTCTTTCGGGTTCAATGCTTCCAAAACCTTACCGCTCCACAACACATTATCTGATAAAATGATACCGCCTTGGTTCATCATCGGCACAATCATGTTAAAATAGTTAATATAGTTTTCCTTATCGGCATCAATAAAAACCAAGTCGTATTTTTTATTTAAAGTAGGAATAATTTCCAAAGCATCACCCAAATGCGCGATAATTTGTCCTTTCCAAGGCGACAAATCAAAGTATTTCTGCTGAATCGAAACCAATTCTTCTTTCACATCAATAGTATCCAAAGTGCCGTCTTTTGGCAATCCTTCCGCCAAGCATAAGGCAGCATAACCGGTATACGTTCCAATCTCTAGAATGGTTGTAGGATGAATAATTTTAGACAACATACTCAATACTCGACCTTGAAAATGCCCACTCAACATGCGAGGTTGCAGAATCTTTTGGTGGGTTTCTTTAAATAATTTCACCAACAATTCGGGTTCATTTTGAGAATGTTGCTCAACGTAGTTTTCTAATTCTTCGGATATGAAATGCATCGGGATTATTTTTTTACAAACTTACAAATATCCCACCACAAATAACCAAATACTCAAATACCCAAATCAACAAATTATTCTACCTTTGCGTCATGATGGAGAAAAAAGACATTCGAGCGATATCCAAAGAACAACTTCGAGATTTTTTTGTGGCCAACGGCGATAAAGCATTTCGTGGTAATCAAGTATACGAATGGTTGTGGAGTAAGGGCGCTCATAGCTTTGAAGACATGACCAATGTTTCTAAAGAAACACGTGCCATGCTCGAAGCCAATTTTGTTATCAATCACATTAAGGTAGATACCATGCAACGCAGTGAAGACGGTACGGTTAAAAACGCTGTTCGTTTGCACGATGGTTTGGTAGTAGAAAGTGTTTTAATTCCGACAGAAACTAGAACAACCGCTTGTGTGTCATCGCAAGTAGGTTGCAGTTTGGATTGTAATTTTTGTGCCACAGCGCGATTAAAACGAATGCGAAATTTAGAGCCAGGCGAAATTTACGACCAAGTGTTGGCTATCGATAATGAAAGTAAATTGTACCACAACCGACCGCTTTCCAACATTGTTTTTATGGGAATGGGCGAGCCGTTGATGAACTATAATAATGTAATTAAAGCTATAGACATGATTACTTCAGAAGAAGGATTAGGCATGTCGCCCAAACGCATCACGCTTTCTACATCGGGTATTCCTAAAATGATAAAGAAAATGGCAGATGATGAGGTAAAATTCAAATTAGCCGTTTCGTTACATTCCGCTATTGATGAGGTTCGCGCACGAATAATGCCTTTTAGTAAAAATTTTCCCTTAGCCGATTTGCGTGAAGCGTTAGAATATTGGTATCGAAAAACCAAAAGCAAAATCACTTATGAATATGTGGTTTGGGGCGGTATTAATGACACGAAAGAAGCTGTCGATGCTTTGGTGAAATTTTGCAAATACGTGCCGTGTAAAGTCAATTTAATTGAATACAATCCGATTGATGATGGCGAGTTTCAACAAGCCTCTGATGAAGCGATTAATTTGTACATAAAAGAATTAGCTAAACATGATATTATAGCTAAAGTACGCCGAAGTAGAGGAAAAGATATTGATGCAGCCTGCGGTCAGTTGGCTAATAAAGAAGCATAAAATACAAAAACACGTAAAAATACGTATAAAGAATTCAGTTATCCGTTTTACTTTTGCCTCAATAATAAATCAAATGATTTTTTTGTTGGAGATCTACTAAAAGCCAAACAGATAAAAATTAAAAAACGTCCCATTACTATGGGACGTTTTCCTTTTATAATTAATCAGATGAATGATTTTTTAATTTCCTATTACAATAGTATAGGAGACTCCGTTAATAGTAAAAACAGCCAAGTTATCGCAAGCACCACTTCCATAATCTAAAGTAGCTGTATGTCCGTTTCTTACAAAAGTGATTAATCCTTGAACGATTAAAGGTTTGTTTACGGCAATACAACTCATTTTAACAATCAAAGGATTTGACGATGAAATAGTGCTTGTTTGAACTGTTGTATTTGGAAATGTAGTCGTCCAGTTTCCAGTAACTTGATATACATTATCAGCTAATACATTTGGAGTGTCATATCCAGCAATGATTTCTCTAGTTCTGGTTCCCACGCGATTGAAAACTCTTCCGTCAGGAAACGTAGCATTCATGTCCATATTCATTACTACAATTGGATGCGCTGGTGACGTTGCCGTGGCAGTTGCCATAGTTCTAGTAAAGGTTTTATTTCCATCAAATTTGATAGCATTGTGATAAAAATTCACGAATTGGTAATTGATCGTATGAGAAGTTGCAGTCGGATTGTAGACAAACGTTGCAACAATTTGACCTTTTAGTATATTTCCGTTTGGCATCGCACAACCTGTAGTCCCAAAATCAATAGTTTTAGTTACGGTAGTTCCAGGAGTTATTACGGTTCCAAATGCAGGATTTCTTGTAACGGTAGCACAAGTTGGTAAGTTGATTGTTGCCGTAGTTGCCGTTTCAGTTGCTTTTCCAGTGGTACTGTTGTCCATAGTAGCATTAAACTGTCCTTCCACAATATCAGAAACATCGTCGTTGGCCAAATCAATTTTTGCGTTTACTCCAGCTTCGTCAGCTGTAAAATCGTTTTCCTCTTTGTCTTTGTTACAACTTACAGTAAATAAAGACAATAGTAATCCTAAAAATAAAATTTTTGTTTTCATACGTATTTTTTTAGTGGTTTAAAAGTAAGACATTTTAAATTCAAAAAGGTTTAATGATATCATAAATTATTTTTCAAATAGGCTGATTGTTGTATCTTTGGGCACTAATGAATATCACTTCGCAAATAAAACAACCCATTCTGCAGGAGATGGAACTTTTTGAAAAGAAGTTCTATGAATCGATGTCTTCTAAAGTGGCTTTGTTAAACCGAATTACCTATTATATTGTAAATCGAAAAGGAAAACAAATGCGACCGATGTTTGTTTTTTTAACTGCCAAAATGATTTCAGGAGGCACTGTTGAAGAACGAACCTATCGCGGCGCTTGTGTAATAGAATTGATCCATACCGCAACTTTAGTACATGATGATGTGGTCGATGATAGTAACCGCCGTCGCGGATTTTTTTCAATAAATGCCCTTTGGAAAAATAAAATTGCTGTTTTAGTAGGTGATTATTTGTTGTCCAAAGGATTACTACTTTCTATCGATCATGGTGATTTTGATTTACTAAGAATTATTTCGGTGGCAGTACGCGAAATGAGTGAAGGCGAATTGCTTCAAATAGAAAAAGCACGTCGATTGGACATTACCGAAGACATTTATTACGAAATCATCCGACAAAAAACAGCCACGTTAATTGCCGCCTGTTGCGCCCTTGGAGCACGTTCGGTTACTGATGATGAAGTTCAGGTAGAAACGATGCGCAAATTTGGTGAACTCATCGGAATGGCATTTCAAATTAAAGACGACTTATTTGATTATACCGACGAAGCGATTGGAAAACCCACAGGGATCGATATTAAAGAACAAAAAATGACATTACCGTTAATTTATGCGTTAAACAATTGTTCGGATAAAGAAAAAAGCTGGTGCATTAATTCAATTAAGAATCATAATAAAGACAAAAAGCGCGTTAAAGAAGTTATTCAATTTGTAAAAGACCAAAACGGATTGCATTATGCCGAACAAAAAATGGCGCAATTCCAACAAGAAGCGCTAGCTTTGATTCAAAATTTCCCCAATTCCATCTACAAAGACAGTTTAACGTTGATGGTTAATTACGTTATTGAAAGGAAGAAATAAACAATTTCAATATCAAAAGGCAATTTCAATTTTAAATTCTTACTAATACAAAGTTGCCGTTCTATAAAAATTACACAATCTGATAAAAAATATTTTTTTTAAATCTTTAATAGTCAGTATTTTAATTTTTAATTCATAATTTTTAATTATTTCATGCAACCTTTTTGCAACGACAATCGTCTATGCTAATAGAAGTCTGATTCAATATTAAAAAACAATTGCAATAGCAATAACAAATATTGAATTTTCAAATTGAAATTGAATTTTGTCATTGAATAATGAAAGTAATCAACTTACATCAAGAAGAGAAAGAATTAATCGAATTGGCTGTCGAGAATAATCGTCATGCACAACACAAGATTTATTCCAAATTTTCTCCTAAAATGCTAAGTGTGTGCCGACAATACATGAAAGATTTGCATCAAGCAGAAGACATTATGATTACGGCTTTTATGAAAGTGTTTGCCAATCTGAATAAATTTAAACACGAAGGCAGTTTTGAAGGATGGATTCGCCGAATCATGATAAACGAATGCATTTCTTATATCAGAGTTCAAAAGAAAGTAAAGTTCATTGAAGATGAAAATTATTTCGAGGAAAGTTTCAACAATATAGAAAGCCAGTTTTCTGTGGATGATATTCAGTCTTTAATAGATAGTTTGCCTGATGGATATAAAATGGTGTTCAACCTTTATGCAATTGAAGGTTACAAGCATCAAGAAATTGCAGAATTACTTGGTATTAGTGAAGGAACATCAAAATCGCAGTTGTCTCACGCTCGAAAAGTATTGCAAGACAACATTAATAAATTAAAAAATTACACAAATGGAACCGAATAAAATAGAAACCCAGATACAAGAGCAGTTGAATGCTCGCGAAATCCAACCCAGCCCAATGGCTTGGGACAGATTAGACGCCATGTTGTCGGTAGCAGAAGAAAAAAAAACAGTGCGTTCGCCTTTTCTGTCTTTCCGATTTATTGGAATTGCTGCCAGCGTTTTGGTATTGGTATCGCTTGGTTTGTTTTTCTTCAGTCCAAAAGAAATCGTTGTTAAACCAGAAAATAATGTAGGGGTAAATGAAACAGTAAAAAATGCAACTCCAAAAGAAGTCACTCCTACAATTAACGCAAATACGGGAAATGATAATTCGGGTTTACAAGGATTCAATCAACAAGTAAAGCAAGTTGCAGTCGCTACAAACAATAATCAACCAACACACAAAAAATCATCATCGAGTTTCAATCAAAACAATCAAAAAACAACAAATCATTTATTAATTAATCAAGAAAAAGAAGTTCAAATTCAAAAGCAAGAAGCTGTTGCTCAAAAAGAACTTCCGATAGTTGAATCTCCAAAAGAAAGCGTTCTTTCCAAAACAAGTCCAGTAAATGTAGACGACTTATTAGCATCGGTAGAAAAATCACCTAAATCGGGTGCTAAACCGAAGGTAAAAGTCAACGCTAACAGTCTTTTATCTCAAGTCGACGGAGAATTAGACCAATCATTTAGAGACAAAGTTTTAACCAAAATCAACAAAAATTACCAAGAGGTGAAAGTGGCATTGGCTACTAGAAATCAGGAATAAAAAATCATCAATTAATCATTTAATACAGTAGAAATCATGAGAAATTTTACCATTTACTTAGCACTATCACTATGTCTTTTTGCGAGCAAATTAGTGGCTCAAGATCAAAAAAAGAAAGACGATCAAGCAATCCAAAATTTTGAAACTAAAGCCAAAGCCATTGGTGATAAAATTGAAAAAATCACTACCGAAGAAAAAGCTACTTTGAAAATAGAAGTAGAAGAAGTAAACGTTCAATTGGAAAAAGGGATAATTACCAAAGAACAAGCTGACGATAAAAAGAAAAAATTAGCCGAAGCTAGAGCTACAATTATTGAAAACAGAATTGCCGTTGCTCAAGAAGAATTGAAAGATTTAGTACAAGCAAAAGTGGATGGAAAATTAGCAGAATCTACTAATGAGCATTCGTTTTCATTCAAATGGAATAGTAAAAACGATACCGTTCGTAAATCAGAAAAAAGAACAACCTCACAATTTGTATTTGCTACAGGAGTCAATAATTTGGCTACTGATGGTAAAGTGGCAGGTTCTGATTTTAGATATTTAGGATCACATTTCTACGAATGGGGAAATACATACAACACTAGATTGTTAAAAAACAACAATTTATTACACTTGAAATACGGATATTCTGTAATGTATAACAATCTTCGTCCAACCGACAATAGAGTTTTTGTAAAAAATGGCGACCAAACGAATCTAGAAGTAAGCGCTACTCATTTAGACGATTCTCGTTTTAGAAATGTGTATTTAGTAGCACCATTACATTTAGAATTTGATTTCTCAAAAAATAAATCTAAAGACGGAAAAGCCTTTTTTCAATCGCACCAAAGTGTTCGTGTTGGTCTAGGTGGATATGCAGGTTTCCGATTGAAATCAAAACAATTTCAAAAATTTGAAGATACCGACGGTAATGATATTACGGTTAAAGACAAAGGTGATTTTAATGTAAATAGTTTCATCTATGGCGTTAGTGCCTATATTGGTTATAAAGAAACGAGTTTGTATGTAAAATACGATTTGAATCCAATGTTCGAAAACAATACCGTGAAACAAAACAACATTTCGCTAGGAGTACGTTTCGATTTAAATTAAATTTTGTTTAGGTTAGTTATATTTTCTAAAGGCATCTTTATTTAAAGGATGCCTTTTTTATTTGTAGAATTTCGTGCCATTGTGGCGAAAAAACTTTTAACTTTGAAACCTTAGAACCTTTAATCTTAGAACTTAAAATTGATTACCAAAGAAACCATAGATAAAGTTTACGAAGCGGCTCGAGTAGAAGAAGTTATCGGCGATTTTGTGCAATTAAAGCGCGCCGGTAGCAACTTTAAAGGATTGAGTCCGTTCTCTGACGAGCGCTCGCCTTCGTTCATGGTTTCGCCTGCCAAAGGAATTTGGAAAGATTTTAGTTCGGGAAAAGGTGGAAATGCTATTGCTTTTATCATGGAGCATTCGCAGTTTACTTATCCAGAAGCCATTCGGTATTTGGCCAAAAAATACAATATCGAAGTTGAAGAAACCGAACTTTCAGATGAAGATAAAGTAGTGGCTAACGAACGTGAAAGTTTGTTTTTGGTTTCCGAATTCGCTTCAAAATATTTTCAAGATATGTTGTTGAATTCTGAAGAAGGAAAAGCGATTGCTTTAACCTATTTCAAAGAACGTGGATTTACGAATGATACCATAAAAAAGTTTGGTTTGGGATATTCGCCTTCTACTTGGGATGCTTTAACGAAAGAAGCGCTAGGAAAAGGGTATAAGCTAGAATTTCTTGAAAAAACGGGTCTGACAATTGTTGGTGAAGACAAACAGTTTGATAGATTTAAAGGGCGTGTGATGTTTCCTATTCAGTCGATGTCGGGGCGCGTATTGGGTTTTGGAGGCCGTATTTTAACCAACGATAAAAAAGCGGCTAAATACCTCAATTCGCCAGAAAGCGATCTGTACCACAAGAGTAAAGTGTTGTACGGAATTTTTCATGCCAAACAATCCATTGCTAAAAATGACAACTGTTATTTGGTTGAAGGGTATACCGATGTAATTCAGATGCACCAAGCCGGAATTGAAAATGTGGTAGCTTCGTCTGGAACAGCATTAACTCCCGATCAAATACGTTTGATTAATCGTTTAACTAAAAATGTTACCGTACTTTTTGATGGTGATGCTGCTGGTTTACGTGCTTCCATTCGCGGTATCGATTTGATTTTGGAAGAAGGCATGAACGTAAAAGTGTGTACTTTTCCTGATGGAGACGATCCGGATAGTTTTGCCAAGAAAACGCCGCTTCAAGATTTGATTCAGTATTTTGAAGAAAATGCAATGGATTTTATTCAATTCAAAGCCTCGCTTTTAATGAAAGATGCCAAGAATGATCCGATCAAAAAAGCCGATTTGATTCGCGATATGGTGGCCAGTATTTCTAAAATTCCAGACCGCATTAAACGTGAAATCTATATTCAAGAAGTGTCTAGAATTATGGATATTTCAGAAGATGTTTTGTTTAATACCTTGGCGCAGTTGGTTAAAAAAGACATTGTTGAGTTAGGTAAAAAACATAAAGAAGAGCAAACGGCATTTGAAGTTCATAAAAATGAAAATGTAGTAGCAACTGCCAATGTTGATATTCAATATGAATTGGAGCATAAAATCATAGAAATCCTTCTAGTTTATGGTCATGTTGAAGATGAATTTGAAGACATTTTATTGAAAGCAAATGAAGCTGGAGAAATGGTTGAGGTTAAAGAAATGAACAAATATAAAGTCTATCAGCGTGTGTATTTGAGTTTGCAGGAAGACGAAACCGAATTAGCCAATCCATTGTTTAGAGATATTTACAACGATTTGATTGCTTACTTTAATCAAAATGAAACTTTTGAATTAGAAAAATATTTATCCCAATTGACGCCCGAATTAGCACAAGAAGTTACTTCGATATTAATGAATGATGAAAGGTATTCTTTAGACAATTGGGAAGCCAAAAATATTTTCGTAAAAGCAAAAGATCAAACCATTAGCCAATATGTTTCCGAAACGATATTAACCTTAAGATGGTTATTGGTTAGTAAAATAATTAAAGAATTGCAGGCGTCCGTCTCTAACGAACCCGAAGTCGATAATCACGAAATATTACTAGGAGTTCGAGATTATAACGAGCTTACCAATATGTTTTCAAAAAAATTGGGAAGAGTAATTTCTCGACATAATTAGAGAATAACATAAAAAAAATCCCAAATTCTTAGATGTAAAAGAATTTGGGATTTTCTATAAGATGTGTTTTTAAACAATATCCAAAGTCTTGGCTTTGTTCACCAAATCAACTAAATTGGTTACATTCAGCTTTTGTAAAAGACGAAGTTTGTAGGTCGAAATTGTTTTTTCGTTTAATCCTAAAACTTTAGAAATTTCATTGTTTTTCTTTCCGTCACACAAATAGCGTAGTACTTCAATTTCTCTGTTGGATAATTTTCGATAAAGGCGCTCGCTTTTATTTTGTTTGGCGATTAATGCTAAATTTTTCTTTATAGCATCACTCAACATTACAATTCCTTGATGTACTCTAATGATAGTTGTGCCTAGAGTTTCCAATTTAGAAGATTTGTGTACAAACCCAGCAACTCCAGCTTTTATAGCGTTAGGTGCATAGATTTGTTCGTTCAAACTAGTAAAAACTAATACTTTCGTATTAGGAAAGTTTTTAATAATTGCTTTTAGTTCGTAAATACTTTTCAAGCCGTCTAACTCGAGGTCAATTACTAAGACGTTAATCTCTTTATTTCTTAAGGCATCTGGAACCATGTAAAAGCTTCCGACATTCGAAACTACACTAATTTCAGGATGATCTTTAAAATATGATTTTACGCCATAATGTACCACCGGATAATTGTCGGCAAGGCAAACTGTTATCATAATTTTAATTTTTTAGTAGCTAATTTTTTTCATAAAATGATTGTAAAGTTAATCAAAAAATGCTAAATTTTTAATAAATATCTAATTATTCTCTAAAGGAATTTGGTATTTTGCATACCGGGATTGATTCCATCTTGTGTCTATTTACGAGATTAAGGTGATTATAGATTTCAAAAACTTTTTTTTCTCTGTGCGAAAAATCTTCTGGTTTTTTTCCAATTTCTTTTTGAAGCATGGCCCACTCCAATTCATCGTAATTGGCACCCAATTGATCTTCATCGGTTCGATTATCTCCAAACAAACCATCGGTTGGTGCTGCTTGTTGAATGGATTCAGGAATTTGTAAATAAGAACCAAGTGCATAGACATCACTTTTCATTAAATCGGCTATCGGACTCAAGTCTACGCCACCATCTCCATATTTAGTGTAAAAGCCAACACCAAAATCTTCTACTTTATTTCCGGTTCCAGCTACAAGATAGCCGTGAATTCCAGCAAAATAATATAAAGTTGTCATCCGCAATCGGGCACGAGTATTGGCTAAAGATAAATGGTATTTGGTTTCGTTATCACTTGGTGGGACTTCAGTCTTAAAAGTTTCGTAAATGGGAGTTAAATTGGCTTCGGCTCTACTTACATTAGGAAATCTTTTTTGCAATTGATCGATGTGTTCTCTACCGCGATTTACTTGGTTTTGAGCCTGATGAATAGGCATTTCTACACATAAAGTAGGTAAACCCGTTTGGGCACAAAGTGTTGAAGTCACGGCCGAATCAACGCCGCCAGAGATTCCCACAACAAAACCACTTACTTTTGCGTTATTAGCATACGTTTTTAACCAGTTAACTATATGTTCGTTTACTTTCTCAACCTGAATGGTGCTTTTTTTAGCCATAGTTTAGGAATGAATTAAGATTTGGTAATGTATATTTGCAAAAATATTAAATAAAAAATGAAAAGATATATTTCACTTATTATTATTAGCTTAATACTTTTTTCGTGTGATAAGAAAAGTAAGGTCGAACGTGCTGTGGATGAAATTCCAGTTCAAATGAAAGTATTTCGTTTTGAACAGGCTTTTTTTGAGGCTACACCCGAAGGTTTACCGAAAGTAAAAGCAGATTTTCCTGATTTTTTCCCGTTAGGTACTCCCGATGAGGTTTGGATAGAAAAAATGCAAAATCCACAATGGAGAGAATTGTATCAAGAAGTAGAAAAAAAATACAAGAATTTTAATTCGGAGCAAACTGAAATAGAAGATTTGTTCAAACATATAAAATACTATTTTCCTACGGTGATCACACCAAAGATCTACACGGCAATTGGAGAAATGGATTATTTGAACAAAGCAATTTATGCCAACGACAAACTAATTATTGCATTAGAATTGTATTTGGGTAAAGACCACAAGTTCTACAAGAATGAGTTTCCTGAATATTTAAGACAAAATTTTGAGCAAAGACAAATGATGCCTGATATTGTTTCTAGTTTTGCTTTTGGAATTTTGCCTCCACCCAAAGACAAAGAATTAATTTCGTTAATGATTAGTGCAGGAAAAGAGTTGTATTTAAAGGATATTTTATTGCCTGATTATTCGGATGCAGAACGAATAGGATATACGGAAGATCAAATAAAATTTTGTCAAGAGAACGAAAGTTATATGTGGGAAAATTTTGTGAGTAATAAATTGCTTTTCAGTACAGATTCAAGATTGCCTAATCGGTTTATCAATTTAGCTCCGTTTTCTAAATTTTATTTAGAAATTGATAACGATACACCGGGTCGAGTGGGGCAATGGGTAGGATGGCAAATTGTGCGTTCTTTTATGGAGAATAACGAAGTTTCAGTGCAACAAATGCTAAAAATGGATGCTAAAACAATCTTTGAAAAATCAAAATACAAACCTAAAAAAAATGACTAAAAATACTACTTCCGAAATTAAATTTGAAATTGGATTGGATGAGAATAAAGTGCCTGAATCACTCTCTTGGACAGCCCAAGACGGCGGCATTGTAAATGAAGAAGCCAAGGCAATAATGTTGTCTATTTGGGATAATAAAAACAAAGAAACCTTGCGTATTGATTTGTGGACTAAAGACATGCCAGTAGACGAAATGAAGATTTTCTTTCATCAAACGTTGGTTGCCATGGCAGATACCTACGAAAAAGCAACTCAAGACGACAAAATGTCTAATACTATGCGGGATTTTTGTGATTATTTTGCTGAGAAATTAGAATTAAAAGCATAAAAAAAGGCTCTCGTTTGAGGGCCTTTTTTAGGGTATTAAAACTCGTTTAAATCTTTATAAACTTCACTATTTATTTCTTCAATATAATTTAATAGGGTGTCTTTTCCAGTACCTTCTGTGGCTGAGGTAACAAAATAAGGCGGTATTTCTTCCCAGTTGTGGGCATGAAGTTGCTTTTTGTAGGCTGCAATATGGGAATCAATTTTTGTTTTGCTAATTTTATCTGCTTTGGTGAAAATAATGCAAAAAGGCACTTCGGTTTCTCCTAGATATTCTATAAATTCTAAATCTATTTTTTGCGCTTCAAGTCGTATATCAATCAGTACAAAAGCACAAACCAATTGGGCTCTACTTTCAAAATAATTGGTAATGAATTCTTGAAAAACCTGCTTGGTTTTTTTAGAAACCCTAGCGTATCCGTAACCCGGTAAATCTACCAAAAACCAATTGGAATTGATTTTAAAATGGTTTATTAATTGTGTTTTTCCTGGTTTTCCAGAAGTTTTAGCCAAATTTTTATGGTTGGTAATCATGTTGATTAACGATGACTTCCCAACATTGGAACGACCAATAAAGGCGTATTCTGGCAAACGTTCCGTCGGACATTTGCTTACATCAGAATTGCTTATTATAAATTCGGCTGTATTTATTTTCATGGCTGTTTTTTTTACTTGCTTACTTGAGGGTTTTTCAGGGTTTCGCTTTTTTCATTCAACCATACTTCAAGTAATCTGTTAAATTCTTCGGGTTGTTCCATCATTGCAGCATGTCCACATTTGTCAATCCAATATAAAGTTGAATTGGGTAAAAGTGTGTTGAATTCAATGGCGACTTCTGGAGGTGTAACCGTGTCATTTTTACCCCAAATAATGCAGGTTGGTACGTGCATTTTTGGTAAATCTTTAGCCATATTGTGTCGTATAGCACTTTTGGCAATAGTTAATGTTTTTATAAGCTTGATGCGATCGTTTGCCATGGCATAAACCTCGTCAACAATTTCTTTAGTGGCAATTTTTGGATCGTAAAAAACGGCTTCAGCTTTTTTCTGAATGTATTCATAGTCTCCTCTTCTTGGATAGCTGTCGCCCATAGCACTTTCATACAATCCAGAGCTTCCTGTAATAACCAATCCTAGCATTTTTTCAGGATACATTTTGGTATGGTACAAAGCTATATGACCGCCTAGAGAATTTCCTAGCAATATTACTCTTTCAAATCCTTTAAAAGTGATAAAATCTTTTACATACTTGGCAAAAGCTTTTACATTGGTCTTTAGTATATTTTGCGTATATATTGGCAATTCTGGAATGACAATTTTATAGCCTTTTTGAGAGAAATACTCGGCAACTCCATCAAAATTACTTAGGCCTCCCATCAAGCCATGCAAAATGACAATTGGTGTGCCCTCGCCAATTTCTAAATAACTGTATCGACCTTCCTTTTTAATGATTTTGTCCATTTTAAAAAACCGTTTTTTCAATTGTTACAAATATAGCTTTTTATCTATAAATTCATAGTGTTTGCTCAAATATTTAGGCTTCAGGGCTATCTTTTTTCGGTTTCTTTTGTGAAAACTTAAACGCTTAATTGTCAACATTTCAACTTTTTTTAGGAGGCCATTGTCTTGTTCTAGAAGTTGTGTTTTTCTTAAATTTTTCTCAAAAAAAGTCTTTTTAACCACTTTTTATTCTGTAAAACACATCGATTTTGGGCAATTCGATGCAAATTTTCATTTTCTGATTTCAATGGAATGTTTTTTCATTTTTAAAAAGTGGTAAAACTTATTAACAATGTGGTAGAAAGTGGTAAAAGGTGGTAAAATATTTTATATTTTTGCTCAAATCATTTAATTACTAAGTTTTTGAATTCAATAATCGGAACATACGAATGTAAAGTTGATGCCAAAGGAAGGCTGCTTTTGCCAGCGCCTTTCAAAAAGCAATTGGCTGCTTCGCTTCAAGACGGATTTGTCTTGAAACGTTCTGTATTTCAGCCCTGTCTGGAGTTGTATCCGATGACGGAATGGAATGTAATGATGCAAAAAATTAATAAACTCAACCGTTTTGTAAAAAAGAACAATGACTTTATTCGTCGTTTTACAGCCGGAGTAAAAGTGGTTGAAATTGACGCTTTAGGACGTTTATTGGTGCCTAAAGACCTGACTAATTTTGCTCATATTTCTAAAGATATTGTATTGTCTTCGGCAGTAAATATTATCGAAATCTGGGACAAAGAGTTGTACGAAAAAGCTATTGATGATTCAGTTGTAGATTTTGCCGATTTGGCTGAAGATGTAATGGGAAATGTAAATGACGACGACAATGGAATATCATAATCCAGTTTTACTAAAAGAAACAGTTGATGGTTTGAATGTGAAGCCAGATGGTGTTTATGTGGATGTTACTTTTGGTGGTGGCGGACATTCTAAGGAAATTTTGAGCCGACTTGGTGCAGACGGGAAATTATTTGGTTTTGATCAAGATGAGGATGCTTGGGAAAATGCTTTACCAGATGAACGGTTTACCTTGATTCAAGAGAATTTTAGATATATCAAACGTTTTTTAAGGTTTCACGGTGTGAAACAAGTTGATGGAATTTTAGCCGATTTAGGGGTGTCATCACACCAATTTGATGTGCCAGAACGTGGCTTTTCAACTCGATTCGATGCCGATTTAGACATGAGAATGAGCAAGAAAAACGACTTGGATGCCTACAAGGTAATCAATGAATACGATGAGGCGAATTTGAAAAGAGTGTTCTTGGATTATGGTGAATTGAAAATTGCCCCAGCATTAGCAAGAACTATAATTGACGCCAGAGAATACAAAGCGATTAGCACCACGGATGAATTAAAATTGATTTTGCAGCGCTTTCTGCCAGACCAGTTTAAAAATAAAATATTAGCTCAAATTTATCAGGCAATCCGAATTGAAGTCAATCAAGAAATGGATGTATTGAAAGAGTTTTTAGAACAATCGTTAGATATTTTAAAGCCTGAAGGTCGATTGAGTGTAATATCCTATCACTCGTTGGAAGACCGATTGGTGAAGCGGTTCATGAAAAACGGACTGTTTGATGGTGAACCCGAACGCGATTTCTTTGGAAACTTTTCAGTGCCATTCAAATTAATAGGAAAGTTAATAGTTCCAACCGAAGCAGAAATAAAAATAAACAATAGAGCTAGAAGTGCAAAACTCAGAATAGCAGAAAAAAAATAATGAAAGGCGGCGTTTACAACATATTAAAAGCAAGATTTTTGGTCAATGAAGACGCTACTAAAAACTGGCGTTTTATTCTTTTTATAGTAGTTCTAGCGATTATTATGATTGCTAATTCGCACCGATTTGACCAAAAAATATTCAAAATCGCCGACTTAACCAACGAAGTTAAAGAATTGCGTTCCGAGTTTGTAGACCGTCGTTCGGAATTGATGAAATTGAAAATGGAATCGACTGTTTCTGCAAAAATGGAACAAAGAGGTGTTTTTCCATCTCAAGTTCCGCCTCAAAAAATAAAAGTTAAAAAAACAGAAGAAAAAAGTTTTTTCAAAAAGTTATGGCAGTAGAAGATAAAAATATTTCTTATCGCATTTACTTAGTTGCTTTTGCTATCTTTTTAGGGGGTATTGCAATTACGGTAAAACTCACTAATATACAGTGGGTAGAAGGAGACTATTATCGAAAATTAGCCAAAGAACGTACCGTAAAAACATTTGTAATTCCTGCAAATAAAGGAAATATCTATTCAGCTGATGGAAGTTTGTTAGCCACTTCTATACCTAATTATACCATCCGTTTTGATGCGGTTGCTCCAAAAGCCAGTGATTTTGATTCTAAAGTAGATTCGTTAGCGATGAGTTTGTCTAAACTTTTAGGGAAGCCAAGTTCGTATTATAATTCGCTTTTAAGAAATGCCCGCACCAGTAAAAGTCGCTATACTTTAATAGCAGAAGATTTGAGCTATACCGAATATGCCAGAATTAAAAAGATGCCTCTTTTCAATAAAGGTGCCTACAAAGGTGGCATCATTGTAGAGCAAAAGACAGTGCGCGAACATCCAATTGGTATTATTGCCGAAAGAACTATTGGATATGATCGCGTTGATGAGCAAGGCTATAGAAAACGTGTTGGAATTGAAGGTGCTTTCGGTAAATACTTAAACGGAAAAGACGGTAAAATTTTAAAACAAAAAATAGCTAAAGGGCAGTGGAAACCTATTCGAGATGTAAACGAAGTAGATCCTCAAGATGGGTATGATGTAATTTCTACAATTGATGTCTACATTCAAGATATTGCACATCACGCTTTGTTAAAACAATTAGAAGAATACGGTGCCGAACATGGTTGTGTGGTGGTAATGGAAACCAAAACGGGTCAAGTTAAAGCCATCTCAAACCTAGGAAGAGACGAAAAATCGGGTAATTATTATGAGACTATTAATTATGCTGTTGCCGAAGCACATGAACCAGGTTCAACATTTAAATTAGTCGATATGATTGCCTTGCTTGATGATCATAAGGTCGATACAAGTATGGTGTATGACAGCCGCGGCGGAATCATAGATTATAGAGGAAGTAAGGTGCGCGATTCCCATGAAGGCGGTTACGGAAAGGTATCGTTAGCTAGAGGTTTTGAAGTTTCTTCTAACACCATCATGGTGCAAGCGGTTTATGAAAATTATAAGGGTAATCCAGAGGAATTTGTCAATAGAATTGATAAAATGGGATTGAACAAACCACTTGGGTTGCCGTTTCAAGGAGAAGGAACTCCGCGAATTCCGCATCCATCCGATAAAAGTTGGAATGCTATTTCATTGCCATGGATGGCTTTTGGATATGGAGTTGCTGTTACACCATTGCAAACCTTAACCTTGTATAACGCCATAGCCAATAATGGTGAAATGGTAAAACCGCAATTCGTTTCGGAAATCAAGGAATGGAATAAAACCATTAAAAAATACGATAAGCAAGTCATCAATTCTAAGATATGTTCAGATGAAACCATTAAGAAATTGAAAGCAATTTTGAAAAATGTAGTTAAGAAAGGAACGGCTTCCAAATTGTATTCCAAGGATTTTTCAATGGCAGGAAAAACAGGAACTGCGGCTGCAGGTTATGGGACTAATGGTGCGCTTGATAAATATTATATTTCTTCATTTGTAGGTTATTTTCCAGCAGAAAATCCTAAGTATTCATGTATTGTAGTCGTTCATAAACCCAATACTTCGAATAATAATTATTATGGTGCTGATGTTGCTGGACCAGTTTTTAAAAGAATCGCTCAGAAAATTTTCACTGATGCTCCTTCAACCAATGAAATCAAGGACATAGATAAAAAAATAGCCAAGCAAGAATATAAATACAGCGAGTATTTTGCGAAAGCACAATCGGTTAAAAATACGATACCCAATTTAAAAGGAATGGCCGGAATGGATGCCGTTGCGCTGTTGGGAAATTTAGGTTTGAAAGTTAAAGTAAAAGGTATCGGAAAAGTAAAAAACCAATCGATTCCAGCAGGCGAACCATTGATTAAAAATTCAACTATAATATTAGAATTATCGTGATTGTTTTAAAAGACATATTATATAAAGTAGCGATTGAAGCTGTAAAGGGTTCAACAGAAATTGCTGTGAATAAAATCGAATTTGATTCGAGAAAAATTCAAGAAAATGATGTTTTTGTTGCTATCCGAGGAACCGTTTCTGATGGACACGATTTTATTGAAAAGGCAATTAGTCTTGGGGCTATAGTGGTTATTTGTGATATACTTCCAGAAGTTATTGCAGTAGGAATCACCTACATTCAAGTAAAAGATACCAATTCGGCTTTGGCTTTTATGGCTAATAATTTTTATAATAATCCATCGTCTAAATTGCGATTGGTTGGAATTACAGGTACCAATGGTAAAACTACTATTGCATCTTTATTATATCAATTGTTTAAAAAAGCAGGTTATAAAGTGGGATTGCTTTCTACCGTTAAAATCATGGTAGATGATGTGGAACACAAAGCGACACATACCACCCCAGATTCCTTAACCATCAATCATTATTTAAATGAAATGGTTGCTGTGGGTTGTGAATTTTGTTTTATGGAAGTGAGTTCTCATGGTATTCATCAAAAAAGAACTGAAGGATTGCATTTTGAAGGTGGCGTTTTTACCAACTTATCCCACGACCACTTGGACTATCATCCCACATTTGCAGAATATAGAGATGTTAAAAAATCGTTTTTTGATCATTTACCAAAAACGGCTTTTGCCTTAACCAATATTGATGATAAAAATGGATTGGTCATGTTGCAAAATACCTATGCTAAAAAATTAACCTACGCACTCAAATCGTATTCTGATTATAAAGCTCAGATTTTAGAAAATCAATTGTCGGGATTGTTGTTGAAAATTAATGAGCAAGAAGTTTGGGTAAAACTAATCGGAACGTTCAATGCTTATAATTTATTAGCCATCTACGGAACTGCTGTTCAATTAGGATTAGAAAATCTTGAAGTATTGCGCTTGTTGTCGGAATTGGAGAGTGTTTCGGGTCGTTTTCAATTTATTGTTTCTAACCAAAAAATCACCGCAATTGTAGATTATGCACATACGCCAGATGCTTTAGAAAATGTTTTGAAAACCATCAATGACATTAGAACGAATAACGAGCAATTGATAACTGTTGTGGGTTGTGGTGGCGATAGAGATAAAACAAAAAGACCAATCATGGCCAATATCGCTACACAAATGAGTGATAAGGTAATTATTACGTCAGACAATCCTAGAACAGAAAATCCAGCCACAATTATTGCCGAAATGGAAGCTGGAGTTGAACCTCAAAATTATAAAAAATCACTTTCTATTGAAGATAGAAAACAAGCTATAAAAACTGCTTGCCAATTGGCAAATGCTAACGATATTATTCTAATTGCGGGAAAAGGACACGAGACCTATCAAGAAATTAATGGTGTTCGCCACGATTTTGACGACATGAAAATAGTGAAGGAATTTTTAGAACAATTAAACAAGTAATTACAAATTACGTGTTACGAAAACAAATAACCAAACAAACAAATAACCAAATATGCTATACTACTTATTTGAATATTTAGACAAAACGTTAGACGTTCCAGGTACTGGAGTGTTTCAATATATCACCTTTCGATCGGCATTGGCTTTGATTTTGTCGTTGATGATTTCAACGATTTATGGTAAAAAAATCATTATGTTTTTAAGAAATCAACAAGTTGGAGAAACCGTTCGTGAATTAGGTTTGGCGGGTCAAACGCAAAAAGCAGGAACGCCAACGATGGGTGGATTAATCATCATTATTGCGACTTTAATTCCGGTGATTTTATTAACCAAATTGAACAATATTTATATCGTTCTTTTAATCATCACCACACTTTGGATGGGAACCATCGGATTTATCGACGATTATATCAAAATCTTTAAAAAAGACAAACAAGGACTAAAAGGAATTTTTAAAGTAATTGGTCAGGTTGGATTGGGTTTAATTGTAGGATCGGTGCTTTATTTCAGTCCGGGTGTGACAGTGAGAGAAAAATCGGCTCGACCTATTCTGTTCAATCAAACGGAAAATGTGATGAGCCAACCCGCTAAAGAGGTTAAATCAACGGTTACGACTATTCCTTTTATGAAAAACAACGAATTGGATTACGCCAAAATATTGGAGCCGTTTACAGAAGATTATCAAAAATGGGCTTGGTTGGTGTTTATTCCTATTGTGATTTTCATCATTACAGCCGTTTCAAATGGGGCCAATCTTACCGACGGAATTGATGGTTTGGCCGCCGGAACTTCAGCCATATCCGTTTTAGCCTTGGGTATTTTTGCTTTCGTTTCGGGTAACATCATTCTTTCCAATTATTTGAATGTGATGTACATCCCTAATTCAGGTGAAATGACCGTGTTTATTGCAGCTTTTGTTGGGGCACTCATCGGATTTTTATGGTACAATTCCTATCCAGCATCAGTATTTATGGGTGACACTGGAAGTTTAACAATTGGTGGAATCATCGCTGTTTTGGCTATTTCGGTTCGCAAAGAAATGTTGTTACCGGTGTTGTGTGCTATCTTTTTTGCCGAAAGCGCTTCTGTAATCATACAAGTAACTTATTTTAAATATACCAAAAAACGTTTTGGCGAAGGCAGACGTGTATTTTTAATGTCGCCCTTGCATCATCATTACCAAAAGAAAGGTTATCACGAAAGTAAAATTGTGACTCGTTTTTGGATTGTTACGATTCTTTTAGCAATCGTTTCAATTGTAACATTAAAATTAAGATAATGCCAAGGTTAGTCGTACTCGGAGGCGGTGAAAGTGGCGTAGGAACGGCCATTTTAGGAAAGAAAAAAGGATATGATGTTTTTGTATCCGATTTTGGAAAAATAAAAGAAAATTATAGAGAAGTTCTTATTATTAATGGGATACAATGGGAAGATGAACAGCATACAGAAGCTTTAATTTTGAATGCTGATGTAGTAATGAAAAGTCCAGGAATTCCTGAGAAAGCTCCGATAATAAAAAAAATAGTAGCGCAACAAATTCCGGTTATTTCTGAAATTGAATTTGCATCCAAATTTACCGATGCAATCACTATCGGAATCACAGGAAGTAACGGTAAGACCACCACCACATCATTAACCTACCATATTTTAAAACAAGCTGGGTTGAATGTGGCAATTGGAGGAAATATTGGGAAGAGCTTTGCTTGGCAAGTAGCCGATGAAAATTATGATGTTTATGTGTTGGAATTGAGTAGTTTTCAATTGGACGGAATCATCGATTACAAACCGCATATAGCCATAATCACCAACATTAGTCCTGATCATTTAGACCGATATGATTATAAATACGAGAATTATATCAATTCTAAATTTAGAATAACAATGAATCAAACCGAGGAAGATTACCTTATTTACGATGCAGACGATGAGGCAATTAACGAATGGTTACAAAATAACAAAGTAAAAGCACAATTAATTCCGTTTTCAATCTCAAAATCAGTTGAAAATGGAGCATTTTTAAACAACAATACTATGGAAATTAACATCAACGAAGAAGAGTTTTTAATGGAAACAACTCAAATGGCTCTTGAAGGAAAACATAACATGAAAAATGCTATGGCTGCTACTTCTGTCGCACAACTGATGAAAATTAGAAAGCAAACGATTCGTGAAAGTTTGTCTAATTTCCAAGGAGTTGAACACCGTTTAGAAAAAGTGCTTAAAATTCAAAATGTACAATACGTTAATGATAGTAAAGCAACTAACGTAAACGCTACTTTTTTTGCTTTAGACAGCATGACAACTCCAACAGTTTGGATTTTAGGAGGTGTCGACAAAGGAAACGATTACACCGAATTGATGGCCTTAGTTCATGAAAAAGTAAAAGCAATTATCTGTCTGGGTGTTGATAACAAGAAAATAATTGATGCTTTCGGAAATGTGGTCGACATGATGGTAGAAGTAGATAACATGCACGATGCTGTAAACACCGCGAGACACATTGCTGAAAAAGGTGATACCGTTCTTTTATCTCCAGCATGTGCTAGTTTTGATTTGTTTCAAAACTACGAAGACAGAGGCAATCAATTTAAAAGAGAAGTAAGAAATTTGTAATATCAGATAGTAGATTTTAAATATTAGATATGACAAACGATGAACTTAAAAATAGAACAAAGCATTTTTCTTTAGCTGTTTTAAATCTAATTGAACAAATGCCCAATTCAATGTCGACTCGGGTTGTTATAAATCAAATTGCTAAAAGTGCAACTTCTGTTGGAGCTAATTACAGAGCAGTTTGCAGAGCTAGAAGTGATAAAGAATTTGTAGCTAAATTAAATATAGTTTTAGAAGAGGCAGATGAATCACAGTTTTGGTTAGAAATTATTAAAGAGAAGAATTGGTTGAACTCATCAGAATTAGAATTTCTTTTAAAAGAATCAAACGAATTGGCGGCAATATTTGTATCAACATTAAAAACAGTAAATAATAGAATAAATAAAAATTAAATTACAAATCAAGATATCTAAAATCTAAAATCTAATATCTAAAATCTAATATTGAATGAAAGAACTAATAAACAGTTTAAAAGGAGATAAAGTTATTTGGGCATTTGTTGCCCTTTTGGCGTTGTTTTCTTTTATGCCTGTTTTTAGTGCGAGTAGCAATTTGGCCTACATGCGTCATGGTTCGGGTAACGCCATCACGTATTTGCTAAAACACGCCATTCAGATTTTTTTCGGGTTTATTATTATTTATCAAATACACAAAATTCCGTATCATTATTTTAGAGGAATTTCAAGAATTGCATTACCAATTGTTTGGGTACTATTGGTGTACACATTGGTCAAAGGAACAGTAGTTGAAGGCGCCAATGCCAGCCGTTGGATCAACATTCCGTTTATCGGAATTTCGTTTCAAACGTCAACCTTAGCGGCCATCGTATTGTATGTTTATGTAGCTCGATATTTGTCCAAATCTCGTGAAACACCGCCTACGTTTAAAGCATCTCTTATCGATTTGTGGTTGCCGGTTTTTGTAACTATTATGTTAATCTTACCTGCCAATTTTTCTACGGCAGCATTGATTTTTGCCATGGTAACTATGTTGACATTTATAGGAAGATATCCCATAAAATACATAGGTACTATTATCGGCATGGGAATAGTAGCTTTTTCGATGTTTATATTAGTGGTGAAAGCCTACCCAAACGCATTTCCCAATCGTGTTCAAACCTGGGAAAAACGTATCGGAAATTTTTTCAATAAAGACGATAGCACCAAAGATCCAGATGAATATTACCAAATAGAAAAAGCAAAAATTGCTATTGCATCGGGTGGAATTTACGGACTCGGACCTGGGAAAAGTGTTCAAAAAAACTTTTTACCTCAATCGTCTTCCGATTTTATTTTTGCCATAATTGTAGAAGAATACGGACTTTTTGGGGCCTTAGTGATTTTAGGATTGTACATGCTCTTGCTGTTTCGATTTATTGTGGCAGCACACAAAGCCAATTCGTTATTCGGGAAATTAGTGGTAGTCGGACTCGGATTTCCAATTGTATTTCAAGCCTTAATTAATATGGCAGTTGCGGTTGAGTTACTTCCAGTTACAGGTCAAACGTTACCTTTGATAAGTTCGGGAGGAAGTTCTATTTGGATGACGTGTATCGCTATCGGAATCATTTTAAGTGTGACCAAAAAAGAAGAAGAAATTGCAGAAGAATTAGCCGAAAAAGAGAAACGCGAAGAAGCGTTAAGGAAGTTAATCGATAAGCAATTGCAAGATGATGAAGAGGAAGAAGACGAAAATCAAGAAAAAGTAAATCAGATTAGAGCTTCTATACAAAATAAAATTAAGGAAGACCAAGACGATTATTCGATTACAGAAAATCCGATGAATGCGGTTTTAAAGAAAAAATAGAATGAAAACATACAAATTCATATTGAGTGGTGGCGGAACTGGAGGACATATTTATCCTGCGGTAGCCATTGCTAATGAATTAAAGTCGCGGTTTCCCGATTGTGAAATTTTGTTCGTAGGCGCGCAAGACAAAATGGAAATGCAAAAAGTGCCTCAAGCAGGATACAATATTGAAGGTTTGTGGATTGCTGGGATACAACGAAAAATAACCTTGCAAAACATGATGTTTCCACTGAAATTGGTGAGCAGTTTGTGGAAATCACGAAAAATAATAAAGAAATTCAAACCCGATGTAGTAATCGGAACAGGTGGTTTTGCAAGTGGTCCGTTACTGCAAGTGGCTAATAGCAACAACATTCCGACAGTAATTCAAGAACAAAATTCGTATCCCGGAATCACGAATAAAATTTTAAGTAAAAAAGCCAATGCCATTTGTGTCGCATACGAAAATTTAGAGCGCTTTTTTCCAAAAGATAAAATCGTTTTTACCGGAAATCCAGTGCGACAAGATGTATTGGATATTGAAAGCAAAAGAGCAGAAGGTATTTCACACTTCAATTTGGATGCTACTAAAAAAACAGTATTGATTCTCGGTGGAAGCCTGGGTGCTCGCAAAGTGAATCAGTTGATTGAAAAAGAATTGGAGTATCTTTTGCAAAGTGGTGTGCAGGTTTTTTGGCAATGTGGAAAATTATATTACGAAGAATACAAGCATTTTAACGATACAAAAAACGTACAAGTTGTAGCCTTTATTGATCGAATGGATTTGATTTATGCGGCAGCTGATTTTGTAATTTCTCGTGCAGGCGCATCATCGGTTTCGGAGTTGTGTTTGGTCGGAAAACCAACTATTTTTATTCCGTCACCCAATGTAGCCGAAGATCATCAAACCAAAAATGCCAAAGCGATTGTAGATAAAAATGGCGCCATTCTTTTAAAAGAAAATGAATTGGATGAAAAATTTGAAACTACATTTTCTGAATTAATTTCAAATGAAAATGTACAAAAAGAATTAAGCCAAAACATCAAAAAATTGGCAAAACCCAATGCAACAAAAGATATAGTTGAAGAAATAATAAAATTAATACAATAACAATGGCAAAAATCAATTTCAAAAAACAATAATAAAATTTGAATTTTGAACTTGTAATTGAATCTTGTAATTGAAATTTAAAATGAACCTAAACCAAATACATAACGTCTATTTCATCGGAATCGGAGGTATCGGAATGAGTGCTCTTGCCCGTTATTTTCAAAACATTGGTAAAAATGTCTCAGGTTACGATAAAACGCCAACGATGCTTACCGAGGAGTTGATAGCTGGCGGAATGACGATTCATTTTGAAGACAATATCAGCTTAATTCCAAATGAGTACTATGTTGAAAATACACTTGTAATAGTGACGCCAGCCGTTCCAGTATCACATTCAGAATGGAATTATTTTATCGAAAGAGATTATGTCATTAAAAAGCGTGCCGAAGTTTTAGGCTTAATTACCAAAGATACGTTTTGTTTTGCAGTAGCTGGTACGCATGGAAAAACAACTACATCGAGTATTTTGGGGCATGTTTTATATGAAAGTGGTGCCGATGTAACGGCTTTTTTAGGAGGAATTGTAGAAAATTACCATTCTAATTTAATAGGAAGCGGCAAAACAATTACCGTGGTTGAAGCCGATGAATTTGACCGATCATTCTTGCATTTGCATCCCAATATAGCTTGTGTTACTTCTATGGATGCCGATCATTTGGATATTTATGGAGATAAAAATGCCATTGAAGAATCGTTTAGAGAATTTGCTCATAAAGTTTCGGATACAACCAAAATGTTTGTCCCAAAAGGATTGGATTTAGAAGGATTAACAATTGCCATTAATGAGGAAGCAACATTCAAAGCGTTTAATATTAGAATTGAAAATAGCAGCTATGTTTTTGATGTGCAAACGCCTTCAGAAACCATACAAAATATACAATTTGGACTTCCAGGTCATCACAATTTAATGAATGCTTTGATGGCTTTAGCAATGGCAAAAACTTATGGTACCCCAACCGAGTCCATTGCTAAAGCTCTAGCATCATTTAAAGGCGTACAAAGACGATTTTCGTATCAAATAAAATCAGAAAATCGCGTTTATATAGATGATTATGCGCACCATCCAACCGAAATAAATGCTGTTCATCAGGCGGTTCGTGAATTGTACCCAAATCAAAAAGTGCTGGCTATTTTTCAACCGCATTTATTCAGTAGAACTAAAGATTTTGCAGACGATTTTGCCAAAAGTTTATCGCAGTTTGATGAAGTGTTATTATTGGATATTTATCCAGCTCGTGAGCTGCCGATGGAGGGAATTACGACGACTTGGCTGATGTCAAAAATGACGAATGAAAATAAAAAGTTAGTCGCAAAATCCGATTTAATTTCAGCAATTTTAGCTTCAGATGCTACAGTAATTGTGACCATTGGAGCAGGGGATATTGGAGAGTTAGTTCCGTCAATTAAAAAAGCATTATCATGAAATTTCTTAAATGGAACACTATCAGGCTGGTACTAATGTTTGCATTGGTTATCTTTTTATATTCGTTTACATTAAACAGGAATTTACATCGAAAATTAAAGAAATCGGAAGTCATTTTTGTTGGAGAAAACAGCGATTTTATTAAACAGGAAACGGTTAATAAATTGTTAATAGAAAATAAAAATGATGTGCGAAGTATAGCAAAAGAGGACTTAAATTTGAACAAATTGGAAAATTCCATCAACAAACATCCTATGGTTGAAAAATCAGATGTTTTTGTTACCGTTGATGGTGTTTTGAAGGTTGAAGTAAAGCAGAAAACGCCTATTGGTAGGGTGTTTGATGATTTGGGCTCTTTCTATATTGATAATGAGGGTAATAGTATGCCGCTTTCAGAAGTAAATACGGCTAGAGTGCCTCTAATTTCAGGTGAAATTACCAACAAAAACAAGAAAGAATTGGCTAAAGTTTTAAAGAAAATTTACGACGACGACTTTTTGAAAAAAAACATCATTGGTGTTCAAATTTTGTCGGGCAACGACCTTATGATGACCACTCGAAACTTCGATTATCAAATTGAATTTGGAAAAATGATCAATGTCGAGAAGAAATTTAAAAATTATAAAGCGTTTTTTCAAAAAGCAGTTTTAGATAGTACGCTTTACAAGTATAAAAAAATAAATTTGAGATTCACACAACAGGTTGTTTGTACACGATAACAGCTTCTGAGTTTCAGTTAAGATGATAGAAAATATTGCATCGGGCAAATTAGTTGACAATATGGAGAATAGAGAAAACATTGCGGTTGGTTTAGACATCGGAACTACGAAAATCGTAGCGATGATTGGCAAGAAAAATGAATACGGTAAACTTGAAATTTTAGGTCTTGGAAAGGCTAAAAGTTTAGGTGTGGCTAGAGGTGTTGTCAATAACATTACTCAAACGATTCAATCTATCCAACAAGCAGTTTTGGAAGCAGAAGAAAATTCAGGGTACAAAATTAATGATGTAGTGGTGGGTATTGCTGGTCAACACATTCGCAGTATTCAACATACCGATTACATCAGTAGAAGTAATCCTGAAGAGGTAATCAGCGGAAAAGACATTCAGTTGTTGATTGATCAAGTGAATAAATTAGCCATGTTGCCAGGTGAAGAAATCATTCATGTATTGCCACAAGAATTTAAAATCGATGGGCAATCGGAAATCAAAGAACCAATCGGAATGTATGGTGGACGACTAGAAGCTAGTTTTCATGTGGTAGTCGGACAAGCGTCATCCATCAGAAATGTGGGAAGATGTATCCAAAGTTCAGGCATTGAATTGTCTGGTTTAACTCTAGAACCATTAGCTTCAGCAGATGCCGTTTTGAGTCAAGAAGAAAAAGAAGCTGGTGTAGCGTTAATTGATATTGGTGGTGGAACAACGGATTTAGCTATTTTTAAAGATGGCATTATTCGTCACACAGCCGTGGTGCCTTTTGGTGGAAATGTCATTACAGAAGACATCAAAGAAGGCTGTTCAATCATAGAAAAACAAGCTGAATTATTGAAAGTAAAATTTGGTTCGGCTTGGCCAGGTGAAAATAAAGACAACGAAATTGTTTCCATTCCTGGTTTAAGAGGAAGAGAACCAAAAGAAATATCGTTAAAAAACTTATCGAAAATCATTCACGCTCGTGTGGTTGAAATTATCGAACAAGTTTTTACCGAAATTAAAGCATACGGACACGAAGATCCAAGAAAGAAATTAATTGCAGGTATTGTATTAACAGGTGGTGGAGCACAACTGCAACACATCAAACAATTAGTAGAATACATTACCGGAATGGATACTAGAATTGGATATCCTAATGAGCATTTAGCTGGAAATTCAAGCGAAGATATTTCAAGTCCGTTGTTTGCAACTGCAGTAGGATTGGTAATGAATAGCATTGCGAACAATACACAAAGTGCTTATAAATTGGAGGTAACACAAGCTGCTCCTCAACCTAGACAGATTGTAAGACCAGTTGTTGAAGAGCCAATAGCCACTCCAGTTCAAGAACTAGAAGTTCCAAAAGTGGAACAGAAGGTTGAAAAAGAAATTGAAACTACAGAAAACAAAATCAGAAGATCGTTCTTCGATAAGTATGTAGATAAAATCAAAGATTTCTTAGACAACGCAGAGTAAACATAGACAAGACAAAATTAGAATACAGAATAAAATCAAACAAACCAAAATAGTATGATGAGCAACTCAGAATTTGGAAGCATCTCATTTGATTTACCAAAAAATCAATCAAATGTTATTAAAGTTATTGGAGTTGGTGGCGGTGGAAGCAACGCAATCAACCACATGTTTAAACAAGGAATCAAAGGTGTAGACTTCATCGTTTGTAATACCGATTCACAGGCATTACAAAATAGTCCTGTACCCAACAAAATTCAGTTAGGAGTTAACTTAACAGAAGGTTTGGGCGCTGGAGCAAATCCTGATGTTGGTCAACAGTCGGCCATTGAAAGCGTTGCTGATATTGAAAAAATGTTAGACAGCAATACCAAAATGGTATTCATCACTGCAGGAATGGGTGGTGGAACAGGTACTGGTGCAGCTCCTGTAATCGCTCAATTGGCTAAAGAAAGAGATATTCTTACGGTTGGTATTGTTACTATTCCGTTTCAATTTGAAGGAAAAGTACGTCAAGATCAAGCATTAGCTGGTGTGGAACGATTAAGAAAGCAGGTTGACTCGTTAATTGTTATCAATAATAACAAATTAAGAGAAGTATACGGTAATCTTGGTTTTAAAGCTGGTTTCTCTAAAGCAGACGAAGTTTTAGCTACCGCATCTCGTGGAATTGCTGAAGTAATCACACACCACTATACACAAAATATCGATTTAAAAGATGCTAAAACGGTATTGTCTAACAGTGGAACTGCCATTATGGGTTCAGCTATTGCTAGTGGTGAAAACCGTGCTAAAGAAGCTATTATTTCGGCTTTAGATTCACCATTATTAAATGATAATAAAATTTCAGGAGCTAAAAACGTATTGTTGCTTATCGTTTCTGGTACTACTGAAATCACTATTGATGAAATCGGAGAAATCAACGATCACATTCAAGCAGAAGCGGGTCACAATGCTAATATCATTATGGGTGTTGGTGAAGACGAATCGCACGGTGATGCTATTGCAGTGACTATTATTGCTACGGGTTTTAATGTAGAACAACAATCAGAAATTGTAAATGTTGAGCCAAAGAAAATAATTCATTCCTTAGAAGATGAACAAAAATTAGTACGCGATTTAACCCAAAAACCAGTTGATTTTTTTCAATCGAAGGTAGAAACTCCAATTGAAGTTACTGCCGAAGTTGCAGAAGAAAAAATAGTTTTTGAATTAATCGAAGACGAAGTAAAGGCAGAGCCTGTTGTTGCTCAAGCAGATAACGATTTAATCGCCATGAACGAATTCATCCGTAACTTAGACGTTACTTTTGAAATTGTTTCGCCTATTAAAGACATCGATTTTACCTTTACAACTCCTGTAGTAAATGAAATCAAGGTAAATGAGCCTCAATTCATTGCTAAAGAAGAGGAACAAATTACATTCTCATTTGATTTGCCAATTTCAAAACCAGTTGAAAGAGTAGAGGAAGAACGCGTTATTTTTGACCTTTCTGCAGAAACTAAAGATATTAAAGTAAACGAACACGTAGAATTCGTTCCAGTAACCGAATTGAATCAAAACGGTGTTATTAAATATTCTTTAGAAGAGTATATGGAAATCGAAAACGATTTGTTGGGTTCTAAGCCAGTGGCAGAAAAAGTAGAAGAACCAATCGAGGAATCGTTGAACTTTACCATGAAAGTAGCAGAGCCAACTAAACCAACCTATGCTACGCATTCAGACGATCTTTCTCCAATGGAAATGACTATTGAAGAAACGTTGAAAATGCGTGCTGACGAAAGAAGACGTAAGTTGAAAGACTTCAATTACAAGTTTCACAACAATCCATCACGTGTGGAAGAATTGGAAAAAGAACCAGCTTACAAAAGATTGGGCGTAGATTTAACGGATAATAGAAATTTAAACAACAATTCAAGAATGTCTTTAGGAACAGACAGCAATGACGACATGCAATTACGTTCTAACAATTCATTCTTACACGATAATGTAGATTAAATCATCAAGTTAATTAAAAATGAGTAGCCCGAAAGTTCAATAGAAATTTCGGGTTATTTTTTTTATATTTGCCTAGCTTTTTAGATTGATACTGAATGTTTTTATAAGCGAAAGTTTCGGGCATTTTCAGTCAGCCATTTTCCTGCTATTCGTTGCAAGTCCCGATAAAAATCGGGAGCTTTCCACTACTATCAGGGCTAAAAAGCCAACCATTTACATAAAAATCAAAATTTATAATTTAATATAAAATTAGTATGAGCTTGCAAACCCAAATAATGGACGTAATGAAAGATGCTATGCGTTCTAAAGATACCGTAGCATTAGAAGCATTAAGAGCTATAAAATCAGAACTTTTATTAGCCCAAACCGCAACTGGTTCTAAAGAAGAAATTTCAGAAGCAGACGAAATCAAAATTTTGCAACGTTTGGTGAAGATGAGAAAAGACAGTGCCGAGATTTTTACGACACAAAATCGTCCTGATTTGGCAGCACCTGAATTAGCTCAAATTGCAGTGATTGAAAAATTTCTTCCAGCACAATTATCGGAAGCTGAAATTGAAACCATTATTGCTAAAATCATTGCAGAAACTGGTGCGTCAGGAATTGCATCTATGGGAAAAGTGATGGGATTAGCTTCGGCTCAAATTGGCGGACAAGCCGAAGGCAAAACCATTTCGGCAATCGTTAAAAAATTATTAGTATAAGTTAGAAGTACAAGTTCATTTGTACTTTGTGTTTTTAACTTTGTACTTCAAATTGGCTGCGTAGTTCAACTGGATAGAATATCAGATTTCGGCTCTGAGGGTTGGGGGTTCGAATCCCTTCGCGGTCACTAAAATAGTTAATTTTAAAGCTTTTTTTGTTGTTTTAGTCAGCATTTAGTCAGTAGTCTACAAAAAATTATTATCTTTGATAAGATTTTTATGTTAAACACAATAAACGATTTAAAGTTATACTTAGAGCGAGGTTATAATACCTCGCTTTTTTTATTGCACAATGCATTACTTAATTGAAGTAAGGCTTTTTCTTTTAAAATCCGTGTAAATACGGATTGACTCATGTAATTTATGTTAATATGTTTGCTCTTAACAATTTTTACACTTTAAGAGTAAATTCTAATAACAATCAATATATAGTTTTGTTGTGAAAAAGTAAAAACACGTAAAACTACGTGATTGCAATTAATTGTGTTTTTCTAGTTTTGAAAAAATAAAAAAAATATTTTGTTACAATGAATCTGTAGTTATTGTAATGGGTTTGGTAGAATAAATTCGTAGCAAACATTCTACATTTAAATGAGAATAAAGACATTTAATTTGTTTATAATTACAGCAAGTAAAGAACCAAAAAAAATGAAAATGTACACTTTTTGCTTACCAAATTATTTATTTAACTCACATAGCTTTGTACTAATTAATTTAAGGTTTTTCTCGCATAGTTAAGAAGTTCAAATTAATTCTAATGAAGTTTACTCTTATAGAATTTAATTATAAATTAAAATAATGTCAAAAACTAGTAATTAATGTCAATTATAAGATAGTGTAGTTTGCATATTATCAGTTATTTTATTACAACATTTTATCCAATATATAAATACATAAACGCAAATCAAATTTTTATGAAAAACAAATTTACATTCCTTTTTCTCTTTGTTTTTGGACTTTCTTTTGGGCAAATAACTCAAACTAAAAGAATTCAGTTTTCATATGACACTGCTGGTAATCAAATTCAAAGAGTTATTTGCACCAATTGTGCGGCTAAAAATGCCAATTACAAAAACGAAAATGATATAACTGATAACGATTTACAAGAAGAAAATAAGGTTCTGTATTATCCGAACCCAGTACTTGAAGAGCTATACATTAAATGTGAAAATATTGATGATAACAAAGTTTTATCAATTGAATTGTATACTATGAACGGTCAATTATTAAAACAATTTACAGTATTGAATAATGATGAATTGGCTAAAATAAATTTTAGAGATTATCCAGCAGGTTATTATAATGTGTTGCTTAAATATTCTAATGGAGAAAAAAAAGATTTGAAAATTATTAAACAGTAAAAGATGAAAAGAATATTATATGCCACAATATTATTATTGAGTTTTTTTTCTAATGCTCAGTCAAGTATAAATAAATCTAATACTACTTCAATTGCACCAGGGGGAGGCTCTACAGGGGGAGGCTCTACAACAGCAACAGGAAGTTCTACAGAGACAGGAGTTACGGCGGGTAATCTTTCAGTATCTCTATCTGGAGCAGCTACATATTCTATTCCAATAAGTGTACCGCCAGGCATTAATGGAGTTGTTCCTCAAATTGGATTGAGTTATAATAGTCAATCTGGTGTTGGAATCGCAGGTTATGGTTGGAATATTTCAGGTTTATCAGCAATAACTAGAATCCCATCAACTAAGTTTCACGATGGGTTAGATAATCCTGTGGATTTTGATATTTATGATCGTTATGCACTTGATGGACAGCGATTGATATTAAAGAGTGGTACATATGGAGTGCTTGGTTCGACATATGTTACTGAAAATTATTCAAATATAAAAGTTACCCTTACATCAATGCATTCCTTTTCATACTACATGGTTAGTGGAATACAAACACAAATAGCTAGAAAAGCTATTTTTAAAGTGGAATATCCTGATGGTTCTATGGCTATATATGGAGATACTTTGTCTTCCACTACGGACACTACTTTTCCACTAAGTTATTGGGAGAACCCTCAAGGCGTTAGAATAAGCTATAATTACACAGTTACTAATAACTCTTTATACTTGTCTTCTGTTAAATATGGTTCAATAGGGGCTAATACACCTATAAATGAAATTCAATTTATATATAAAAATAGAACTCGTAATGAAGATGTTTATGTTGGTGGAATTAATGTAATTAATGATAAGATTTTAAGTCAAATAAACGTAAAAGGAAATGGAGTCGGTTTGCGAAATTATTTTCTGGCACATGATATTGTAGTAGGTTACGAAAGAATGATAAGTATAACTGAAAAGAATGGTGATAATTCTAAAAGTCATAATCCAACTGTCTTTGATTATGGCGAAAACATCAGTGATACTAGTGTTGTAAACTTCATTAAAACCAATTTAACACAGCCGAATACATTGCCTCAAAATGGATTTGGAGGATTATCTGGTTTGTTGACTACAGGTGATTTTGATGGAGATGGGGATACGGACTTTATAAATGGAACAAGCTTGTTCACTAAAGTCTATGATGATAATTCTGTTGCAGTTGTTGATGTAATCTCAAATACAAATGCTACTGGAATTTCTACAGTAAAATGTTTAGATGCAAATAATAAACTTATGAGCAGAGATGCCTGGTGTATTAGAAGTGAAACAACCAATTGGGCGAATTGTAATGTTACTATGAACTTTAATATTTTTTCAAAAACTAATAGTACTATAACAAATGAATACTCTAAGCAAATAATTATTAACAGCACAAAATATTATACTCAATCAGGTGATTTCAATGGAGACGGATTAACAGATCAAATAATAGTTAAATCGAAAGATTGTACTACAAACAATATAGAAATTTATTTTATTAATCTTGATAGAAGAATTTCTACAAATTATGTTAATTTGTGTGGAACTATACCTGTATTATTCGATGATCAAAATAAATTATATTTTGCAGATTTTAATGGTGATGGGAAAACAGATATACTTGTACCAAAAAGTGATAGACTTGTTGTTTATACTTTAGATAACAATAATAATTTGATTATATTATGGGAAACTCTTATTACTATTCATTTGAGTGAAACTACTGTAGCGGCAGGCAATTGTCATTACTATGATTACCCTGTTTACGTTTTTGGTACAGATCCTCCTCAATATCAAAATGAATCACAATTAACTTGTGACACTGCTGGCAGGTCATATACGTATCCAATTTGTATTGGTGATTATAATGGAGATGGTAAAGCTGATATAATGTTACCAGGAGTTGATAGAGCATTATTAATGTCCACAGGGATTTCATTTATTAATGAAACTTTTCCAGCAAATTTTCCTTCGGCTCATGATTTAAGTGGGTTAGCAAATATAGATTTTAATGGAGATGGAAAAACAGATGTTTTATTTATTACACCAGGTACAAATACTAGTTTTTCAATCAATACTTTTGTTAGGAATTCTGCTGGTATTTGGGCTAACTCTTCATTTACAAATGGTTATTATGACCCAAATTACCCAACGGCAACAGCAATTGTAATCCCTTTTATGGTCAAAAGGAGTAAAACTTATAACGGAAAACCTCAGTTGGTATGCATAGAGAAATCATACATTGGTTCGCCAACTAATTATGATAATAATAAAATAGGATTCTGTACTAATCTAAATTCACTAAGTTTTCCTCTTAAATCAATGAAAAATATAACATTAGGAAATGGTGTTAAAGAGACTATCACATACAGTTCATTAACCGATGGTAATGGTACATATATGACAGCTGGTTCTATTGAACAATATCCTAATGTAGATATAATTAATCAGCCAGGTTTAAATGTCGTTTCCCAAATCGAAAGAATAAGTTCAGCGGTATATAAAAAACAATTGTACAAATACTATGGTGCTACCAATAATTTAGAGGGACTTGGTTTCCTTGGTTTTCGATCTGTCTTGAAAACGAATTGGTTTGCAGATGCATCACAAATTATCTCAAATGTCACAAATTATAGTGTTTCTAAATTAGATGCTCTACATAATTTTTCATTTAGAGGAGCACCTATAGAAAATTATTCAGTATTAGGCTTGACAACACTTGGCTTACCATTTGACATGAATAATCCTTTTATTAATTGGAGTCAATATACTTATAATTATGATGATGTTTTAGATGACATTACAAACCCATTGTCTTCAAATAAGGTTTTTAAACTTAAAAAAACATCTAGTATTACAATTGATGGGGTGCAGGGAAATGTATTAAATATTAGTACAAAGTTTGATCTCTACAATAACCCTATAACCAAAACAACTATTCAGACAAATGACTCTTCAGTTGAGTCATTAACAACAGTTGAAAATTTGTCTTATGACAATTTGCCATCAGCAGTTCCTTATTTTATTGGAAGACCAACAAATAAAGTTGTTACAAAGACTATTCAACCAAGTAATGATACATCCATTGATGAAGAATTATATACCTATAGTAATAATTTGTTAACACAAGTACAAAAAAGGTCAACAAATTCAGGAGTAATTACAGATTATGTTACTGAGGTCAATGCTTATGATGCTTATGGTAATATCATCACTAAAACATTAAAAGCAACCAATGAGACAGATAGAGTTTTTAGCTTTCAATACGATTCAACAACACATAGGTTTTTAACAAAGAGAACAGATATTCAGGGTTTAGTAACAGATTACAGCTATGATTTAAGTACAGGATTACTATCAACAGAGTCACCTCCTTTTACAGTGGGTTATCCACTTACTACTACCTATACTTATGATACTTGGGGGAAGAAGATTTCAACTAAAAATTATTTGAATAAAGTTGAAACATATAGTTATGCACATACAACAGATGGAGTAGGCTTAATAGTAACAACAAATGGACCAACAGGTGAGGATAGTAGTAATTTAATTATTCTTGATGATTTAGGGAGAAAAATACATGAGGGCACTAAAACCATAGATGGAAATTGGTCATACACCTCAACTTATTATGATATTAATGATCAACCAATATTAGTAAGTCAGCCATATTTTGCAGGGGTTGATGGATTAGGAACTTTTGATGTTTGGAATGAAATGCAATTTGATGTCTATGGTAGATTGATTCAGTCTACTTCATTAAGTACTAACGATGTTGTGGGAAAACAAACATCATATTCTTATAGTGGATTATCAGCAACTGAAAACGATGGACAAAAAGTAAAAGTAACTATAAAAAATCCTTATGGAAAAGTAATATCAGTTACAGAAACACCAACAGGAATATCACCTACAACCATTAATTACGAATACTTTGCTAATGGAAATTTAAAAAAGACTAGCACTAGTGGAGTAGATACAACAATTCAACAAGACGGTTGGGGTAGGAAGATAACATTAAATGACCCATCGGCAGGGATTTACAAATACACTTATAATAATTTTGGCGAGATTAAAACAGAGGAAGTTGTTGCAAAAGGGATTACAACATATACTTTAGATATTTATGGGAAAATAACAGCTGAAGCTAAAATAGGAACTGGTAGTGATAGTACCAACACATTGACTAGCTATGCTTTTGATCCTACATCTAAACTTTTAACAGGAATGACGTTTGTTGATAATACAAACAATTACACTATTAACTATAGTTATGGCTATGATAACTATAGACGATTAAATTTTTCAAAAGAAAGTAGAACAGGTCTATATGAATTTCAAAAAGATTATACTTTTGATGCTTTTGGACGACCAGAGAAAGAACATTTTTTAGCTACTGACAAAACAACAAATAAAGCTAGTGATAAATGGATTAAAACGATTTTCAAGAATGGATATAAATACCAACTTTATGATATGACAAGTAGTACTGTGGTTGGTACTACTAAATTATGGCAGACTACCACTGTCAATCAACAAGGTAATATACTCACTGCTTCTTTTGGTAACGGAGTCACAATTTCAGAGACCTATGATATTTATGGTTTTCCTTCTAAAATTAAGCATGATAAATCGACAACCAATATCATGACATTAAACACCACTTTTGAATCAATAAATGGTAATTTGACAGGGAGAGATTCGAACTTATTTGGAACTGGTACATCATTATGGTCTGAGACATTTAACTATGATAATTTTGATAGATTAACAAGTTATAAAGATACTAATGGTATTCAAACTCAAGCTTACAATACTAATGGTACTATTTCAAATAATAACATAGGAAATTATGCTTATAATTTGAATAGTAAACCTTATACAGTATCAACAATTACGCCGGTAGACCAGTCAGCAACATCTCCTGTTTTAAATTATTACGTAAATAGACAACAGAATATAACCTATAATTTTTTTAAAAGTCCTGTTACAATAACAGAAGCTTCAAAGGAAAATATTGACTTTGAGTATAATGCTCAAGAAAGAAGATCAGTAATGTATTATGGCGACCAAACCACGACCAAATCTGCTAGAATGATGCGTAAGTTTTATTCTTCTGATGGTAGTATGGAAATTAAAAGAAACATCACTAATTCGGTAAATGATTTTGTTACCTATATAGGAGGTGATGGTTATACAGCTCCTGTGGTTTATAAATCCGATGGTACAACAGTAAACTATTTTTATTTGCATAGAGATTATCAAGGTAGTATATTAGCCATTACAAATAGTGCAGGAGTAGTAATAGAAAAAAGATTATTTGATGTTTGGGGTTCTTTGATAAAATATGCAGGGAGTAATGGTGTTTCAGTGGCTCCTCCAACAACAACGACAGGATTATTTTTAGACAGAGGGTACACTGGTCACGAACATTTGTTAGGTGTTGGGTTAATAAACATGAACGGAAGGATTTATGATAATAAATTACATCGTTTTTTACAACCAGATAACAGTTTACAGGACCCATCCAATTCTCAAAATTATAACCGCTATGGGTATGGACTGAACAATCCAACAAAATACATAGATCCTACTGGAAATGATGTAATATATTATGGTGTACCTTGGGGGCAATCAGAATATAGTAATACTAGTATTATGTTAATAAGTTTATTTGCTAATTCATTCATGAATAGTTTTTACACGCCACCATATTCGACTGAAATTAAGGATGACAGATATTTTAGTCCATTACCTACCATGCCTTCATGGGTGGCTTATGCTTCTTCTGCAATGTATATTAATACAAGCTTTGGATCAATATCATTAAGTTTTTCTGGTGAATCACTTATGAGTTTTAATGGTATTAGTAGTATTTTTTCATATAAAAATAATATGGAGGGACATAGCTATGTTGCAGATAATGATTATATGGGTGGCAATGGTTATTCAGATGCATTAATTAAAAAGACTATTGAAGAGACTCCGTATCTCAAACAACAATATCAAAGAATTTTGGAAAAAAACCCAGGTTATAAAATTACGTATAAAGACATTGAACATGGAAAATACGGCACTGATTTAGCTGTGTCTTATAAATTAAATAGTGTTAAATCAGATTTTCATGGAGAATATACTGAAGTTTATAAAGAACAAAAAAATTTTGATGGGCGAAATTTTATTCCTTCAGATGATTTAAGACGAATTATTTTACATGAATTTGGTCATGTTTGGAGTTCTTTAACCAACGTTAGGTCATCTAATTTTGCTAAATATGATGTTCAAACAGCAGAAGCTTTAGATGAAATTTATGCTGATAGGTATGCTAAATATTGGAGTAATGGATTATGGCCTCTTAATTCACAAAGTTATGAAACAAACAGAGACTTTTTAATGTTAACAAACTATGGTAAAAATGCTTTGTATAATTTAAGTAAAAATTATTAAAAAATGAAAATTAGAGTAACAATAATTATGGCACTTCTTTTAGCAGGTTGTTGTAATAAGAAACAAGTGGTTGGTAAAAATGTCTCATTAGAGTTGTTAAATAATGAAATTCATTATATTGCGATTGATTCCAATTTATTACTAAACAATGAAAATAGAGTTTATGAAGATTTAAAAAGTTATACAGAAGTTGAAAGAAAGCAAGCCTATAATCTGCTGACTTTTAAACTGGTGAATAACTCAAACAAAAAATATTTTTTTATCTTGAATACGGAAAATTTATTGTTTATGGGTAATTCAAAACATTTTCAAAAATATTTTTTTGCTGACAAAACAAAATGTCTATTAAAAACATTTTTTTTAATAGATAACAGAGAAAGCATTAAAAATGATATCGTAACATCTTACAAGGAAAATGATTTATATAAAAATGATTCTAATAAAGTATATTCTGATATATTTCAAAAAATAAGTAAATTTAAAAATGAGAATAATTATCAAGAATTTGAGAATAAAGCAATGAATCCATATGGTGGAAATCATTACAGTAATTCCTTTGTTATTTATCCAGGGGAGTATAAAATTTTTAAAACAAAACTTTATTTGCCTATATATGAAGAAAAAGATAAAAATTTTGAGTTGAATTATAGTGCATTAATAATTCCTCCACAAAACATCTATGATTTTTCTATAGGAATTGGTCAAGAAAGGGATTTTATTTGGAATAGTTTACTAGATTATCAACGTAAAGAAATTCAAGATAATGGTTACGAAATTTTTGATGGGGTTCTTGTTTCAAATAAAGTCCCATTAAAGTTGATAAAATAATTAACATAATAAGCGAAAATGATACTTAAAATCGGAGATTTATAATTTATATCAATTAAATAAACAAATGCTAGAATGTTAAATTTAGTGCTATAAAAGAAGATAATGAGATATATACTTTTCATCTTCATATTATTTACTTCACTCGCTTTTTCTCAACAAGAAGCGAGTGTTTGGTATTTTGGAGAAAATGCAGGAATAAAATTTAATAATAACGGTTCATTAACAGCCTTAACAGATGGGCAATTATATACTAGTGAAGGATGTGCAACTATTGCTGACAATAATGGAAATTTATTATTTTATACGGATGGAATAACAGTTTGGAATAGAAATCATCAAGTGATGTCAAACGGCAATGGTTTGATGGGGAATTTTTCAAGTACGCAATCTGCAACTATAGTTCCATTGCCAGGATCTAATAATTTATATTACATATTCACATTAGATTATGAAGTGCATGTGAATGGCTTTCGATATTCTATTGTTGATATGAATTTGAATGGGGGTTTAGGGGATGTTACTTCAAGTAAGAATGTCTTAATTTATACACCGTCTAATGAAAAACTTTCTGTTGTTAAACATGTAAATAACACAGATTATTGGATTGTAACTCATGGGTGGAATAATAATTCCTTTTACAGTTATTTGTTAACGTCATCTGGTCTAACTAACACTCCAGTAACTTCAAATGTTGGAGCGGTTGTTAATGGGTCGACAGAAAATGTTTATGGGAATATGAAAATATCTCCTGATGGAAGTAAATTAGCTATTTGTAACTCTCACATTGATGCTGAACTCTTGGACTTCAATAATTCTACTGGTATTGTTTCTAATCCAATTATATTGACGACAAATAGTATGACGAGTGGATTTTGTTATGGTGTTGAATTTTCTCCCAATAGTAAGCTGCTTTATTTATCGAATATATTGTATTTACCTGCTCCAGTTGAAGTTATTCAATATGATTTAACAAGTAGTAACATACCTTTATCCGCTCAAACAATTTTTAGTAGTCAAACAACAATTTCAAGTAGTTTGCAGTTAGGACCAGATAAAAAAATATATATCGCAGAGTTGTTTATGTCAAAATTAGGCGTTATAAACGACCCAGATACAGTTGGGTTAGGCTGTAATATACAAATGGATGCTATAGATTTAGCAGGTAAAATATGTGAATTAGGTTTGCCACCCTTTGTATCTTCATTTTTTAATGCAACATTTAAAACTCAAAATTTATGCTTTGGCAATTCTACACAATTTACAATTGATACAAATCAGACTGTTTTAAATGCATCGTGGAATTTTGGAGATGGTAATACATCAAATTCAATTAGTCCAACCCATCAATTTGCAAGTCCAGGAACTTTTTTAGTAACAGTTACTGCAACTACTGCATTAGGTACTAGTGTGAAATCTAATTCGGTTACCATATTTGATATGCCTGTTGCTAATTTAATTTCTAATCAAACTGTTTGTGGTAATCCAACTATCAATTATGACTTATCTCAACATAATGCAACAATTTATGGTAGTCAATCAACAAGTATTTTTGGAATAGCTTATTTTGCTTCATTATCAGATTTGACTTCAAATACAAATGCACTTCCAAATATATATTCTCTTCCTATGGGTGTTTCGACAATCTATTATAAAATATATAATCTTGCAAGTATTGATTGTTATGATTTTAATAGTTTTACTATCACAAAATATTTAAAACCAATTTCAAATACCGTTTCTGATATTTTTATTTGTGATGACTCAAGTAATGATGGTATTGGTAATTTTGATTTAAACACTAAAACATCACTCACATTAGGAACACAAAGTAGTACTGATTTTAAAGTAACCTATCATTTAAGTCAACCTGATGCAACAAGTGGAAGTAATCCTTTGGTTTTAAATTATCAAAACATAAGTAATCCGCAAACAATATATATTAGAGTTGAGAACAGATTAAGTTCAAATTGTTTTGATGCTACTACTTCCTTTCAAATAGGTTTGTATGCAATGCCAATATCAAATCCAGTTTCAGATCTCTATATGTGTGATGCAGGAAATGATGGGATAGAATCATTTGATATAAGTGTACAAACCCCATTGGTTTTAGGAAGTCAGTCATCAAATAATTTTAATGTAACCTATTATGATAGTCTTAACGATGCTAATCAGGGTTTAAATCCAATAAATAATATACAAACCGCTCAAAATTCTAAAACTATATACGCAAGGATTGAAAACAAAATAAGTTCTACCTGTTTTGCGACAACTTCATTTCAATTAATTGTTAAACCAAAACCTGTCATTGCAATTCAGGATAGTTATAGTATTTGTCAGGGCAATCAAATTTCGGTTGTTGCTCCAACAGGATTTGATACCTATTCTTGGAGTACGGGTAGCCATAGCAATTCAACTTTAATTACACAAGCTGGTAATTATTCAGTAACGGTTACCAAAGATTATGGTACTATAATTTGTGATGAAACCAAAAATTTTACAGTTTACAGTTCTAATGTTGCTACAATCACTTCAATAGAAACCCACGACTGGACAGATAATGAAAATGACATTATAGTATATGTTGCTGGAGATGTTGATGATTATTTATATTCATTAGACAATATTCATTTTCAAGATAGTAATCAGTTTTATGGACTGATAAGTGGTGATTATACGGTTTATGTAAAAGACAAAAAAGGTTGTGGTACTGTTCAAGATGAGGTTTTTTTATTAATGTATCCTAAATTTTTCACTCCAAATGGAGACGGCTTTAATGATTTGTGGAAAATAAGGTTTTCATCATCAGAGACTAATATGCTTATTTTTATTTATGACCGTTATGGAAAAATGATAAAAATGTTCAGTGGTTTGAGTTCTGGATGGGATGGTACATTAGAAGGTGAATTACTTCCTTCAGACGACTATTGGTTTGTTGTAAAAAGACAGAATGGTATGGAATATAAAGGGCATTTTGCTTTAAAAAGATAAAATTATATTCTAATGCATTTATAGTTTTTTGTTATTGTAGATAAGCTTGCCATTAACGTTTTAAGTCTACGCTACAGCTTCGATGTCACCGACCTGCGTACTTTATGTTAAAATAAAATATTTTTGTGAAAAAAGAAATTCAATTCAAGAAAAACTAGCAATAGCGCAAAACCGCTGTTAGTACGATTATAATATTCTATGTTTCGATTTGCTTCTAAAGTACCGTACTTATTGACTTTGTTATTTTTAACGACGCAAATTGATGCAAAAAAAAGCAACATAATGTTTGCTTTGTTGTACCAAATGTTGTACTTTCGTTTCAGGTTGCACCCAAATGAAACGCTTTGTTTTTAAAGACTTCACTCATTTGCTTCCTTTTGTAAATATAGTACAACTTTTTAATTTTTGCAATTTATGGCTTCAATTAAGTTAATTTTAAGAACGCACCAACAAGACCAAGCGGGACATTGCCCTTTATATATAAGAGTTATTAAAGACCGAAAAGCCAAATTTATTTCTGTTGGCGTAAAGCTGAAAGAGAGCGAATGGGACGAGGCAAAACAGAGGGTAAAAAAGAACCACCCAAATAGCGCAAGAATGAACGCTTCCATTGCTCAAAAAGTTGCGGATGCGGAAGGACAGGTTGCGGACTTGGAAAGAAAGGTAAAAACGGTTTCGGCAAAGAAACTTAAAGAAGCCATTAAGGGTAAAGAAGTGCCTAACTTTTTTGAATACTCTTATAAGTATTGCGAAAAAATCAGGGGGAGTGTTTCTGTGGGAACGTATAATAATTACAAGCTGTATTTAGAGAAGTTTGAAAACTGGTTAGGCACAAAAGATGTTTTCTTTGATGATATTACCGTTTCGCTCTTAATGGACTATATGGCATATATGGTAAATGAATTAGGCAATGGATTAACCACACAGCGCTACTCCATTATGATACTGGCGATAATGTTCAAACAAGCCATTAAAGAGGATATTATTCCCGAATATATGTACCCAATAAGTAAACTGACCTTAAAAAAAGAAACAGGCAAGCGATTGTTTTTGAACAAGGAACAAATTGAGGCAATGATTAATTACAATGCAGGGGAAGGAACAAAAGGAGATATTTACAGAGATATGTTTGTTTTTTCCATTTATGCAGGAGGGCTACGGTTCAGTGATGCTTTGGAAATCCAAAACAAGGATTTTATCGAAGACGAACAGCGAATTAAAAAAGTCATTCGTAAAACAGGAAGACCCCATCAGTTTAAAATCGGTAAAGTAGCTTTGGATATTATCAAAAAATACCAAAAAGAAAACCCACAGCCTGATGATTTTATTTTCCCGATTGTAACCAATAAGGATTTCTTTTTGAAGAATGCCGAATATCGTTATGAGATAACCCAAAAAGCAAACAAGTCGGCTAATTTTCAAATCCAAAGGATTGCCAAAGCTTTAGAGTTTCCAATCCACGTTTCTTTTCATTTGAGCCGACACAGTTTTGCTACCAATGCTTTGAATAATGGTATGAGAATTGAACACGTTTCAAAGTTAATGGATCATCAGGATATTAGAACCACACAGGTATATGCAAAAATCTTGGGCGAGGAACTGGATAAGGCAGTAGATAATTATATTTATTAAATTATGTAAAAAAGTGAGAATAATAAAATACTGTTAATCACGTTATTGAAAAATAAGTGGTATCGTAGCTAAAATATTGCTAAATATTTAATAAAAATTTATGAAATCCTTTTTGCAAAAAGGATTTTTTTTCCTCTATTTTAGCGCCAAAGAAAGAAGTTCTTTTAAATAGATATTCCGCAACAGTAAAGGCTTAACAGCCAAAACAGAGGCTTCAAAAACGAATTTGAACTGGGATAGATTTAAAATTGCCAATTCAAAGAAAATGCAAAAACATAACCCTAATTGTAGCATTAAATTCTATGGAGCAAAATTTTCAAACTACCTCGTTTCTCGAAATGGTAGTGGCGCATTCTGCAAAAGTTTCCAATCACGATTTTGATATTATTCTCGACAAAAAAGTTACTGTACAAGATTATTGTACCGCACTAATTAATAAGATTTTTGAATTACACTACTCCGATTACCCCATTTTTCTAAATTATCAAACCAGTTTGGTTAAAGAGCCGATTGTTTGGCTGAATCGATTTGAGGAATTGATTTCCAATAATGAGGATTTATTTACCAGTAAAAAAGCTTTATGCCGTTATAACAAACTATTCAATTTGATAGAATCCAAACGAAAAGAAATACAGTTTTCGAGTTCAAAAGAAAGCAAACAGACAATCGCTAAAAGGTTTATCAACGCGGAAAGTGAGGACAGGCATTTTTCATTTTGTGAAGTCAAAAAGCAAATCGACAGCCTTGACGATGATAATGAGAAGATACTTTTACTCACGAAAGAAAAGCACGAGTACAGACAAGCCAACATAGAGTTTATCAATCAAAAATTGCCCTTGTTTGATGTGCAATGCAGTAAGGAGATTAAGCAGATTTATGAACTGCAGAGCATCAAAAGTTCCATTGATAAATTTAAACCTATTGTTCCGGGCAATCCAATTCCACATACTAAATTGCAATTCAATTGCAATGTCAATCAGTTTGTGGATATATTCTATCAAATGTCCCGTGAGATATTGGTTGAGGGTAAGCCAATGGTTGAGGGCAATATCAATGATATTGCGGAAATGATTGTAAACACATTCATCGACAAAGACGGCAAGGAACTAAGTCCCCTTAGCGTTAAAACTATCCTCCAACCCTCAAGGGAAGACAAACGCCCCAACACCCATAAAAGAATAGATATAAGCAAGCTTTTATAATCAAACACAAAAAGTCCACAAATTCCCTGTGGACTTTTTTATTTTTTTCACATTTTCTACATCAATAAAATCGTTGTAAACCCTTGTAGAATAAAGGTTTTTTATAAATGAAAAAGGTCTTTTTAAAATGAAAAGACCTCAAAAGACTTTTTCAAAAATGCCGTTTTTTTGGCTTAAAAAGGGTCAAAAAATGTCATTTTAGAGGCGATTTTTACCCATTTCTGCACAAAATAAAAAAGGTCTTTTTTCACTCCCTGTTTTTATAAGAAGCCCAAAACTTCAACCCCTTTAAAATAAAGGCTTCCCAAAGCCTATAAAGAAAACTTAGTCCTTGAAGACCAAGAAAAGACTAAAAGACTTTTTCATACCCCGCACATTTGCTTCATAATTTTTAAATGCGCAAAATCATGGAGGTATTTATCTTGTCCAAAGCACAGTTCGCAGAATTAACTTCAAGGTTGGATTCCCTGCAAAATCAATTAAGCACCCAAACCAATACCTCGAAAAAATCCTTTATGGATAATGAGGAATTTATACAATTAATGGGTATCTCCAAACGTACCGCTCAAGGTTGGCGTGATGAAGGCAAAATTTCATTTAGCCAAGTAGGTAAAAAAATCTTCTACAAGCTCTCGGACGTTGACAAACTGCTGGCAGAGAACTACAACAAATCATTCAGAAGCAAATAAACCATTGCAATCCCATTGCAATTTTATTCCAAAGCATTGCAATACACGATACATAGACAGCAATTCGCTGAATTTCCTTGACGCACAGGCGTAAACATTTACGCCTTGCTGAAAGGTTAAACTAAAACACTATGAGAGCCAGTTCACAACAAAAATTAGACGACAAAGTTTTCTCCCTTGCCTCGAATCTCTTTGGTTTTGGCAATACAGAGGCTAAAAAGCAAATCGAAGAAACCATTGCAATAGAAAACGCAACATTGCAATTGGATAACAGAATCATTGCGGTTTATCCTGCCATAATCGAAGAAGCTTTTTCTACAACTATGGATAACTACCGCAAGTACATTGCCAGTTACAATTTTAAAACACAGGCAGAAAACGAACTTATCCAAAAACACAATACTTCAGTAGAGCAATTCTGCAAGGAAAACGCTCTTACAGAGGTACAGACGGAATTTAGAAAAGTCTTTTTGCTGAATAAGAAAAACCTAAAGCCAAGAGCCTACAACGAGGCAGTAAATGAGTTCTGCAATGATTATGGCTTAATTGTGGAGAAAAAGAAAATCCAAAGCGTTAAATACGCCACCGAAATTGTTTTTCAAAACCTGTTGCATCTATATAATTCGCAACTAATGAAGCGCAATGAAAAATTCATCAAAGGAGGCATAACCGCAAGAAGACCTATTCAGGAGTTTAAAATAAACTCTTTTTTAGTTACCCAGTTAAAGCGAAAAGAGATTCACAGTATTAACATCTGTACCAAGACGGTACGCAATCACAGACAAAGATTGGAAGAAGCAGGTGTATTTACTGAATATCATTTTGCAGGGCAAAACAAGCCCGTAGAGGTGCATATCAACCCTGAAATTTTAGTGGTTTTGGACATCAAAACCTCAAAATTGAAAAGTGCTGAAAATAAGCAACTTAAATGTGTGTATTGGAATCTTTTACCTGATAACAATGAAATTACTGGAACTATTATAAATGAATATCAAATGAATGAGAATGTTGAAAACATTTCTCAATTTCAAAGGAGTTCGGGCGAAGCCCTCACGCCTTCTAATTTGTTTTTTACAGGAACACATACCAGCAAGAAAGAGATTTCAAACTTGGGGGCGGGCGAAAAAAATGTTAAAGTTCAAAATACTTTATCCGAAAAACTGCAAAATCTGATTGTCCACCCGCAGGAATTGGCGGTAAACCTTGCCAATGGGGAGTATATGAATTACAAGCCTATTGATATTCGCTATCTGTTCAAAGAGGCTTTTTCCGGAACGCTGACCAATGATGAGTTTAGGGAACTGGCAATACAGGATTTCTTTAAATCTATATCTAAAATTTACAGGTTTTCCACGCCTTTTGCGGGAAGTTGGAAAAAGGCAATTACCCTGTATTATCAAAACAAATGGATTGCCTTTACAGGTAACAGCTTCAATAAAAGCGTACTGGTTGATGAAATACAGCAAATGCGTTGGCGCATCGAATGGGCAAGAAAATGGTTTATAAAAAATCAGTTCCCGCCATTATTTCCCTACGAGTATTTTGATATGACCCGTAAAACTTCAAGAGAAGTCGGCTTTGAATATACCAAAGCCAAATGGAACGAACATTTACTATCCATCGCCAAATATGATGCACTGAAGAAGAAACAGGAATGTAACGCAATTAGAAGAAAAGAAACGATAAACCACGCCAAGAAGTGTGAAACGGTGCTTAACCGCTTCTTTAAAAACAAAGTTACCTACACGCAATTGTTTGATTATGTGGAAAAGAACCTTCCTAAAGAATACCTGGAAAAACTGCCTGATTTGATACTAAAAAAATCATTGAAAGACAACGAGAAAACAATTGCAATGGATTGCAATGATATGGTAAAGTACAGTTTGTTTGAATTTTAAAACCTAAAGAATATGCCAGTTTTTGACAAAGAAAAATCAAAGATTAAAATGGTAATCCTAACCAAAAGTAAAGAGCGCAATGCGGTTTGGTGGTCGCCCATTAATCAGAACAAACGAAAGAGTGAATTGGTTATAAGAAGTATGCTCAAGCGACTTGAAAAAAGTAAACTTTTTGCTATTACCAACGTGGTACAATTTTATGAAAACAATGTATTAATCTCCCAATTCAAATATCAATATGAAAATAGCCTTAAAGAAAATCAAGATAGCAGACATTGAAATTATACAATCCGAACTGCTGAAATTCATTAGAAACAAAGTAGATAATATTGCCCATTGCAAGGATTACGAAAAGTATTGCAATGATATTATTGTCATCGATACGCTTCAAAGTATGTTTTTCATTTTCAGGACAAAGATTGAAAGTAAAAAGCAGGAATCAAACCTTACGCTTTCACCCACACAAGCGGTTATACTTCTTTTTTGCTGTCAATGGGAAAGAGAAGAAAGAACACAAGAACAAAGAATTGCAATGCAAATGGTATCGGATGTATTACACCAGAAGCTTGTCAATATTTAAAAAGGCAAGGTATGGAAAAGAGGCTCATTGCAGGGATGAAATCACTCTATCCCACTAATGCGGTTATTAATAAAAACTTCATTATCAGGGTGCTTGAAAATCCGAAAACCAATCCAGTTAAGAATACCAAATTAAGGACTGCAAACACTATTTCAGAACTCATAGGTGACGAAAAACTGAAAATGAAGCTGTTTAACAAGGTTTTAAATGGCAGGGAGGATAAATATACTTTCCTGATTAGAAACCGCCTGAAAATTGATTTTTGTTCAAAATAACTTTTAAAAAACTATACAAATGAAACTGAAAAACCGCCTTAAAATACTGCTGTGCAACGCTTATGTAGTATTGATTTGTATTGCAATTGTTATCACAATGCCATTGCAATTTATTCTTTTCCTGATAAAGGGTAAAAACAGGATATTGAGATATTTTGAAGACAGGGTTTTTAGAACGCTGTTCAGTATAAACGATTTGAGAAAGAATGTTTAACCCAGTTAAGAAATCACAATGAGTAAGCAAGAAAAAAAGCCGATGCCCAATGCGGTAACAAAGTCAGAACTGGTTACAATGTATCTGAAAAATAAAATGAGTGAAGCCACCATAAAAAAAGCGGTAAACACCATAATTGAAGCCAAAATAAAAGAGATTGAAAAATGCGAATATACAATTGGGATGCACACCGTACCGCCTGACATTTTAGAAGAATTTGTAGCCATTTATGGTTTGCCAGTAGGATATTATATTGATGATTGATTGCAATGGAATTGCAATTGCTCTGATAATTAATTGCAATTAAATTGAATCAGTCGAAATCACCGCCAACCCCCGTCAATCAACCTGACGGGGGTTTTTTATTGTAAACCTTTGTACTGTAAAGTTAGAGAATTAGCAAATGACGAAAGATGAAATCAACTTAATTCTAAAGCGCAGGATAAAAAACGGAGACGAGTTTAACCATTTAATCGAGAAGCCCAAAAATCAAAAGATAAAACTGGAAAAAGGCGATACGTTTTATTCGGTTTCAATGATGAAAGTCTGGGTTGAGAAATTTTATAAACAGGTCGCCAAGTTATCGAAGATTTTAAAAGGTCAGACCGTAAAAGAGACGTGCGACAAGATCCATTACTTTTTATACTATGACATACAGTATCAGGCTGACGGGATTACGCAGAATTTAAGAAGTCCTGCAAATAGTTGGTTCAACCGAAGAGAGGGAATTGACTGTAAAAGCTACTCGATTTTTGCCAGTTCGGTTTTAATGAATTTAGGGATTAAACATTACATCAGGCAAATCAAACAGCCCAATTTTAATCCAAGACAGTACACTCATGTTTACGTGGTTGTACCCACCGACCAAGAGAGCGGGAAGTTAGATAAGGGTCATTGCATTATTGACGGTACGATTTCAAGTAACAAAGAGCCGAATTATACCAGTAAAAAAGATGTTTTTATGAATCAGAAATTGCCACATATAGGGCTTAACTGTCCAGTACCGAGAAAGGGTTTAAAAGGGACATCAAGCAGAACAAAGAAGCGCACCACGACCAAAAAAAGCAGTAGTGCCAGTAGAAAAAGATTCCCTTTTTAAAAAATGAAAGTATGATAATATTAGAAGAACAAACAGGCTTGAATGCGGGATTAAACAGAGGCTTTTTAAAGAAGCTGAATTTCAAAAATGTTGCAAAAATGGCATTTGCCCCGCATCTGCTCATCCCCAAGAACAAAAGAGGAATGCTTATCAAAGGCGCATTAGCACCGCATACTTTGATTAAGAAAAATCAAAGAAACCGATTAATCAAAGGAGTATTTGCACCCCACACACTTTTAAAAAGATAGGTATATGTTAGTATTAGAAGAACAAACAGGCTTAAATGCAGGGCTTAACAGAGGGCTTAAAATTGGCAAAATGCTTAAAAAGAACGTGAGATTAAAAAACGTATCGATTAAGAATGCCATTAAAGTAGGTAAAGCGGTGGTTCCGATAGCCACTACCGCAATGAGTTTCTTCCCTGCTACCGCTCCCATTGGGATAGCCTCTAAAATTGCCAAAGCGGGAAAACTGGCAAAAATTGCGGCTAAAGCAGGCAAGATTGGAAAAATTGCAATGAAAGTCAAAAAAATTGCAGGTTCAAAAGTCGGTCAATTTGCCATCAACAATTTTATAAAACCCGCAGTCAATAATGCCATTGCAGGCAATCAGGCACAGCCTGCCTACAATGATGCACCACAAATGGAAGCTTCCGAGCCAGTTGAAGTGATGCCAAATGCAACTCCGACACCTGCACAGATAGAAACTATCGCACAGGTAAAAGGAGTTCCGGCGGAAACCTTATCTACGGGCACACCAACTGGCGAGGCAGTTCCAAACGATGCACAGATTGAAACCCTTTCAAATATCAAAGACATTCCTGTTCAGAACTTGAAAGAAGAAGTCCAAGTACAAAAAGAAACCGCCCAAATCGAGAGCGGGACAACTCCAACGGATAAACCAAACTATACCATTCCTATTGTCATAGGAGCGGTTGCGGTTGGCGGAATCCTTTTAGCCACAAGTTCAAAAAGTAATTAATAAAGAGAAAAATGAAACAAGAGTTAATAACAATTAGTTCTGCCGTAGTAGTAGGCGCACTCTCACGAGGTCTTACAGGTACTATGACCGAAACCTCTTCCAACACGGTAAAAGGTGTTGTTAATGGTGCGGTTGCTGTTGGTGCTGGATTTTTGGCAGTAAAGGTAAAAGGAAGTGATACCAAGAGTTCACTTTTAAGAGGTTCAGCAATTGGGGTTTCCATTGCTCACGGTTTGGAATTGGTCAAAAATGTTTTTTCATCTGAAAAAATCGCCTCCAAACTGAATCCTGAAACTGCAATGGGAAGATTTATGCAAAAAGCAGCAGGTCTTTCGGGAGCGGTAAACGGTCTAAACGGCTACATCGATGCTTACGGCAATTATCACGAAGACGGTTTGGGCGGTTACATTGATGCCAACGGTAACTATGTGGAAGACGGCTTAAACGGTTACGATGAGGATGGTTTAAACGGCTATTTCGATGAAGCAGGAAACTATCACGAAGACGGTTTAGGCGGTTACATCGATGCCAACGGTAACTATGTAGAAGACGGCTTAAACGGGTATGACGATGACGGTTTGGGGGCTTACGATGATGATGAGGGTTTAGGGGCTTACATCGACGAAAACGGAAATTACATACTGTAATCCAAAATAAGAAGTAAAAATTTAATTCATAAAGAAAGATGGAAAATAGAAATCCACAGTTGCAAAGAGCAATTAAAGTTTTGGGGGCAAGACAACGCCAACATACACAGGCTGTAAGACCACAGCCGACAAAATTAGTCGATAAAACCTTTTACCTGAATATCAGGGTTGACGGAATGAGTGGGATTAACCAACTCGTTGATGCCAACACCAAGAAAATAGTAGGTATTACCAATTTTGACGGTAACATTTTGAACTCTGGTCGTGATGTTGTAATTGATGCAATCCGTGTTCAGTTTACCACGAAAGGGCAAAGAATTGAAAGCGCTGATTGGCAAAGCAGGGACACACTTCCCGCAGAATTGCAAAACGCTGATTTGAGATTGATTCAAACCAACGATATGCTTATTGACTTGCCAATGACCGATGCACAGTCATTTAAAAACGAAGATTACCGTCCCATTGCGACCACTCCGCTGTTAAGAGCAAAAGAAGAGTTCAAATTGGAATTGGAATTTCCAAAGGGCGTTACCGTTCCACAAAAAGAAGGATTGCAAATGTTTATGCGATTGGAGTTCAGAGTAACCGAAGCAAAAAAATAGTAATTCTTTCCTTTTAACTATGAAAAGCCATAGTCAATATAGGCTATGGCTTTTTTAAATCTTAAAAAGTTATGCGACAAATTCAATTCGTTGTAAAAGCAACAATAAGACCTGGAGAAAGTAACACTTCGGAAAACTTCAAATTACCTATGGGATTTACCACAGGTGCAGCACTTTACACCAACGGGGTAGAGAAAACAGTAAGTACAATGGCATCTATTGAAATGAAAGACGACAACAGTATTTCCATTGTTCCCACAGTTCACATTGACAACTGGAGACAGTCTAATGGAGGCGAATATGAAAAGAGTTTCAAGCCGATGAATTTTGATACAGGCAACAAAGATTACTCTTTGATTTTCTCTCTCGAAGAGCCTTTGACAGGTAATGTGCCTTTAAAATTCCATGTCGTGTTTTTATATAACAATAACGTCAAAAAAGTGTAATCATGTTTGTAGAATCTGCCTTTATAACAAGAGAGTTCAAAGAGGAACAAATACCCATTTTGGAACAAGTTACTTGTCTGTCGGTTGTAAACACAGGGACTACGGTTGCGATTATTAACGGGGTTACAATATACCCCACGCAAAAGCAAATCTTGATTGTGCCAGACGGTACTTTCTCACGGGTACAGTTAGAAGTTCAGTATTTGGATGGCAAGGGTTCTGTCCCTGTCATTGTGAGGAAAGAAGCGTATTCGAAACAGCGAAACAAGATTTTACTTATCTACAAAAAACTAATTTAAAATGGAGCAATTAGATGATTTGATGGATAGACTGACAAGCGACAAATTTTGCGCTGTTACAGTTACCGAGAGGGAAACCTCAAAACCGATTTTTCGCAATGTAACCCATCAGCAGATAAAAGACGAGTTCGGAACGCCCGAAGCGTTTTTTGAAAAATTGTACAACGATGGTTACACCAAACTAACAATACAGGAAAAGCGAAAAAACGGAGCGAATGCCTTTAAGATTGAAGGAGAGCCTTTCGATGTAACGTTTGGGGAAACGGAAAAGAAATCAAAAACTAACGAATCAGAGCCAATGCAAACCGCTAAAAAGAAGAAGAAAAAGAAAAAAAGCGGTTTAATGGGTTTGGGAATCGCTGAAATTTTTGATTTGAAACTCCAAGCGCACGACCGAGGGGAACTGGCTCGTAAACTGGAAGAAGCCGAAAGGTTAAACAGGGAACTTAAAGCCAAAAACGACGAACTCAACGAAGAAAAGTTACAGAAGAAATATACCAAAGAGAGCAATGACAGCTTAAATAATATGCTTTTGGGTGTAGTAAAACAAGCCCCGCTCATCTTAAAAGGATTGGGTTTTAATGTACCAGTTGAAGCAAACGGTTTGGCGATGGCTTCCCCTGATGATTTGCAGGACGAGAGTTATTCCGATACCAAAAAAGGATTCTTGGATATTATCAGAACCCTTGACGATGATACTATAACGTTACTGTCGGTTATCTATCAAAAAATCAATGAGAAAAGCGAAAACAATGTTTTCTCACAAGAGTTATTCGGGTTATTACAAAAACATCAAATGTTAGTATAAAATGAGCGCATTAAGTATAAAAACAAAGGAAACAAACCCTTTTAAATTACAGAAAAAGACAAAGCTGATTCAGGAATTAGTGGATTTGGATAATGAGGTTTTGGAAAAATTGGTAGAGCTGAAGAAATCCAAAAAAGCAATTGCAATGGTTACTGATCCTGAAAGTTGGCAGACGATAAAAGAGTTCATAATGTAGGTAGTTGGAGTAGCCCGCTTGTGCGCTCCATTTACGGGCGGGCGAAACAACTATAAAGCACAGGTGTAGGCATTGCTCCATTTTAAGAGAGTAAAGATGAAATTATAAAGTAAGATGAACCAATTACTGGGACAACCCTTTAAGATGCTAAAAATGAAATTGACAAAGTAAAAATGAAATTGGGAGCAATACTTACAGCCAAAATTGAATATGAAAAGACAAGGTTTACATAATCCAGCAGTTATAGCGGCGGTTGCTTCATCACCCGCAGGGCAAAAGGCAATTACCAATACCCTTGAAAATGCCAATGCGGGAGTAAATGCAACCGCTTCCATTGTCAAAGGAGTTTTGAAAACAGCGGTGTTTGCAGGGATTGGGTATTTCGCTATCAGGAAGATATTTGGCGGTTTTTCGCCCTTACGAGAAAACAAAAGGGACAAGCCGAGCAATATATCAACTGGAATGGCTAAAAACAAAGCAGAAGCGATTTATAGTGCGATGTATGGCGTCGGAAACGGTTTCAAGTCGGTAAAGCAAAATCTTATGGGTGTAAATCCCAACGGATTTGTGAGAATCCATAATGAATTTGGACTAAGAAAAGGAGTAAATCCATTTTCAAAAAAGATGACTTTGCTTGAGTGGTTTTCAGACCAATTCAGTCAGAATGAGTTAATGGAATTACGCTTTTTAATCCCCAACTTTTTTTAATTATGGACAGCTCAAAAATAGTACCTATTTCGGTAGGTGTGGCGGGATTGGGGATATTGCTTTTTGCCATAGCACAGGCAAACAAAAGTAAAAATGCCAATGCGTATCAGGATGGCAGTTCAATGGCGGATAGCATTAATGCTACGGAAATAGCCACAACGCTTTACAACGCTATGAAAGAAGCCAATTTCACTAATACCGAAAAGCGCAAAACCATTCTGACAACGCTAACAGGAATAAGCCAAGCACAGTTTTCATGGGTAGTCAAGGCTTTTGGAAGCAGGTATTATAACACCCTTACTGGCAACACCTATTTCGCACTGTGGCAAACCCCTGTAAAGCACCCTTTGAAAGTTTGGTTAAAGGAAGAATTAAGCAAGGAAGATTATCAATTATTAAAATCTAATTATCCAAAATATTTATAGCAATGACCACAGAAGATAAATTATGGATTGGTGGCGGTATCGCCCTTGCGGTGGGTGGTGGCATCTATTATTTTGTTCAAAAGGGCAAAAACAAACAGGCAGTTCAGGAAGCCGAAGCGGAATTTTCGGAAGAGCCAGTAGTAAATACAGCTCCAATACCTATAAAAACACCACCGTTGGCAACTGCTCCAATTGTCCCGGTTAAATCACTTCCCGAAACGCCAGTTAGAGAGGCTGATACATTCCGATATAGTGTCGGTCAGGAAGTAATGGCAACGGGATTTAATGGTACAAAAACATACGATGCCCGAAAAATGGCAGACGGCAATTATACCAGTGAGGGAATTAGAAAAGCCACTTTTAAAAAGGGCGATAAAATCGGAAAAATCATTTGGGTAGGCAGAAGACCTGACGGAACGTACCGCTATGTTGCTCAAAGAAACGGGGCTTTTATGGATGATATTTATTGGATTCCCGACCACAGCGTAATAAAGCCAGTAGGTAAAATATTGCCAACTGTTCCCGCAGTCGCTACATCAGGAGCATCGGATATTGACAAATCCAAGTTGCTTAAAAAAGGAAGCAAAGGAACGGAAGTAAGAACATTACAGACCCTACTTAAAATCAAGGCTGACGGTGATTTTGGAAGAAATACGGAAAATGCACTCTTTACACAAAAAGGAGTAAAACAAATCAGACTTAAAGACTGGAGATAATGAATGCAAATACAGGAATATGGATTGGTTTAGGAGTATTGGGCGCACTGATTATCGCTTCAATGGATAGCGGAACAAACCCGAAAACTGACACCAAGCCAACCGACAAACCGAAAGTTGAACCCAAAAAAGTACAATTGTAATGGAATTTTTATTGACAAACAGCATCACTTTTTTAGGCATTTTCCAAAAATACGCCATCAACACGCCCAAAAGGATTGCGCACTTTTTAGCGCAGATTCACGAGGAAAGCGGGGGTTATACCAAATTCAATGAAAGCTTGAATTATACGCCTGATGGATTGATTCAGACTTTTGGAAAAGGCAGGATAACCACCGCACAGGCGAACCTTTACGGTAGAACCTCGAAGCACAAAGCCAACCAACAAATGCTTGCGAATATTCTGTATGGTGGCAGTTGGGGAAAGACAAATCTTGGAAATACCCAAGTTGGCGACGGTTGGCGTTTCAGGGGTCGTGGACTGATTCAATTAACAGGCAGGGCGCATTATGAAGCTTACAAAAAGTATTCGGGACACGATGTAATTGCAAATCCTGATTTGGCTTCCCGTCCTGACATTGCCATTGATATTGCGGGTTGGTTTTGGAGTATTAGATATAATCTTAATCCGATTGCAGATACCAACAACATCAAGGCAATCACAAAAGAAATAAACGGAGGGCTTACCAATTTTTCCGAAAGAGTAAAACAGCTTAACTATTACACAAGCATTGATACTCTTGGAATATTAAAAAAAAAAGTCAAGAACAAACTCCTACTTAGTCCCCTTCATGGCTTTTGGTCTGGGGTTCTGCATATTGATTAACAAACTATATAGACAATGACAAAAGAGCAAATTTGGGAATGGTTTGCGAACCATTCCAAACAGATAGTAGATTTTATTTTATTCCTGTTCATCGTAATTATGGGCGCAGTAGTTAAAATAATTAAACAGGTCAGACAAGGTGTAAAGGTATCTTGGAAATGGTTTTTAGCCGAAGCCATTGTATCGATTTTTGTTGCCTTATTGGTTTATGGGTTCTTCGACCAGTTTTTGCATTTCAACAAGCTATTTACTTATGTGGTTTGCGCTTGGTGTGGTTCATTCTCTACCATTTTCCACAAAAAGACAGAGGAATTATTGGGTGTTTTCTTTGACAAATTAAAACAGCTAATCAATGAAAAAACAAGTCTTTAACAAGATTGTAGGTGCAGCCAGTATTTATTACGGAATAGATTTCTTTCAGATAATACACGCATCGGAAATATTGCTTTTTAAAATTAAAACTCACTTTAAAAAATCCAACCAATGAAAAAATCAATCACATTCCTAATCATTTTAATAGCCTCTTTCGGATTGCTTACCAGTTGTTCTTCAGCTAAAAAAATCAAGGAAGAAAATACGATGCTAAAAAGCGAGATTCAGAAAAGGGACAGTATAAAAAGTGTTGTGATTAATCAGGCAATCGATGATAAGCTGATTACTCCAATTGTGCAAAGCAATACGGGAAATACTGTTTTTGACAGCCTTGTAAATGCAAAGGTTGATGAAATATTATCAAAGCTTAATACTTCAAAAAATTCGGGAGATAACAGCTATAAACTCATTTATGACAAGCTTACAAAACAGTTGGAATTTTATTCAAAAATAGCCCAAACCAAAAACGAAAGTACGGCAGTCAAAAATGAAAAAGCAAAGACAATTATCCAGGTTAAAAAGATTCCTGTTGTGGTGGAAAAACCACTCACAAAATTGGAAAAGTTTTTCATTGGATTGGGGATTTTGGCAGTAGTCTTTATCGGGTTTAAAGTCTTTGGGTTTATCAGGAAAAAAACAAGCTTATGGGTATAAGAGCAAAACATATCGTAATCACAGGCGCAATTTTAGGCGCGGGTGTGCTGTGGTATCGCAGTAAGCTGGATAAATGGAAACAGACTATGAAAAAATTAAAAGCGATACCGACTGGGTTTAGAAATTTTGACATCAATTTCAAACGAATGCGTTTCAATTTGGATGTTACGCTTTACAATCCCACGAGTGATGATTTTAGCCCCAACGGGATTATTGCGGTGGTCAAAAGAATTGTATTGAAAGACAAGACAGCCAAAAGAATTGCCACTATCACAGTAAACAAATCTTTTGTTTCAGTTCCCGCCAAAGGCAAATTCATACTGAAAGATTTGATTGTGGAAATCCCGATACTGGAGAACCTTTCCAACGTGGAAAGCCTAATGCAGATAACAGGATTAAAAGACATTCAAACAGAAACGATAATAGGAGTTTTAGGTAAAGAGTATTCAGTAATTCAATAACGATGGATTTAGTAACAGCGTTTAACAGTCTTGACGGTAAAGAGGTAAGCCGAAGTGCACTTAAAAGCCTATTGGCAAAAGCCAAAAAGCAAAAGCACACGGTTATCTCAAAGCGTATTGCCAATGTTTTGAAGCAAAATAATGATACACTTTTTACCATTGAAATAAAGGATTTTGTCGAACCTATGGGGCTTACTGGCGCAGAGCAAAGAATCATTTTACCGACTTTAGAATACATTTCCGAGGAAGATACAGAGGGCGGTTTAAACGGTGTTTCTCCTGATGATATTTACAGCTATATCACGGATTTGATTATCAATACCATTGAGAAAGTCGGGCATCTGCCTTGGCAAAAGGATTGGGTCGGTTCGGGAGCTGATGGTGCAGCCAAAAATTATGTGAGCAAAAAGGAATATTCAGGAGCAAATTTCATATTGAATTTCGATATAAAATTTGATGAAAACGGCAAAGGCTATTTAGTGCCGATTAACTTTAAACAGCCGTATTACCTAACGTTCAATCAGATTAGGGAAACAGGCGCATCTTTAAGGGAAGGCAGTAAAGCCCGACGTGTGATTTATTACACAATGATTTTCAATTTTGACAACGGCACTTTAAAATTCAAGACCACCGACAAGGTAAAACTGAATGAATTTATCGCAACCTATGGATTGACAAAGGAAGATTTAAAAAGGTATCTCAGTCATATTCCAGTAATCAAATATTACAATGTATTTAAAGCGGACGATTGTACAGGATTGGAATTTCCTAAGCCAGTAGGCAACAAAAAGGTTAATCCAATAGATGAAGCGCAAAGGCTTATCGACGGTTATAAAAACCCGCCTGCTTACACTTTTGTTGGGGACAAAGCCTACTATCAGCCTGCAAGTGATACGGTGAATATGCCTAAAATAAATGCTTTCAAAAATGAAGCTTCTTACTACTGTACTTATTTCCACGAATTGACGCACAGCACAGGAGCAAAGAAAAGACTGGAAAGGGATTTTTCGGGGAAGTTTGGCAGTAAGCCTTATGCTTTTGAAGAACTCATTGCAGAATTGGGAGCGGTGTTTTTGTGTTCGGAAGCAGGGATATTGTTTCAGACCAAAGACAATTCCGCAAAGTATTTAAAGAACTGGAATAAGGTTTTAGTGAATGAACTGGAGAATGATAATAGATTTTTCCTGAAAGCTTCAGCACAATCCCAAAAGGCGGTAAATCTCATTTTAGGTAAAAATACGGAAAGCGAATCAGTAGAAATACCTAATACGCCAGTAAAAAAAGCAGTAGCAAAAAAGCCAGGAAAGAAAAGAACAACAAGCAAAGCAAAATCAGGTAAAAAGGCGGGTTTGTCGGCATCGATAGGAGCAAGAATAGAAGTAAGTAGAAATACTGAAGCAAAGAAAAAAAGAGTTGTGCCGGCAGTTGTAAAAAGACATAATCCAGTAAGCAAAAAACCGATTGTTTCAGATCAGAATAAAAGCTTAAACGAATTGGAAAAATTGGGATTTATTTCTGCCAATTCTGCCCCACAGGAAGCAAAAGACATTTTTGTATTGGGTGGTGAGATTGGTAAGTTTTTGCAAAAGCAACAACCTCATAAAGCCCTTATTCTGATAAAAGGAAATAAGCACAGTTCAAAATCACAGTTGGCCATGCAGATTGCAAATGCCTTTGGAGAACAACAAACCCCAGTTGCCTATATCGATTATGAGCAAGGCGGAATTGAAAGCAAGGACACAGTAGATAGCATTAACCGAAATACTACTGAAAGAGGCAGAAAGTACATAGCCATTAAAGGCTATTTAGAAAATCCTTTTCAGGAGTTACAGGATTTCTGCAAAGTGGTTAAAGTTATTATTGCCGATTCGGTTACGGATTTAAAAATAACGGCCGACCAACTCAATTATTTGAGAACGACTTACCCGAAAATTATTTGGTGTTTCATATCCCAAGTAAAAGAAAACGGAGCAATGTACGGCGGAAACAAAATGGCTCACAATCCAACTTCGGTTATTCATTGTTCCTCTCACGAAGACCCGAAACAGCGGTTTGCCACATTGGAGAAAAACAGAGGAAACGACCTCACTTTGAAATACTCGATGTATTACCAAAAGGTGGTTAATCAGCCCCAAAAGGGAAAAAGCAAAAGTAAATTATCATTCACAGTAAATTAATTTAAAATCAGAAATCATGGTAGCAAAGAAAGCAAAGTCGAAAAAGAAAAAAAGTATTACTGCTAAAAAAATGTGCAGTAGAGTAATCCAGAGAGAAGGAGTTAAAAAAGACGGAACACTTAAAAAGGGTTTCAGATATGCCAAAGGCGGGAGAATCGTTAAGGCAAAAGCAAAGAAATAGTTTTTGATTTGGGTTGATTGGGAAAGCCGTGTTGCAGAAATGTAGCACGGTTTTTTTATTTAGTTGTTACTTTGGATATTTCAAGCAAATGAGTGTTTGGTAATTAAAGTTTTATATATTAGTTAAGTGAATTACCTAACATAGAACATTAATATTAAAAATGACAGAACATAAATTCTCTGAAGAAACAGACAGGATAGTTAATGATATGATTACAAAAAAAATATTAAGACACACAGTCCAGTTTTTTGTAAAAGGGAAAAAAAGATTAAAGCCACATGGATCAGGGGTTTTTGTGAAAATTCACAATGAATATTTTATTTTTACTGCTTCGCACGTTGTTGATTTGTTTGAAAAAAATGAGAGTGAAGATTTATACATTAGAGTTAATAAAGGAAGCTTCATTAATCTTTTAGGTGAGATAAAGTATAGTGATATAGATAAAAGTAAAGGAGTTGATTTGGCTTATATCAAAATTGATAAACAAATGATAGAGCCTATGTCAAAACCATATATTCCATTGGAAATTGATAAAATCAGAAGTCACCATAATCTATTTTATGCAATGAATTATTGTGTTGTAGGTTATCCAGAAAAAAACATAACCAAAGAGAATGAGCCATTTGATACTGGAGCTACTTTTTACCTCACAAGCGCCAGTAAAGAAAACAGGTATGAAAAATATAAGTATGATAAAAAAGATTACCTGATTGTTGATATGCAAGGAAAGGGAACTGATATAAAAACCAACACTGAAAAGAAAATTGATACTCACTTTTACGGCATTAGTGGTTGTGGTTTATGGCTATTGCTTTTTTATACAAATCCTTCAACTGGACAAACCGAAGTAGATTATAGATTAGTTGGAATTATGACAGAATTTAAAAATTCAAAATATTTCTGCCTAATTGCCAATAAAATATATTTATTAATTGAAGCTTTGAAAGTTATTGAGAAATACAAATTCAAAGAAAAGACAATTGTTTATTAAAATGCTACTGCATACAGCAGAGGATTTAATAGCGACTAAAAAAGTTTAACAATGATTGAGTTCAAAAAAAACAGAGAAATTTTCGATTTTTTATATAAGAAAATAGATAACTCCAAAAAATCAATAAAGATTGCCGTAGCTTGGTTTACCGATCCTGAATTATCCAAATTATTATTAGAAAAGAAGAATAGTAAGGTTGCAATAACAGTTATACTTTTTAATGATAATATAAATTCACAACTAAAAGGAATCAAATCTTTTGAAAATAATTTACGCTTTTCAAATTCATTTAGTTATGATTATATAATGCACCATAAGTTTTGTATAATCGATGATGAAATTGTAATTACTGGCTCATATAATTGGACGGTAAAAGCAAGAAGATTTAATAGAGAAAATATCCTCTGCATTAAGGATGAGAATATTGTAAGTCAGTTTAATGAGGAATTTGAAAACTTATTGAAAAACAGCACAGTTCAATCCGAAGTGGAAATAAGACAAATTAATAATATCGATAAAGTTGAAGATATTGAAATTTTAGATTTAGAGAAAGATTTTAATGAGGAAATTTATAGAAAAATAGCTGAAACTGAAAAGATTAAAATAGGTGTTAATATTGCCTTAGCCTATGAACTCGTTAGAAAGCATACACCAGTTATTGCTGCCAAAAAATTAGCAAACTCTAATGATGGAAAATTAATTCAATCCGGATTACAAAAAGCAACTGAAGCAAATAGGCTTGATTTAAGTTTTGAAGAATCAATAATCAAAAGCAAATATTCTGCTCTCTTTGATAAAGAAACCAAAAATTTTGCACGACAAAAATTAACTCAACTTGGCTTTTTCTCAAATAATATTTATACACATTTAAACCATAATTACCAATAGATAGCCTATAAAAAGTTTGGTCATTTCGACTTAAAATTCTTATCTTGCATGCGAAAATATTTCGCAATAGACAAAAACTTAAAATGGCAAAAACCAATAAATTAGTTGCTCCTTTTTTAAAATGGGTTGGAGGTAAAAGACAACTTATGCCTACGATTTTAGAGCATTTGCCAAAAAATATTCAAACTTATAATTACATTGAGCCGTTTATTGGTGGGGGCGCAGTTTTATTTCATTTACAGCCTAAAAATGCCATAATTAATGACTTCAACACAGAATTAATAAATGTCTATGAAGTAATTAAAGACAATCTTGAAGAACTGATTGAAGATTTAAAAATACACGATAACAATGCTGATTATTTTTACGAGTTACGTGGTTTAGATAGAACAGATGGTTTTAGAAATCTAACTTCTGTTCAGCGTGCTTCAAGAATCATTTATCTAAATAAGACTTGTTTTAACGGGCTTTACAGAGTTAATAATGCTGGAGAATTTAACGCACCTTTCGGACGTTACAAAAATCCAAATATTGTTAATGAGCCTACATTAAAAGCCGTTAATAAATATTTGAACTCAAATAAAATTACCATTAAAAGTGGTGATTATTCCGAAATACTTAAAGTAGCAGACGAAAAATCATTTGTATATTTAGATCCGCCATATCATCCAATTTCTGAAAGTTCAAATTTTACAGGATATGTTCAGGGTGGTTGGAATGAGAATAATCAAATTGATTTAAGAAAAGCTTGCGACGAACTTAATGAAAAAGGTGTAAAATTTTTGCTTTCCAATTCATCCGCAGAATTTATAAAGGAACAATACAAGGATTATAAAATTAGTATTGTAAAAGCTAATCGTGCAATAAACTCAAATGGGGCTGACCGTGGGGAAATTGACGAAGTTTTAATAAGAAATTATGAGTAAGTCTAAAAATGATGTTGCCTGGGAAAAAATATTTGACAAATATAAAATTGTAGATAAAATTTCTACTGACGGTCATACAATAATTTCATCTACGCATATAAATGAGTTTAGAGAAGCAAGATTGATGACAAAGTTTGATCACAAATCACAACTCCCTAAACTATTTTCAGACAACAATTTATCTATTTTACCAACTTCAAGAGGTGGTTATGTAATAGGAACTTTTGAAACCTTTAGTGATTTTAATACAGACGACATTGAAATTACACCGATTGAATTTCCAACATTTTTAGAAAGTTTAGATTACCGAGATATAACAAGTGAAGCAACTGCAATAAACTGTGCGTTTGTGTCAAAAATTCTTCACGACTTTACAGAGGAAGAGAATTTATTACCAACGGTTAGTGGACGAATGAGTTCATCATCATTTGGTTTTGATATTAATTCGTCAAAAGGCTTGTTTAAAATCAATGTTGGGAACTCACAAATTGAAATAGATGGTGGCTATGAGGGCGACAGTTCTCTAAATTTAATTGAAGCTAAAAATTATATTTCAGATGATTTTCTTGTACGACAACTCTACTATCCTTACAAGCTTTGGAGTGGAAAAATAGAAAAAAAGGTTCGCCCAATATTTTTGACTTATACAAACGGTATTTTTCATCTTCGAGAATATGCTTTTACAAATATAAACCATTACAATTCTCTTGTTCTGATTAAGCATAAAAAATATGCTGTCCAAGATGGTGCATTCAATATTGAGACAATCCAAGAAATTTTAGACAAAACACAAGTAGTAAAAGAACCAGAAATACCTTTCCCACAAGCTGACAATTTTGAAAGAGTTGTCAATCTTTGTGAGCTTCTTAAACAAAAAGAATTTATCACAAAAGAAGATATAACTCAGAGTTATGATTTTGACGGAAGACAAACGGATTACTATTCCAATGCGGGAAAATATTTAGGGTTGATAGAGATTGGTAAAGATCCTTTAAGCGGTCAAATAGGTTGTTTCTTAACAGCTAAAGGCAATCAAGTTTTTAATTTAAACTTAGTTGACAGGCAGAAAGAGTTTGTCAAGCTTATTATTTCTCATTTGGCTTTTAAAGAAACCTTGAAACTTTACCTTCAAAATGTAGAGATGCCAAGTAAAGATAGTATTGTTGAAATAATGAAAAAATCAAAATTGCACAATGTTGGTTCTGATTCAACATATTACAGAAGAGCATCAACAATAGTAGGCTGGACAAATTGGATAATGAATCAAATTGAAGAATAAATATGGCTTGTAATAAAGATCATTCGGATTCGGATTTGATAGTTAAAGACTTACCAATAAGTCAAGGTAGTTTTGAGCGTCATAAATGTGCTTCTTGTGCTTATGAGAAAGGATTAGAAAACGGAAAGAACAAATTATTGAATTTTGATTTGGAAAATTTTATTTCAAATTTAGAAGAAAGTCAACAAGGTTTCCGAAGACATAGAAGCGCAATTGAAGCATACACGTTGGGTTTTTTTCACGGCTTAAACGGGAAAAATAATCATTTAGCAATTAAGGATAAATTTAAAATGGCTTCTCAAATGAGAGATTTTGGTTTAGCTATGGTTGCAAAAGGAGTTGTAAATGCAACTTTTTCTGAACATGGTGTTCCTTATTCTCATGCTATGGGGCTTGTTCATGTTGCTAATGGATTTGAAATTTTAATTAAATCAAAAATTGTAGAAGAACACCCCTTATTAGTTTTTACTAAAATTCCTAAAGAGGCGAATCTTGCCGACGGTAATATTAAAATTGAAGATTTAATTGAGCACGGTCAAACGATTATGTATTCAGAGTTGCCAGACCGACTTTGGGCTGCAACTGGATATAAGATTGAACCAATTGATTTATATAATAAATTTGGGCGTGTTAGAAATCAAATTATTCATTTCGCTGTTCCGGCAGATACTTCCTTATCCGACTTAACTCTTGAGTTTACTTTTAAAATAATTGAAAAAGCTATTAATAATTGGTGGGACACAACAATTCTCGACTATGCTCAAGAGTATGATGATGCAATTTTAGAGTATATTTTTGAGCGCTTAGATGGTCTAAAACTTAAAACTAATTATACTGTTGACGATAATTATAATTTGAAGAAGAAATAAACATTTGCCTGACTACCCTCTATAAAGTTATGAGTAGATTAAAAATCAAATAATTCTTTTATTTCAACACCCAGTGCTTTCGATATTAATTTTAGATTTGATAGGGAAGTATTTACAACACCACGTTCAATTCTACTAATAACCGATACATCAAAGTCACAGTCTATTGCAAGTTGAGCTTGGGTAATATTTTTTCGTTCCCTAATATTTTTGAGATTTTCGCCAAAGGCAATTAAGAATATTTTATCTACTTTTTTTCGCACACACAAAATTGAGTGCATTTGAAAAATTAAACATAGGAGTTATACTCCTATATGTTAAAATATATATATTTGCAAGCATTACATTTTTAGTACGAAAATTTTAACAATAATTGCGGAAAAACCGTAATATTAATACATTAGAAACAGTACATTCGCGCACGATTTGACAGTTCATATTAAAAGTATAATTTGCGCCTTTATAACTAATTTTAAATGACAATAAGAAATAATATACTGATTTTCATATTTATACTCTCAAATGCAGTATCTGGACAGGTAAACTTACCGATAGTTCCACAAGCTCCGCAAATCCCGAACTATTCTAACCAAAATTATACTAATCCTAACAACAGAAATGTAACACCAAACCCAACAAACCAATTTATTGATGTTAGACAAACTCAACAACATCAATTAATAATGCGTGAGGTTGAACAAAATGAAAAGCAAAGGATTGAAACACTAAACCAAGTTAAAAATGACATTAACGAGGTTACCAGTTCATCAAGTTATAATTTACCCTCCCATTCAAATGAGAAAGGAGCAGAATTTTACAGAGAAGTTTACGATAAAATGCTCTTACTAAACATTGAGAACTACTCTGTAAAAGATGTGAATTTCGATATTGAAAACGCTTATTTTGAAAATAAACTTAGTAAAGATGAATTCGACAGAACGATTAAAGAAACTGCTGAGTTTATTATGGCTAAAATGAATGAAAAGAACTTTGACATAAATAGTAACACTGCTAAGAATTTTGTACTATTTGAGTTCTTTTCAAAACCTATGGAAGTGAAAGGGTTTAAACAAAAACATTTTCCAATTAAATACGATTTTGAGGATTACTGGGGTAGGGAAAATTGGTCAAAAATGTTTGTTACTAAACTCCTTAAAACTAATAGTGGACAATGCCACTCGATGCCATTACTTTACTTAACACTTGCAGAAGCAATTGGTGCAGAAGCATATTTATCACTTTCTCCAAATCATTCGTATATCAAATTCCAAGATGAAAAAGGAAAATGGTATAATCTTGAACTCACAAATGCAATGCTTACAGTTCCGTCTTTTATTTTAGATTCAGGTTATATAAGAGCGGAAGCAATTCAGAATAAAATTTATATGCAGAATTTATCCAAACAGCAAATGCTTTCACAATTCTATACAGATTTAGCAAGTGGATATTTGCATAAATTCGGTTATGATGAATTTGTGGAGAAAGTGATTAATAAAGCACTTGAATTATATCCAACCAGCATAAATGCTAATATGGTTAAGGCAAACTATAATACTGAACATTTAAAATATGTTGTCGAAGTGTTGAGAATTGATACAAAAACACAAGAAGGTAGAGAGAAAATTCTAAACTATCCAAAAGCAGTAGATATATTAGAGCAAATGCAAAAGCAATATAAAGTTATTGATGAATTAGGCTATCAACAAATGCCGGCAGAAGCTTATGAAAAATGGTTGGGTTCTCTTAAAAATGAAAAACATAAACAAGATAATGAAAAGGAAAAGGAGCAATTAAAACGTTTGACAAAAGCCCTAAATGATGCTAAAAATAAAATGGATAAACAAAATAAATCATAATGAGAAGAAGCAATTTACTAATTCTTTTACTGCTGTTTTCAAAGTTTTGTGTCATTGCTCAAAATAAAGAAAAACTATTTGAAGAAAGTTATACTTTGTTAAATAGCATGATTAATAACGAAAGTAATTATAGTTTCAAAAAAGCTGTTTTTTCTGTTGAGAACGCTTATTTAGAGGGTAAATTAGACACAATTTATATAAATAGCAGATTGTCGTACTTACACTCATTAAGTACCGCTATTACAAATAATAAAAAACTTGAATACGAAGAAAGTGATAAAGAGGTTGTAAATAAAAGAGCTTCAATATTTTCAATTTTATGTGATACTATTCCAATTGATATACAAGGTAAGATTTACAAGTATGAACCATTTGGGTATGACTTTAATGATGTTTTTGGACATACCACCCCAGAGAATCTTTTTGTTTCAAAATTAATAAGAACACACAAGGGGAATTGTCATTCAATGCCATATTTATATAAAATCTTATGTGAAGAAATTGGAATTGATGCCAATTTATCATTAGCACCTAATCACGTTTATATAAAACATAGAAGTAAAAAAGACGGGTGGTATAATACAGAGCTTACAAGTGGTATTTTTCCAAATGATGCTTGGATAATGGCGTCAGGATTTGTTCATATAGACGCAATTACAAACGGTGTTTATATGAAAGCTCTGAATAATAAAGAAAGCATTGCACTTGTTCTTGTAGATTTAGCAAATAATTACAATGTAAAGTTTCCTGATAACGATGGAACTTTTATTTTGAAGTGTTGCGAAGATGCCATAAAACTATATCCAAACTTTGCGACTGCATTAATTTTAAGGGCAGAAACACATTTTAAGCAAATCGAAAAGATTGAAGATAAAACCAAGCACGATTTACTATTTAAAGATTTACAGAAAGAGTATGCACATATTCACGAAATCGGTTATAGAAATATGCCCGAAGATATGTACCTGAATTGGTTGGTATCTTTAAAAGAAGAACGTAGTAAATACGAAAACAAAAAATTGAATACCTTTAACAAAAACTAATTCTTATGAAGAAGTACTATTTTTTAATTTTTCTTTTGTTCACAATCGGAACAGTTTCTGCACAGGAAAAAGAAAAACTTTCTAAAGAAGAGAAAGCAAGAAGAGAAAAAAATATTCAAGCAGGAAATCCGTTTGCAAAATACGGTAGCAAAGCCCCTGTTGCCACTTTGAGTAAAGGAAAATATTTAGAGGTTCATGACCTCGATAGTATTGTTACAATCGGTACAATGCGTTGGCACGTTGACAAAAAAGAAATTGTTGGCAGAATTATTACTGATTCACTTGATGTTGATGCCCAACCAACTGGTGATACTGCTGGACGTTGGATACGGTATGACCCTTTAAGTGAAGAGTTTCCCGGATGGTCACCATATAACTTTTGTTCAAATAACCCCATAAGATTTAATGACCCTACTGGAAAAGCCCCAGAAGTTGCAGATTTTGAACCAGATAAAAATGGAAATCTACACGTTGAAAAAGGGGATACTCCCGAAAAGCTGAAACAACAATATGGTGTTGTAGTTACTGATAAAAATTTTGAATTTAAGGAGGGTAATGTTATTCTTTTAGATAATAATATGACCAGGTCAATTGAAAAATCAAGTACGACTGAAGGCTTTGACCCTAAAACAGATGCTTACAACTGTCATGGCGCAGCTATTGCAACTGTTCAAGGTCAAGAAATAAATTCTGAAACAGCAGGATTTAAAGGAAGTCTTTTTGATCCTATGACAAAATCAGATGATAAATTTGAGAGTAGTTTTAAAGAAATAAAATCTACGAAGGACGCCGTTTTTGGAAAAACTGTCTTGTCTTTTGGCGACCATTCCGCAGTATTTTATGGTACAGATAATAAAGGGACTGATTATTTTTATTCAAAAAATGGAACTAACAAGCCGAGTATTTTTACAACAGCAGAATTAAAAGGTTATTATCCTGATAACAAAACACCTAAACTCTTAAACTATGAACCAAAAAAGAATCCATAACAAAATAACCTTTCAATTTTTATTCATTTTGTTTATCGCATTAAATTTTATTTCGTGTGATAGTAATAATAATCATTCGATAGAAATTTATCTATTAAAAGAAAGAGTAAATAGTAACCAAGGTATAGCAATTTCGGATATTAAAGATTTCAAAAACTTAGATACTTTGAGTTTAAAGAGCATTTCCGAAATAGCTCGATATGATACTATTAATAAAGAATTTATATATGCAGGAAAATTCGATGTAAATGAGAATCAAATAAATTCTAATCCACTGATAAAAGATTCAGAGATTATAAGTTTAAATCTGAAAGATAATAAGATTGAATTATCTGCATCAGGTACAAATAAAATATTAAGCTTAAAACCATCAATGAAAAGTGGTATTCAGTTTGTTATCTGTGATAATAAAAAACCTTTGTTTACAGGTTATTTTTGGAGTACATACTCATCTTATGGAAGTCATTGGAATTGTATTGAGTATAACCATACTCAAGAAAAAGTCTCAAAAAATACTCTTTTTAGTTTATATAAAGGAAATGGTATTAATGCAACTAAAAGAGTTAATATCAACTTCAATGAAGAAAAGGAACTGATTAATGTATTTAAGGAAACAAACAGATTAACTGAATAATTAAGAAAGAGAGTTCAGTAATTATAAAATCACGACAATGAGAAATACCGTTTATTACATTAAACCAACAAATAATAATTTTCCAGAAGCAATAAAGAACGGTTTATTAAAAGCTCTCTCTATTATTACAGAAAAGGGATATTCAAATATAAAATTTGTCGTAACAGGTATTTCAATTCTTGATAATCCACCAAACTATATTAGTCAAGCTTTAGACATAATTTCTAATGGACAGGGTGTAGATTTAAACAATCAATTAAAAAAAAACAGAGGTTTTTCTATTCCTAATTTTCCCACAGCTGGACAAACAACGGGTATTAATTTAGTCTTATCAAATAGTAACCCATCTTTTACAGACGAAAATACAGTTGTTGTGTTACTTTGGGCTAACGAAGACAGTTTAAAAAAAATTCAATCATCACTCTCTTTCACAGAAATTGATTTAGTGGCAGTTGTTTGGAATGAAACACCAATATTAAACGAATTATTATCAGCATCAAAAGGGACAAGATTTCCAAACGGTGTACCCGACCCAAATGTTAATCCCTACATAAACACATTTACACAACCTATAAATGATATTTTAAGAAGACTTAAAGGCATTAATATTACTGACCCTGCTTCACATACACCAACAAGAGAAACAATGAAAAGTGTAATAGATGAACTAACAAAAAAACGCTTGGTGGTATCTTATGTTGATTTTCTCGGATTTCTTGTTAATGAAGTAAATTTTCCCTTGAAAGAAAGTGTTGAACTGCTTAATTGGAAACGAAAATATTTTGAAAGGTAGGAAATCATTGATTTGTTGTACCTATGTTGTACCAAATGAATTTTATTTTAAAAAATATCAATAAAATAAAGGCTTTACGGGTTTTATTAACCTAAACCGCTGTTATTTGACGTTTTTTATGATTTTTTTATCTATTGCTTCTTTAATATTTTGACTAGACTGATTATTCTTTTTTAGAATGGTAATAACTAATTTTTTATATTCTTCTTTATCTTTAATGCCTATCAATTCACATAATTTTGAATTTGGGATTAAAGCTTTTTTAAAATTAAATAATCTTATTACAGAATCATAATCGTTATTTTCAATAACTTTTTCAAATTCTTCTTTTACATTGTCAAACAAAGTTTGTTTATCTACATTTTGATAAATATTATCAATTTCAGATATGACTTCAGAAATGTTCTTTTCTTCAAAGTTTGTTAAACTTAAAAGTTTTCTTCTTAAAAGTTCTTTAAAATGTAATAGAATTTGAGAGTTTAATTGTGATTTAAAATAAGAAATTAAGTTTTCTTTTGTTTTAGCAAGAACTTCTTCTTCTTTTTTACCCATATGTATAGCAACTTCTTTAATTATGACATCAATTAAAAGTAAGTTTTCAGCTTCTGCGACATCTAAAACCCAAATATTATTCAAATTTAATTTCGCTAAATCTGAATCTTGACGCCTATCTCTATCAATGATACCAAAAGAATTGATGTGATGAAATGAATTTTGTTCGTTGAATGATTTTACTGATTGGATAACTTTTTCACAACTACCTAATGGTTTTAAAGTATAATCCGAATATACTTGTTCATATATTTCATAATCAATGCTACTATTATCTCCTTCAATAAATATGACAGGTTTTCTGCTACCCAAGATTTCTAGATAAAGTTGTTCTGGGATAGGCATTTCGTCGTTTAAAAACTCATAATCCCATATGTTATCTTCATAAGATTTCGACCATATTTTAACTGCATTTTGTCTTGTAAATGCAAAATCAATGTCGTGAGTTAAATATACAAATACACAATCGGTTCTTTCATTTTCTATTGAGTCAAATAAACTTTTTACTAAAGATTTGTGAATATGCATTTCTGGTTCATCAATAATTATTATTGAATTTTTAGGTGCACAAACAACTTCACCGACTAAATAAAAAATCACTCTTTCACCATCACTCATTTGAGACGCATTATAAGTATTCATTTCTTTACTTGTTGGAAAAGTCTCAATTACCCCAGCTTTCTTGCTTAATTTTCTATGTGGCAAAACCGATTCCCAAATCTTTTGAATTCTATCTAATTTTGTATTTGGTTTTTGACCACCATTTTCTTTATAGTCTAATGATTGTTCATATTCCTCAGTGTGTAATAAAACCATGAGTTTTTCAAAGTCATTAAGTAAAAAAGTATTAATATTATTGCCCCAACGTCCTTGTAGCCAGCCATGTTTCTTATACCAATCAGCATCTGCGGAACTTGCACCCCAACCACCATAAAGAAATTCTCCTTCTGCTACTTCTTTTGATTTAGTACTTACAAAATCAGGCATTGTTAGAGATTTTTGAGCAGATATCCTATGTGTGATTTCATTATAACTTTGTTCGATGTTTGAACCAAATCTTGTTTTACCAGAACCATTTGCACCAATTACAACAAGTTGTTTAAAGTCAATTTCAGGATTAGAATTAGGACTTCCTTTTTTGGTAGGTAATTTTATAATCATTTTTTTTGATTTTTTTTAAAATGTCACATAACGTTTCGCGGCTTCAATAAGTGGCAATGAACCAAGACCAAGCCTTTACAAATATAATTAAAACTTTAAATTAAAAACCTTTCCAATTTCTGATAAATCCCAAGCCACGCCATTTCTTGAAACGGCTGTTATAGCCAGTTTTTTTAATAGAGATTTTTGATTTTGTCTATCCAGTCAGGAACTGAATATTTATCTGTTAAGCTGGAAACATATCGATTTGCAAAATCAAATTTGTTGTTGTCAGAATTAAAAAAGTCTTCTAAAATTTTTTGCTTACTCGGAGATAAGTCTAATGAGAAATAAGTTGATTCTTCTGAAGGGTTTTGAATGTCTTTTAATATATTTTCTAACTCTGGATATAGCTCTTCAAATGTTTGTAGCGTTTCAAAAAATAATTTTCCATTTAGTGCGTCCTCGATTTCCGTTTTTGGAGAAACTGGATTTGAATCAATCTTGACTAAATTTGTTTTTCTTTCTTTTTCAACATTTACTATACGGTAGCACATTAGGTTTTTTAATTCATCCCTCGTCGGATATTGAACGAGCTCTGAATCAGTATCAGAAATTAAAATTACTTTTCCTTGTATTTCCTTTTTAAAATCTTCGTATGCAACTTGCAAATTGTTATATATACGTTTTATTTCTGTTGCACCACCAACAGGAATAATTCTGAGTTTCTTTTCCTGTTTAATCTCAGAAAGATATTTTTCAAAATATATTTTTTCAGAAGATCCTTCACAAATTAACCAATTAAATGGTTCATTGGAAAGAATACTTGTTACAACTGATTGAGTAAAGTCATTAATACTTTTTAATCTGACATCATACGGTAATTTACCTTTAGAAGTTCGGATTGTTTGTTTGACAGTTTCTCTATAAGAACTTACGCTTACTAAATCAAAAACATGGCTTCCATCATTTTTTGATATAACACTCACACAACCGTCTTCTACAGTTGGTATAAATCCATACCAATGCGTAGTAAATAAGAGTTGTTTACATAAAGAGCTTACTTCATAAAGTTTATTGAATTGGTCATAACAGGCTGACATATGTAATGACGATTCAGGCTCATCAATGGCTAATACAATTTTTTTTGTTTCTGATCGATAAGATTTTAAAAAGTGATATGCTAACTCGATAATTGCTTTTTGCTTTTCGCCAGAGCTCAAAACTGACATTTCGAGCCAATGTGTTCCTTCTTTTTTGTGCAATTTTCTAATCTTAAAATATGCTTCAACAATCAATTTATAAACGTCGTGTTTTCTTAAATTAACTTGTCTTTCTCCACCAGTTCTAAATGAATAATCTTGTAGAACTGTTGCAAGTGAATCGACGAATTGATTTAAATTAGTATTTATTTCTTGAATTTTATTTTGAGGAACGCATTTTTCAACAATTTCTGTTAATGTTTCGCCCATGAGAGATTGGATTTCTTTAGTTTCCAATTGAGTAAAGTTTTCAGGATCAATATCTTTAGGGATATATATAAACTCAAAAAGATTTTTAAGTTCTAAAATTAATGGTTCGAATATTTTTAAGTCTTCGTCCGAAACAAGTTGGAATGTTTTATCAAAGTCTTGTACAAACAATTCACCGAGTTTTTTTGTGTTGAAAATGCTTAAGTTCGGAATGTTATCATAAGAATAGCCTAACGGTAGAATTAGTGTATTGTCTTTAGTGTGCTCTCTTTTAATAATCAATAATTGTTCAGCAAAGGTTTTAAATTGTTCTCTGTTTTGAGATAGAATGTCAGTTTCTTCCAATTCCCAAACATAGTCACTCAACTTTTTTGCAATTTCAAAATTAACTAAAACGTCGGGTACTATGTTTATCATAAAAACAGGCACTATGTGAGGTCTAGTTGTTGTAAAACCACTTTTCTTAGTTACCACGTTATAATTCCATGTACGACCGTTAAAAAAACTGTCAAGAGCCTCTAAAACGGAGCTTTTTCCAATTCCATTGTTTCCAACAATTCCACAAAAATTTTGACCATATGTTATTGGTATATAATTTATTCCGACATAAGTTTTTAAATTTCTAACTAAAGTTCCTATAATCATAATTGTCGTTTTACAGATGATACGTTTTGAAAAATTGGCTATAACAAGTAAATATATACAATTTTATACAACTTTTTCGATTATGCAAAGTAACCTTAAATTTTTTAAAAATATTTTAGTCAGTTTGACTAAATATTGTGTAATTAAAATAAGCTATTGTTTGTCCTGCAATTTTTAGTTTGTAAAATAGACAAGTCTATTTGTTTCCAAGTCGTAATATGGTTTTGCGCCATCAAATCTGATAGGCATATTAAGAATTGGATAGTATCTTTGTTTTAATGAATTAAGAAGATTTTTCAAATCTTTTTTTGTAGCAGGTTTGTTTTCTTCTCTTGTAAATAAACTTTTTGCTAAATCTACAGCTACAACCCCTGCAACTGTATTTCCCACTCCTGCAAAACTCATTTGTTCAATTTTGTTAGGTGCTTTTTTTGAGGGTAACCTACTGCTGTTTGCTTTTCGTATATTAAAGGCTCTTACTCGGCAACTATCGCTACAGTATTTTTGTTTTTGTCTCTTATTGGGTTTGTACTCCTTGTTACAATATCCACATGTATACAAATAATTTTCCATTTCACTTTTTTCAATTTATCGTTAATCATACGTAACATTAACGCTAAAAGCCCATTTTTTTCTTGAATTTGTGCTTTATCAATGTCAATCAATCATATAATTGCAATAAAAATTGCAATAAAAATGAATGTCTACCACATAGTTGTTTGCGATTTGAGTTTACAATCTGAACAGATTGTTCTACTTCGCAAAATGATTCCTAAATAATATGCTAGTAAATGATTGTAATGGTTGTCCAATTTCATTGCAATGATTTTTTTGAAGTTATCAGAGGAATATTTAGAAATATGCTACGGGTTCAAATGTTTAACCGCTTGCAACACTTCACTTTTCTTGTAATACACTCTATTGCCTAATCCTAAACTTTTAAGTTTACCCGATTTGGTATGTTTCCAAAGTGTGGTTTTGTTAATCGATAGTAGTTTGCAAACTTCCGAACGAGTTAAAAGTTCGCTTTGTGGCTCATTGTTAGATTGATTTGTTGTTTTTTGAAGTTGCAATAACGGTACTAATGCTTGTGCAAGTTCCTCAACTGTAATTCCGTTTAATAAAATTGGTGCATTCATTGTACTAATATTTAAGATTTATTAGTACAAAGGTGTATCTGTATGAATGCCCATTTAGGGCTTGTTTTTTCCCATTATGGAAAAATAAACCCCAATGAATCGTTATAAAATACTTTCAAAGACAATATTGAAGTTATTTTCTCTATGCGTACTGTAGCTTTTTGTTAATGATTTTAATTTTCCAACAACACAATAGTCATTATATTTTTTCTCAGAAATTAACTTTAAATCTGAAAAAATAAATTTCATAAAATCATTGTCTGTATGATAATGGATAAGTTTTTCTTTTTCCAATCTTTTTTTAAGATAAGAATAATCAGTGTAAAAATGATCAATATAATTTTTTTGATATTTTACAAAGCAATTGTAAATCTCTATACTTTTAAACAATGATAAAATAAACTCTTCGTTGTTTGGTTCAATAAAAATGCCTAATCCTTTATTCTCTATATAAAAATCAGGATATGCTTTTCGGTGCAATTTTTTAAATATAGGTGTATGGTCTAAAAGTAAACCTCTGTGGTATCGTATTTCAAAATCATCAAAATCATTTAATTGATACATCATCTCTATCAATCGAGAGTTATTAGATAATAATCTTGCAATCTCATTTACTACTTCAATTATTGCAATACTTTTTATGAGTTTAATGTAATTGTAGTCTTTAGGAATTTTTGAACCATCAACTTTCTCGAAAGCATCTTTCAATTCATTTCTAAAAATCTCTTGTTCAGCATCGGTTTCATAAAAATTATAACGCTTGTTAAAAAGCAAATATAATTCTGCCAATAATTCGTTGTTTTCAAGACCATATCTACTTTTAAAATCATCACTTATATACAACCGAATTGAGTTATATGTATCTCCAAAGGTTCTTTTTTGTTTTTTGCGTTTGATAAAAAAATGTTTTATCAAAAGTTCTGCTTTGTTATAGTACTTTGTATAAAAATCGGTGTATATTTTTTCGTAGTTCATTTTTTACTTCAAAATTTTACTATTTTTTAACTAACATTGCTTTTAACAACCTCCATCACGGGCTTTTTTTCTTTAGGGGTTAACTTGCTAAAATATTCCAACATTTGATAAGCATTATCATAAGTTGTTTTTCCAATATAACTTAGAAACATTTTTTCTGTTCCATGTGCTGTAATATTCATTAGTATTGGTGTTGGAATTCGTCCATAGAAATTAGTTGCAAAAGAACGTCTACAAATGTGAGAGGTAACTAATTCATATTTTTTATATTCCCCAACAACATTCAATTTTATTTTTTCATCAATTAATTTGCCAGTTCTTTGAGAGATTACTTTTTTTCCTGTTTTTTTTGTTACTGATTTACTTCCTTTAATAGTTTGAGTTAGCCCTGCTATCAAGCAAACATCTTTTATGTATTCATTAAAACGTGCTATTGATATTTTATAAGGTAAACCGCTTTCAATTAGTTCCACAGCATTGGGTAGTAGCGGTATTGCAACGAGTTTTCCTGTTTTTTGTTGTTTGAGTTCAATTATTTTCATTCCACCCAAATCTTTGATGTTTTTCTCGGTTATATTCAGTAAGTCACCACCTCTTTGCCCTATTAAACAGCCCAATAAAAGCCATTTTCTAGCGTTAATCAGTGCTTCTCTTATTAATGGAGTGTTTTTGATAGTCTCTTGTTCTTCTTCACTTAAAATTATAATTTGTTCGGGAGGTTTGTTTTCCGAAATACTTTTTATGTTTTTTAATTGAGGTGAGGTTTCAATATCATTTTTATAAGCATCATTACAAATAGTTTTTATGTTGTCAATATTCTTACCTACGTAATTAACAGAATATTTTTGGTTAAATAACCACACTTTGTACTTTTCAATAAATTGTAAATTGATGTCTTTGATTAAAATGTTTTTATTGTTCAAAGCTTCCTTTTGATAGCGGATAATTGTGTTTTTAAATAACTTTAAATTTCTAATACGTCCATCACTAAGTCCTGCTTCTTTTTTTTGATTTATTTTGTAGGGTGCTTCGCTTATAAATTTGTCAATATAATTGGTTAGAACATCAAGTTCAACAATTTCTACTTTATTGTTAAAAAGATTAATTTGAAGTTGAAGCCAGTCACCATCAAATTCTATTCCTTTATTTATTCCTTCGTTGTAAGCATCATTTATATATATTGCTAATTTATCAAGTTTTGATTTAAGTATTTTTAAATCTTCTTTGCTTGCTTTTGGAAACCCTTTGTCGGAATTCCATTCTTTAGCATCAATTATGAAACCTGTTTTGCGTTTTAATGCAGTAGTTTTGTTAATGGAATAACGCACATAAATATTTGATGTTTCGCTTTTGCTTTGAAGTAAAAATTTTATCGTAGCCATTTGTTTTTTCTTTATCAAAAACAAATATAAAGTATTTAGTCAGTATTTAGTCAGCCAAATGAAGATTTATTTCAATTTGAACAAATATAAAACAAACTGAATTATATTAATTTCAATAAATTCAATGGTTTAAGATATATTGGGATTTATATAAGTATAGGGGTTCTGTTCCCTTCGCGGTCACGAATAAATAAAAGTCTCAAAAGAAATTAAAATTTATTTTCAAATTTCTTTTGAGACTTTTATTTTCAAAGCGGAGCTTTAGGGATCAATGAAATTGAATCCATTTTTTGCATTTAAACATTATCAAAAGCATCATAATGATACTTGCAATTGATGAAGTTAAAGTAGAATTCTTCGGTATTTTCGGCTTTCATTAAGGCCACAAATTCATCTAATGGAACATCAAAATACTGATGAACTACATTGAGTTTGAATTCTATTTCAAGTATTTGATCTACTTCGTCATAACCGATATACATAATATTTGGCGATTGTATGAGATATGTGTTCATGGCGTTGATTTTTTTTATAACGTCTTAAATCAGAATAAAGTATAAAAGTAAAAGTTTTCTTTGTACTGTTTATGCGTAGTTTTACGTGTTTTTTATTTTATAAAATAATAATGCGATAAATGTGAAAAGCAATAAATAGCTAATGGTGAAAAGCATTTTTTTTCTATCAACTTATAAATAAATTATTTAGCTTTGATAAAAATACATTCCTATGAAAATTCGTACAATTCTACACCTTGTTTTTTTTGTAAGTTGTTTTGCACACGCTGCCGTCGTCTCTAATCCAATTATTCCAACATTACCTGATTTGGTCGTTTGCGATGGTAATGCTGATGGTTTTGAATATTTTGATCTAACACAACAAACTCCTATTGTTTTAGCGGCGCAATCTTCAGCACCTTCAGATTATACGGTCAACTATTATACCTCACAAATTGACGCTAATCTTGGTTTTAATGCTATTTCAAATACTAGTTCCTATTTCAATATTACAAATCCACAAACAATATATGTTAGAGTAGTTAACTTAATTACTAGTGAGTATAGTGTAGGCAATTTTACTATAATTGCTTATCCACCTCTGATCCCAGTTTTTACACCTATTGCGCCCATTTGTCAATATGCAACAGCTCCTGTATTGCCTTTTACATCAGCTAATGGTATAACAGGTACCTGGTCGCCATCCACTATAGATACTTCGGTTCTTGGGACTACTATCTACACTTTTACTCCCGATTTTGATCAATGTGCTAGTGTTGTAACGATGGCAATTACCGTTGCGCCTTCATCAACTTTATATTTAGTTTCATCAGCTGCTACAATCAATCAAACGGTTTGTGTGAATAGTCCAATTTCTGATATTGTATATGTGTTTGGAGGTAATGCAACAGGCGCTAGTGTAACAGGATTACCATCCTCTTTTTCGGCTTCAATAAGTGGTTCTACAGTCACTATTTCTGGTGTAGCAGCAACTTCTGGATTTTATCCATATACTATAACGACAATTGGAGGATGTTACCAGTCTTTGAATGGGAATATAACAGTAACCGCTCAATCTACACTTACATTGGTTTCAGCACCTCCAACAACCAATCAAACCGTTTGTTGGAATAGTCCAATAACTGATATAGTGTATCAGGTTGGTGGAGGCACAACTGGAGCTTTAGTTTCTGGTTTGCCGCCAGGTGTCACAACCTCAGTACTAGGTTCGGTAGTTACTATATATGGTGCTCCTGCAGTTTCAGGAGGATCATTTCCTTTTACCGTTACAACTACAGGTGGGTGTGCTACACAAACATTGACAGGAACTATTAATGTTACGACTCCACAAGTTTATATTCCTGCAAATTTTGTTACATGTGATGTTGATGGAGCAAATGATGGATATTCTTCCTATCCTTTAGATGTATTAATTCCATCCATTTTAGGAGGTCAAAGTCCTTCCAATTTCACAGTAAATTTTTATAACGATCAAGCAAGTGCTTATAATGATATAAACGCAATCACGAACCTATCGAATTATCAAACCTATACTCACACTATTTGGTTTAGAGTGACCAATAATGTATCAGGATGTTATAGAATTTCTAATTTTTACACACAAATTGAGCAAAGACCACAGCCAATTATAACGGCAAGTTCTAATGCCATTTGTGTAGATGTTAGTTCCCATAGCGTTCTGAATAGCCTTGTTTTAATGGCAGTAAATACCACTAATTATCTTCCTCAGAATTCTGTTAATTATACTTATCAATGGTATGCTAATGGATTGGCAATAATAGGAGCGACAAGTTCAACTTATTTATTGACTTCTCCATCATTAGATAATGTTGCGACTATTTTTTCTGTTACTATGACCAGTACTTCGCCGTTAGGTTGTGTACAATTCTCAACTGATTTTACAGTACTACAATCTGGTCCAGCATCACCAATAGGTATTGGGTATTCCATTGTAAACAATGCTGGAAATCAAACTGTAACTGTTGATTGTCAAGGATATGGAACATATGAGTATAGTCTTGATGGAGGTGTTCAGCAAACTAGCAACATTTTTTCAAATGTACCTCTTGGATTACACACAATCACCGTTTGGGATATAGAAGGCAACTGTGATCCTTTAGTACTTTCAAATGTAGATGTAAATCTAACTGCAACGCCACCACCAAATGGAAATACAATACAATCGTTTAGTTACGGAGCTACTTTAGGAGATGTTGTAGTGTCGGGTCAAAATATTCAATGGTATTCAGGTGCAAATAAAAATGCAGCAGCTACTTCTTTACCTTTAAATACTGTTTTGGTTAATGGAACTACTTATTATGCCTCTCAAAAAATTGGAGGATATGAAAGCACTACGCGTTTACCAGTAACCGTTCAAGTGAGTTTGAGTAATGCCGAATTTGAATTAACAGGGTTGACTTACGCACCAAATCCAGTAGCCTCTCAGTTGCATGTAAAAGGTAATGAAACAATAGACAACATAAGTGTTTACAATCTTTTAGGACAATTGGTACATGACCAAAAAGCTATGGATTCAGAAGTGCAAGTGGATTTATCGGAATTAAAATCGGGTAATTATTTTGTTAAAGTGAGTTCGGGTAGCAAGAATCATGTCTTTAAAATAATAAAAGAATAGATGCTCTTAATGGATGTATTTGCAATATTAACTATAGCTTTAGCACTCTTTGTTTTGTTCATGATTTTGGATTTTGTATTCGTTATTACAGAATACAATTATAGTTTGCTTTTTGGAAAACCATTTTATGTTCATTATTATTTAAAGATAAATAGATTGCCGCTAAGTCAGTTTGAGATTTTAAGAAATCAATTCTCATTCTATAAATCGTTATCGCTTCGAGAAAAAAAATACTTCGAGCATCGTGTGGCTTCGTTTATTGAACATTACGAATTTATAGGTAACGAAGGTTTTATAATTACTGATGAAGTTAAGGTTTTAGTGGCGTCCACAGCGGTTATGTTAACCTTTGGAATGCGTGACTATTTGTTTGATATCATTGACAAAATAATGGTGTATCCTTCGGCGTATTATTCGACTATTAATCAAGTGTATCACAAAGGCGAATTCAATCCGCAGTTGCGAATAGTGGTTTTTTCTTGGGAAGATTTTAAAATGGGGTATCAAATTGATAATGACAATCTCAATCTTGGGATACACGAATTTTGTCATGTCGTACATTTTAATGCGACAAAAAACGACAATGTAAGTGATGCAATTTTTTCTAGAATGTTTCGTCAAATTCAAGACGATTTACTCATTCCTGCCAATAGAGAGCGATTGATTGATTCCAATTACTTCAGGGTATATGCCTATACTAATCAATATGAATTTTTAGCTGTTGTGATTGAACATTATTTTGAGTCTCCAAAGCAATTCAAACAAGAGTTTCCTGAACTCTATAAAAATGTCAGTTTGATGCTCAATCACAAGCAATAAATTAATAGGTTGCTGACTTTTATCATATTTATGTTGCTATTGTAATTGTAACTTTAGTGTCCAATAAAAGATCAAGTCATGAAACAGAAAGTACCAGTGTCATCTATTATGACTAAAAATGTGATAAAGTTAAATTTGTCAGATGATTTAACTAAAGCAGAGCAATTGTTTAAAAAACATCATATTCGTCATATTCCAGTAGTGAATGGGAATAAGATTGTGGGAATGTTAAGTTATACCGATTTGTTGCGGATTTCTTTTGCAGATGCTGTAGATGAAGACGAAATGGAAGTAGATGTTACGGTGTATAATATGTTTTCAGTAGAGCAGGTTATGGCAAGAAATCTGGTTAAAGTTGCTCCAGATACAACCATTAAGGAAGTAGCCGAAATTCTTTCTAAACGTGAGTTTCATGCCTTGCCCGTAGTTGAAGATGAATTGCTTGTGGGAATAGTAACTACGACCGATTTGATAAAATATTTAATCAACCAATACTAAAACAAAATGCTCCATCTGGAGCATTTTTTATAAGGATGTAATTTTCTTTAAGTCACTTATTGTGCTTGTTGGGTTTTCGGCTTTAAAAACATAGCTGCCAGCAACGAGAACATCAGCACCAGCTTCAACTAATTGAGCTGCATTTTTGTTGGTCACGCCACCATCAATTTCAATAAGGGTAGAAGCATTATTTCTTTTGATGATTTCTTTTAAATCTTTAATTTTTTTATACGTATTTTCAATAAAGGATTGTCCTCCAAATCCCGGATTTACACTCATAATACAAACCATATCGATATCCTTAATTATATCTTCTAGTAAATTAACATTGGTGTGTGGATTAAGTGCTACTCCAGCTTTCATGCCTTCAGCTTTAATAGCTTGCAACGTTCTGTGAAGGTGAGTGCAAGCTTCAAAATGAACGGTGAGTATATTAGAACCCAATTCGGCAAACGTTTTAATATAACGATCAGGATCAATAATCATTAAATGAACATCAATGGTTTTTTTTGCATGTTTAGAAATAGCTTCTAAAACGGGCATTCCAAAAGAAATGTTAGGGACAAAAACGCCATCCATAATGTCAATGTGAAACCAATCAGCATCAGAATTGTTGATCATTTCGATGTCGCGTTGTAGGTTGGCAAAATCGGCTGCAAGAACTGATGGTGCGATAAGTGTATTCTTCATTGTAGTTAGTGTTGTTTTGTTGATTTCAAAATTCGTTGTTCAATTTTGAATATTCAATCTTTTTGCAAAGGTACAAATTATACACTTTAATTTTTGAATTTTGAATATTCAACTTGGAATATTGAATGTTGAAGTCTGTTTCCCATACAAAAAACAAAACTCTGGAACCCGAGCGAAGCGAACTGACCGGATTTTGTTTCCCATACAAAAAACAAAACTCCGGTAATCAGCCGGAGTTTCAATCATCAATCAAAAAACGAACAGTTTTGAAACTGTTGTTGCGTGTATAGGATTATCCTAAATATGTTTTCAAGATTTTACTTCTTGATGTATGTTTTAATCTACGAATAGCTTTTTCTTTAATTTGACGAACGCGTTCACGAGTTAAATCGAATGTTTCACCAATTTCTTCTAATGTCATTGGATGTTGGTCACCTAATCCAAAATACAAACGCACTACGTCTGCTTCTCTTGGGGTTAAAGTTTCTAACGAACGCTCAATTTCTGTACGTAATGATTCGTGGATTAATTCTCTATCTGGATTTGGAGATTCACCAGAGCGTAAAACGTCGTAAAGGTTAGAATCTTCTCCTTCTACAAGTGGTGCATCCATGGATAAGTGACGACCTGAGTTTTTCATAGACTCTTTTACGTCATTAACCGTCATATCAAGTTCTTTGGCAATTTCTTCAGCAGAAGGTGGTCTTTCATTAGATTGCTCTAATAAAGCATACATTTTGTTGATTTTATTGATAGAACCGATTTTGTTTAAGGGTAAACGAACGATACGAGATTGTTCTGCTAGTGCTTGAAGAATCGATTGGCGAATCCACCACACCGCGTATGAAATAAATTTGAAACCACGAGTTTCATCAAAACGTTGAGCTGCTTTAATCAAACCTAAATTTCCTTCATTAATTAAATCGGGAAGGGTAAGTCCTTGATTTTGGTATTGTTTTGCAACAGATACTACGAAACGCAAATTGGCTTTGGTTAATTTCTCTAAAGCACGTTGGTCACCTGCTTTGATACGTTGTGCCAATTCCACTTCTTCATCAGCAGTAATCAAATCAACTTTTCCAATTTCTTGTAGGTATTTGTCTAAGGAAGCAGTTTCACGATTAGTTACCTGCTTGGTGATTTTGAGCTGTCTCATTTATTTTTCTCCTTTTCTTTAAAGTGTTCAGGTTGTTATACGTAATGAGTTGCAAAAAAGTTACAAAAAATCACATTATTTTTAATTTCAGTGTTTATTGTACTTCAAAATAGTCTTTAATAGATATTGGTTTTCCTTCAGATGTAAAACCTTCAATAACAATTTCAAAGGTTCCTTTTTGGTCAGAAGTATAAAATGAAATTTGATTATTATCAAGCAATTCGGGCATCCATAATAATTGATATCGGTAATCGGGAATTCTCTCAAAATCTTTGTTTGAATAATCTGGTTTGAAATAATTCTTTTTTGCTAATGGATTAGAAATAGTGGTTTTGATGATGTAACTGCCTGATAGATTGGTGTTGTATTCATATTTTTTTGTAATAAAACTAACTACACCATTAAAGGTTTTATTTCCATAGGAATAGCCTTGATTGATCACGCAAATTTTATAGATATTTACCGCTGGATATTCTAACAGTTCATTGATGTCTTGAACTAAAAGACCATCAATTAATACTAATGGTGGTTCTTCAATTTCGGTGTTTGGATCGTAATCACTCAGATATAACGAATAAACATTGTTTTTGTTGTAATAATGCATTTCTTTGACAACTTCGGTGATGGTTTCTTTAATGGTAGGGAAACGAGTATAATTGTCTAAAATATATTCTTTAGCAATGGGTTGGTAAAAAAATGCTTGAGGAATTGTTCGGGATAATGTATCTGCTTTTTTCTCAAAATAAGTGTTCTCAATCTGGCTGGCTACGGAATGTTCTTCAATAATTGACTTTAATTCGGAAGATAATTTAACATCGTTTGCTATTGTTACAGAAGTCAAATCAAATGTTGCTGATTGGTCTAAAGTTATAGTGTAATCTTCTTTGTAATTATTCAAAACTTGAATCACACAATTGGGCTCATAGTAAGGTTTGTCAAGATTAAATAGAAACTTTCCTTCTTTATTGGTTTTGACTAATTTGAACTCAAATGTTTTTCCAGGTATTGAAAGTGCAACGGATATGTTATTTACGGGCAGATTGTTTTTTGAAGTTAAAACTCCTGAGATAATTTCACCGCGTAGTTCAGGTAAAATAACATTTGAATCAGAAAACGATACAGTGGTATTCAATTCTTTCTTAGAAAATTCCAATGACGTTAACGGCTTAATGAAAGGTAAATCTTGAACTTTTCTAACAGAAAGTGAATAATTACCTTGAGATAAATGGGTAACTTTTACATCTACTTTTTCTCTATTTGCAAATGATTTTTTTGGAAGTTGAATATTGTTTTCAGGATTGTTTTTCTCTAAAAGCGAAATGGTTTTGTTATTCGAATTGATTTTATTTTCACTTGCCGTTTGAAACGGATTAATGATAGTAATATCAGTTTCAAATGATTCGGAGTTGTTTAACATCCATTTGGTGTAACCAATCAGTTTGTAAGTTCCTGTGGGAATACTTGTCGTAATGAAGAAATCACCTTGTCCCATCGCCTTGTCTAAAAATAATTTGTGATTAAAAATTACTTTTTTATCGCTACTTACAAGCGCTACATAGGCAACCTTACTGATGTTGCTCTGGGTAAAATGCATTGGATTTAAGCAGTATAATTTATAATACAAAGTTTCACCCGTAACAAATGAAGAACCGTTTATATGAAGAAACAGGCTTTCATTTGTAGTTGTAGAAACGGTTTGTTGCGCCCAAACTATTGAGCTAAATAAGGTAACTAAAACGTATAATATTTTTTTTAATCTATCCAAAATGAAGGTATTATATTAGATGAAAAAGAAGTGCAATCGCCACATTGTATATCATATACTTCGTAAATATCGTTTACATTGTTATAATAACACATTTGATTATTTTGTAAACCACTTATCAATTGAGAACCCCTACATTCCAATGACATTCCAAAACATAGTTTGAAAAAATGGTTTAAGTCGTTATCTTGTAATAATGGATCTACTTCACATTGATAAGGGTATTTGGGTATTGGATCGGTTGGAAAAACTTGATTGTAATTGAAAAAAATTCTTTTTGAAGAGACCGATGACACTTCAAAGTATCCTATAACTTTTTCTTCAGGATTCTCTATACACTTAATATTTCCTGCAAAAAAACCAGGTTGATTTTGTGATAAAATACTTCCAGAACCCGACAATTCTTTTAAGGTTTTGTAATAGGTGTAAGATGCCAAATTTTGAACGTATTGTGTAACCATAATACTGTATCGATTGGCAATAGTGTAATCTGTACTTTTAATAAATCGAATAGGAAAGGCAACACGATCTTCCGACAAGTCATTAGTGCTTGTAACAATAATTTTGTCTGATTTTTTGGTGTTAAAACACACTCTAGCTTCTGTAGTTCTTGGAATTAAATCAATAGTTCCACCTAAATTTCCATTAGGATCATATACAAATGTTCCAACTCCTTTTACAGGAACCCATTTTGGCGCCACAATCTTGTTGGTTTCTTCGTATTCAAATCGGTAGTATTTCGAACTGTTTGTAGGGTCAAAGCTATTTACAACCATTTCCACTCCTTTTACACCGTCTTTCGTTACAACAGTAGGAATCACGTCTTGAATTGGATTTATATGCGTCAATGTTTCGCTAGAAGACTCATACGTTTTGCCATCATCCGTTATAATTTTTAAATGGTATACCGCATTTGGTTGTGCTTGAAATTCATTTACAGATAGATACACTCCATTGATTTCTGCAAATGGATAATCATTACCCAAATTATCACTAATAACTACAACAGCATCTGAAACGGTTGTGGGCGCTGTTTCTTCCAAGCGATACGTTTTAGTTAATTTCACTACTTGATGTTTCAATTCATTAGTGATTGTGGCTTCAACAACTAAAGCTTCTTCATAGTTGGTTGTTTTTAAAATATAGGGATCGGTACAACTCGTAAGTATCGAAAGTACTACGGTTAGCATTAGGATGTATTTTATATTCTTCATAACCATTAAAATTTGAAATTATAGGTAATTGTTGGAATTGGAATCGCAAAAATAGAGGTCTTGTAGGCTTTGATTTGTCCGTTTTCAGTCACAAAATAAATGGAGTACGGATTGTTTCTTCCCAGTACATTGTATATTGAAATGTTCCAGAAACCGTGTGCTAATTTTTTAAGTTTGTGCGTGCCTTCTACATTAAATCCAATATCTAAGCGATAATAATCTGGAATTCGAAATTGATTTCGATCACTATATAAAGTGTATTCTGCATTTCCATAAGTATACCTGCCAATAGGATAGGTTATTGGTCTTCCGGTTTGATAGATAAAATTACTTGACAAACTATAACGTTTGGTAAAACGGTAGTTAAACACCACACTTATATCGTGGGGTTTGTCAAAATTGGCCGGAAAATAAGAGCCATTGTTTACACGTTCATCGCTAAATGGACTGTCTAATTTTACAAAAGTTCTGGAATACGTATACCCAACCCAACCGTTTAATCGGCCGCTATTTTTCTTAATTAAGAATTCAATTCCATAGGCTTTCCCTTTTCCTTGAAGCAATTGGGTTTCTATATTTTCATTCAAAAGCAATTGGGCAGCGACTTTATAATCCAAAAAATTACTCGAAGCTTTATAGTATCCTTCCAGACTTATTTCAACATCTTGTTTCGGAATGTTTTTATATATCCCCAAAGAAAATTGTTGCGCAACTTGAGGTTTAACATTCAAATCAGAAAGTTTCCAAGTGTCTGTTGGAGATTGCGTAGTATTGCTCGATAGTAGGTGAATGTATTGATAAGCTTTGTCGTAACTTCCTTTTAAAGATAAATTATCACCAATAACATAGCGTGCAGAGAGACGTGGTTCAAATCCACCATAAGTTTTAATTGCTTCATTGTTGGAGTACGTTCTGGTTTCTATAACAGTAGCATCACTTAAAGGAACATTTTCCTGGTAAATCTTTTGTGTAGCTGCACCCAATGCCGAAAAAGTTGAATAGCGTAATCCTAAATCAATTAATAATTTCGAATTTACTTTAAAAGTATCCGAAAAATAAGCTGCCGATTCAATGCCTCGTTCTTTGTCGAGAGCAACGGGTATGAGTGATGATTGTGGGCTTTTCGGACTCAAATATCCTGGATTAATTCCGTAAAGTTTACTTGAAATTCCATAGTTAAACTTGTGTTTTTCATTAAAATTATGGCTTAATTTCAAAATGGCTTGACTTTCATTAATCTTATACCCAAAATCAAATGCTTTTAATTCACTGCTATTGTAGTCAATAAAAAACTTGTATTCACTATTCGTAAAAATCAAAGAGCCTCTGTTTTTTTCATTAAAGGTGTGATCCCATTTTAATGAAATCAATCGATTGCTGTATTTGTACAAAGAATCAGATGAAATACTAAAAGCATCACGGCTGTAGTAAAAAGTCGATTCAAGATTGTTTTTTTCATTGATCTTATGGTTATATTTTACAATGGCATCATAAAAAGAAGCTTGACTGTTTTTTAACGATTCGTTTTTTAACGATCGTAAAATCCAACCCGAATAGGTGCCTCGTGCGCCAACAAGCAAGCTGGCTTTGTCTTTAATTACGGGTGTGCTCAACGTTAAATTGCTGGTTACTGGGCCGATGCCGCCTTCTCCAGAAAATTTGGTTGGATTCCCGTTTTTTGTAGTAATGTCAAATACAGAGGATAATCTTCCGCCAAATTCAGCTGGAATACTGCCTTTATAAATGTTAGCTTTTTTTGTGGTAAACGGATTTACAGAAGAGAAAAAACCAAAGAAATGCGCTGGATTATAAATCAAAGCATTGTCTAAAAGAATTAAATTTTGGTCTTCTTTTCCGCCACGAACATTGTATCCTGCAGAACCTTCGCCTGTTTGCTTTACACCAGGAAGGATGGTAGCTACTTTAAAAATATCACGTTCTCCCAAAACCAAAGGAATATTTTTGATGCCTTCGATATTGATTGAAGTAACACCAGTAACGGCAGATTTTACATTCTCGCTTTTTTTGGCATTGATTACTACTTCATCAAGGAGGTTTACTTTTTCTTCTAGTTTTAAGTTTAAAGTACCATCGTTATAAAGCACTACTTTCTTAACCAAGCGATTGTGGCTGATGTAATCGGTTTCTATAAAATTGACCCCAACAGGAACGGTTAATTTATAAAAACCTTCTGCGTCGGTGTAGGTACTGTTTTTCTTATTTTGAACTTTTATTAAAACATTCGATAAAGGTTGACCTGTTTTTGCATCTTTCAAATGTCCTGAAAGCACGCACGTTTTTTTATCCGATTTTTTACTTTCTTTTCCAATAACGGTAACTTTTTCTAGCCTTTTAGAACTGTTGATTAAAGAATCATTGTCTTGGTAAAAAATGGGTTTACTGTCTATAGAATTCGAAATTGCGGTTTGTTTTTCAAAAAAATCATCGGGTAATTGTTCCCTAATGATGTTGTGTTTAGAAAGGATTATTTTGTTTTTATCAATAAAATAATTGATTTCAGTTTGCTTTAATACTTGAGATAAAATTTCCTCAATGGTTTCGTTTTTCAGGCTAATAGTTATTGTTGATTTGTTGTCTGAAACCCATTCTTCTTGAAAGTAAAAGGTGTAATTGGTACTTTTCTCAATGGTTTCAAGAGCTGTTTTTAAAGAAGCATCGGTGAAATCAAAGGAATATTTCTCTTGGCTTTTTTGAGAATAAGCTAAGAGTTGGAATAAAAGTATGATTGCGAGTGAAATTTTCCTCATTTGAAATTAATTACTGGATATTGGAATTTAAATAAGTAAATAAATTAGTCAGAAATTTAGATTTGTCTAATTTTATCATATAATCGTTGGTGGAGTAGAATTCATTAATTAACTTCTTGTATTCGGGAAAAATTGTAATAATGCTTTTCTTTGAACTTATTTTGAAATACTCATTTTTATAGTTTAAAATAAAATAGGTTTTTTCTGTGAAATCGTCATAAGGGCCATCACTATTGATTCTTTCGGTTCTAGTTTTGGCATGTTTGATGTAAAAACGCAATTGATTTCCTATATAGCCTTCTTCATAATACCCATTTATAATATCGAAAATTTTAGTTTGCGAGTAATTTAAATTTACATAATTTTTTTTGTCAATGGAAAAGGACTGCACTTTATCTTTTACCAAAATAATTGGACTTTTGTCAGCTTCTCCATTGGGTTTTAAGATCAAATCATCGTTGTAGAGATCGTAATTTACCACAACATTGTTGTAGGTTTGGTCGTCATAAACCACGGTTCCTGTAACGTATTGACTAAAATAAAAGCGATCATTATTATTTGCTACTCGGTCATAATTGAGCAATAACTTTCCATTATTGATGGCTAAATTTTCTTTTCCAGTTTTTTGGTCAAACCAATCATATATAGAATCGCTATTTTGACCATAAATATTAATTTCACCCGATAAAAACAGTAATAGAAAAATAAGAAAAGTAGTGTTTATTTTTTTTAAAACCATTGATTAGTAATTGTATACGTTTAAAAAAGAAGAATGTTCCTACGTAAAAGTATTCATTCTTTTTTAATAATTGATGTCAATTTCAAAATTTAACTTTTGAAGGTAGTAATCAATTTTCTGGTGGGCTTTGTTAAAAAACAGCTTTCGATCCCGGGTACCAGACAAATTTAACGACTTAGAATTCTTTATTTGATGCTGGTAATAATCGGATGCATTTACACAAGTGTTCAAGTCTTCGGTGATGAAGTAACCCAATAAGGTATATGGAATGAACAAGGTTTTTTTATGATCATTCGCAATAAGAACATTGTTGTTCAAAATCAACAATTCATTATAATATAAATGATAGTTGGGCTGATTCAAACTGCATTTGTCTTCTACCTTTTGTAACAAAGTGTTCATTTCGGCATATAATAATTCGGCATTGTTTCGGGTTAGTAAACCCGATTCGTAAAAGTAAAATATTTGTTGTAACGTGCTGTTTATGGTAGTGTCATTCCATATTTCACTGACGGCTGCCTTTTCATATACTTGCTTTAAAACTTCAACATATTCTTGTAACGGTTGGGTTAGTTGGAACTTTTCAAAAGCTTCTTGATTTTCAGTTCCGATGAGCAAGTTTAACCACACATACATTTTAAATTTGGACAGTAAACTACCGCCAATGGTATAAAACAGCGGAATGTCTTTAGCCGAATAAAACAAAGTGGTATTGTCTAAAGTCACGTATTGCTTTAGGTAGTTTGCCGATTGCTCAAAATACGTCACCATATCGTCAAACGACTTTACTTCTGTGGTTTTTTCAACCAATACTTTATTCTTTGCCGAGAAAATAGCGTCCATAGAAATACCATAATGATTGCAAAGCGAAATGGTTTCTTCAATAGAAAATTTGCTTTTGCCCGAAACCCTTCTGTGTGCAGCATCATAACTAATGTTCAGTACAAAAGCGATGACTTCATTCAGCGATTCTGAAGGAGAAAGATAGGTTCTGATGGTCTTTAAAAGTAGTTCTTGATGATTCATATTTTGTGATAATCGCAAATATAGGTATTTTAATTATTATTTATCGCCATTGAAGTTGTAATAATCACAATAGTTTTGGGCTGTTAAAGATTTAAAAATGAAGCTTTTTTTTATAAAACTGTTTTCTTGGTTGTACCAAAAAGGTATTGAAAGAGATATGCCAGAATCATTTGAACGAAAGATGTTAAAAAATTTCATCATCAATCTTATACACTATTTTAAAAATCACTAAAACTTAAAAAAATGAAAAAATTACCTGTAGTGCTCATTGCAACACGATTGTTATTGGGCCCCATTATGATTGCAATTGCTTATTCACAAGTTAATAAGGAGCGAGTTGTTTTAGTAAGCCTAATGATAATAGGATTATTAACAGACATTTTTGATGGTATTATTGCTAGAAAATATAATGTTTCTTCCGAAAAATTAAGACGAATGGACAGTCAAACCGACTTGTTCTTTTGGTTGTGTGTCGGTTGGTGTGCTTGGTTGTTGAATCCAGAAATCATAAAAAATAATTACGGTTCTATTATTTTAATCTTTGTTATGGAAGCGCTTACTTATGTTTTTAGTATTGCAAAATTTGGAAAGGAAACGTGTACCCATGCCCTGCTGTCAAAATTATGGGGCATTACACTTTTGGTAGCTTTTGTTTCAATGATTGGTTTTGGATATGCAGGAATTCCATTTTTCTTAGCCGTTTTTTTCGGAATTATAGGCCACATTGATGTCTATTTGATTATTTATTTTTTGCCAAAATGGACGCATGATGTCCCTAGTTCTTATCATGCTTATTTGATTAAAAGAGGCAATAGCATCAAAAGGAATAAGTGGTTCAACGGATGATTTAATAAACCCCAACTTACAAACAAGCTGGGGTTTATTCGTTTTATTCAAATCGATCTTTGTATTTTTTAAACAAGCTGTTCATTACGAGTAAAACCACTCCAACGCCCAATAAAACCATAGCTCTAATTAAGAAATCGGCATTCGACAAATCGAAGAACATCAGGCGAACAACGCATAGTCCTACAAGAGAAAGCGAAACGTATCTAAAGTATTTTTCTTTGAGTAGAATTCCTAAAATCAACAAACCTAACGCTTCTAAAATCCAGAAGAACGTTAGTATGCCTTTGTCAAAGGTTAAATATAAAAAGCATCCGATACTTAAAGTAGCTGGGTAAATTAACAGGCTGTTTTTGAGCTCAAATTTTTCCATCCATTTAGAAGCTAAATAAATGTAAACGGCTAATAAAGCAAAAATTAACAGGTAAATCGCCAAGAATCGAGATTGATAAAAATTGAAGCTTAAAAATCCTAAATGTAGGTTAGCAAGCAAATAATAAATAATACTGATGTTTTTTTGTACGCTTATTTTTCTATAATACAGGTACAAGTTTAAAATGGCTGTCGCCGTCCAAAATACTGGTAACCATTGGTGTGGTAATTGCGAAAACATCATTAACGAAAGCCATATATTCAACACAATTTGATAATTGGATTTCATCGAATCTATCGCTTCTTTTTTGTTTAAAAGAATAACTAAAACTAATCCTAAAGCACAGCTTGAAAGTTGCATAATCCAATCTAATGGTATAAAAGAGTTGAGTTTGTCGAAGCAATGAAATAAAGACACGACTATAGCCAAAAAGGCAATGATAGAGGCAAAGTCTTGTTTTAGCTTGATTTTTTCTTTGGTAATCAACCAGAAATTAACCAAAGCTAAAGCCATACATAGAATCGATAAATAATTAACTTCTACTTGTAAAAACAACAAAAGCAGCACACCTAAATTCTGAATAATAGGTAAAGCAACGATGAATTTTTTCGCTTTTTCGTCCGAACTTTTAAATTGCAAATACGAGTAGCCAACAGTAAGCAGTACCGTCGTTGCTTGAGTAGTATATAGTAACCAACGGTTTGCAGCAAACGCACTATCAATTGCTGAGTACACCGCAATGATAAGGCTTATCACTAAAATTATAAACGAGTATGTATTGTAGCGTTTGAATTCGTAAAATTTTTGAAAACCCACAAAAGAGATCAGGGCAATTACGGCAAAGTAAACCGATAAGTATTCCGTTTGCAAACAAGAAAACCCAAAAAGAAATGCAGTAAAAAGTAAAAATTCACCAATAATTAAATTGAAATTAGTCCATTCTTTACGGGTGTCTTCCGAATTGTTTCTGAGTCGTTTTGCAAATAATACGTACAGTTCAATAGCGGTAATTCCAAGACAAGTCAAGCCAATTTCAGTTGTTGAAAAGTCAGAGGTATGATATAAAAATAACAGACTTCCAATGAAAATAAAAAAGTGAACGAAAACATATAATACTGTTTGGTTGTCTGAGGTCAACGAGTTTTTCTTGAAATTCAACCATAAGAATTCGTGATTGAATAATGCAATTCCGAACAAGCTAAAAATTTGAATGATTTGATGTTGTGGTAAGTATTTGTATACCAGTAGAAGTAATAGTGCATTCATTCCAACTATGGCAATAAATCGAATGATAAAATCGTTTTTGTAAAAATGGGAAACTGTCCAATTGTAGGCAATTAGCAGTACTAAACCAGCTGCAAAAACAAAATCATAACCCGATTTGTGTTCTATTTTAATCATAAAAACCGTGATGAAAATACCGAAAGCGTAGAAAATAATTCTTCCAATATCAAACGTATTGTTGTCCAGTTTTTGTTTCAAGAAACACCAAATTAACGCAATTCCAATAAGTACAACCACAAATAAATTGTGCGTCAATTGGTTGTTGCTATGTACAACGACAAAAACAGATAAGGCAATAGCGAGCAATCCATTTACACTTAAATTTTTGTCGCCAAAGAAAGGGTCGATAGCGGTAAATTCTTTTTTAATGGAAGTGTAAATCGGAACCGAAATAGCGATTAACGCCAGTCCAATGGAAGTAGCCAAAGCACTTGTGACTTTTGTAGCACCAATACAATCACTAACCACTAATGCCGAAAACAGAATTAAGCCAACCGCTGCAGCGTTATTGATACCAAGGAAAATGCGATACAACAACGATTCTTTTTCTTTATAGACTACAAACAAACAAAGAAGAATAACTATGTATAAAATGCATGCAATAACATCCAAACCAACGCTCCAATCGTTCAACATGATGATGCTTAGTGAAAGCAATACAAATGTCACCATGCCGTCTAAGTGATACAGCCAATAGATTTTTTTCTTTCTGGCTCTAAGCGAAATAAACAAACAAATTATAGCACCAATAAACAGTATAAAGGTTTTAAATCGGCTTCCAGTGCTGTGCAAAATTAGCCCTGTAGCAAATAAAACCCAGTTGGTTAAATGCGTCATAAATGCAGTCTTGTCAAAAAACGTATTTTCATAAACACTGCGGTATTGCATTACTATGCAACTTCCGGCCACAGCAATTATTCCGAGTATAGCAACAATGTTTTGAGTCGCCGATAAATGCGTTCCTTGTGCGTTAAACCAAATGTCAAAAATGATGAAAGCGGTAATGACAATGAGCAAATGATATTCCCATTTTTCTTTGTATGACAATACAATTCCAATAGCAGCAGTTACCGAAGCCAATACAAAAGTAGCAAGTGTTTTTTCGGGAATTACACATAAAATCAGCATACTCAAAATCACATGAAGCGATAAAAAAGTTTGCTTTTTAATGATGTAGCCAACATATAAATTCAGACCAATTCCCAGTGCGATTAAGGCATAACTAAAAATCGGATTGGCAATAAACGTTAAGGCCGGAATCTGTGAAGCGCCAAAACAACCAAACAAAAATAAACTCGCTCCAGCACTTCGCAACCATAGTCCGGTGGTCTGCCATTTCTCTTTTTGCTGTAAAAAATAATACGAGCCCACCAACAATCCGGCATACAGCCATAATATTAAAACTCGAAACAATGGTGCTACTTTCAAGGCAGTATAAATGCTTAAATATCCGATGCCAAGTACCATGATAGCCGTTCCAAGAATTCCAGTCCAATTGTCGGCAAATTGCCTTTCGGCCGTTTTCAGAAACTTGGAAAAAGCACTTTCCTCATATGCCTTTTCTTGTACTGGACGTTGTGGTTGCAATTGAGGTGATGATTGGCTTTCGTAGGTAAGAATGGGTTGTTCAGAACTAATGTTTTCTGCAACTGCAACAGTTTTGTTTTCGTCAATAACACTTTCGAAAGGTATCAATTCATCAATAGGAGTAAAGTGCAGTGAAGTATCTTCAATCACAACTTCAGGAACAATCTCTGGGATGACTTCAATTATAGGAGGTTGAACAGCCTCAACAACGTCGATTTTAGTTTCAGAAGAAATGGTTTTTCCTTCCAATAATTTTTTCAATTCGGCGAGTTCTTTCTTCAAGTCAGAACTTTCAGCACTGTATTTTTCAATAATAGATTTTATAAACTGGCTTTCTTTTTTTAAGGCATAAAAATTATTAAATAAAATGGCAACACCTATTGCTAAAATGAAAATAATGAACTCCATAGTTTTAATTTTGGTACAATCAAATGTAAGTATTAAATTATATAAAAAGACAAAAACCCCGATTCAAATATAAGAATCGGGGTTTTATATGAATTAATTTTAAATCAATTAACCTTGTGGAGCTTCTTTTTTCTCTTCTCTTGGAGGTCTTGGCAATAAGGCTTTTCTAGACACTTTTTCTTTTCTAGTTTTAGGATCAACTCCTAAATATTTCACCATAAATACATCGCCCATTTTCACAACATCAGAAACATTTTCAGTACGTTCCCAAGCTAATTCTGATACGTGAAGCAATACTTCGTTTCCTGGAGCAGCAGTGTATTCTACAACCGCACCAAAATCCAGCATTTTAATTACTTTCACTTCATAAGCTTCGCCCATTGTTGGTTTGAAGATGATAGAATCAATCTTAGCCAATACTGCTGCAATTCCATCTGGATCTGTACCCAAAATTTCAACAACACCTTGCTCATCCACTTCATTAATAACGATAGTTGTACCCGTAGCTTTTTGTAATTCTTGAATCACTTTTCCACCAGGTCCAATCAACGCACCAATAAAGTTACCAGGAATAGTTCTCATGATGATTTTTGGAGCATGTTTCTTAACATCAGCTCTTGGTGTAGCAATAGTTTCAGTTAATTTTCCTAAAATATGCATACGTCCATCACGAGCTTGACCTAACGCTTGTTCCATAATGTCGTATCGCAATCCTTCGATTTTGATATCCATTTGACAAGCCGTAATTCCGTCTTTAGTTCCAGTTACTTTAAAGTCCATGTCTCCTAAGTGATCTTCATCACCTAAAATATCGGAAAGTACCGCAAATTTTTGACCGTCTGTAATTAATCCCATAGCAATTCCAGAAACTGGTTTTACCATTTGAACTCCAGCATCCATCAAAGCCATTGTTCCAGCACAAACGGTAGCCATAGAAGAAGAACCGTTAGATTCTAAAACTTCAGATACAATACGAATGGTGTAGGGACAATCAGCAGGAATCATATTTTTTAAAGCACGTTGTGCCAAGTTTCCGTGACCCACTTCTCTTCTGGAAGTTCCTCTTAAAGGTTTCGCTTCTCCAGTTGAAAATGGTGGAAAATTATAATGTAAATAGAATTTTTCTTCTCCTTGTTCCGATGGCGAATCAATTTGGTTCGCTTCTCTTGAAGTTCCTAAAGTTACTGTTGCTAATGCTTGAGTTTCTCCACGAGTAAATAATGATGAACCGTGAACAGAAGGTAAATAATCAGTTTCACACCAAATTGGTCTGATTTCTGTAGTTTTTCTACCATCCAAACGAATTCCTAATTCAAGGATTACGTTACGAACTGCTTCTTTGTTAGTTTTGTAGAAATATTTCCCAACTAAACCAGCTAAATCTGCATTTTCAGCATATTCTTCTTCTGTAAATAAAGCTTTTGTTTCTTCTTTTACAGCAGCAAATTTTTCACTTCTTTCGCTTTTTCCTGATGCTTCTTTTGCAATAGCATAGCATTTTTCATACGCATAAGCTTTTACTTTAGTGTAAACTGCTTCGTCTTCTTTCTCACCTTCGTAAGTACGGATCTCTTTTTTACCAAAAGCTTCTTGCAAACGCAATTGCGCGTGAATTTGAACTTTGATAGCTTCGTGAGCAAATTTGATAGCTTCTACCATTTCTGCTTCCGAAATTTCTTTCATTTCTCCTTCTACCATCGCAACCGAATCTAAAGAAGCTCCAATCATCATATCAATGTCAGATAATTCTAATTGCGTTCTACTTGGATTGATTACAAATTTACCGTCAATACGTGCTACACGTACTTCAGAAATTAAGTTGTAGAAAGGAATGTCTGAAACGGCTAATGCTGCGGAAGCTGCTAAACCTGCTAATGCATCTGGCATCACATTTTCATCGTGCGACATTAACTGAATCATTACTTGTGTTTCAGCATGGTAATCATCTGGGAAAAGCGGACGTAATACACGGTCAACAAGACGCATTGTTAATACTTCACTGTCGCTTGGACGTGCTTCTCTTTTGAAAAAACCACCAGGAAAACGTCCTGCTGCTGCAAATTTTTCACGGTAATCTACCGTAAGAGGTAAAAAGTCAACGGCTGGGTTGGATGTTCTTGCTGATACAGCTGTAGCTAAAAGCATACAGTCGCCACATCTAACAACAACAGAACCATCGGCTTGTTTTGCTAATTTACCTGTTTCGATTGTGATAGATCTTCCATCACCTAAATCGATTGTTTCTTGGGTTACTTTTGGAATCATAAATTTAATTCGTTTAAACTATTAGGTTAGTTGTGTTGTAGTTGTTGTGTGTAGTAGTTGTATGTAACCCAATGAAAAACCGAAACTTTTCTTATTTATTTTAAAACAAAAAGAGGCGCGCAGGCACCTCTTTAAGATATGTATTATTTTCTAATACCTAATTCTTTAATGATCTCACGATATCTGTTGATGTCTTTTTTCTTTAAATAGTCAAGAAGACTTCTTCTTTTACCTACCAAAAGAACCAACGAACGCTCAGTATTGTAATCGTGACGATTTTTTTTCAAGTGCTCCGTTAAGTGAGAGATTCTAAATGTGAACAATGCGATTTGCCCTTCAGCAGATCCAGTGTTTTCAGCTTTTCCTCCGTGTTTAGCGAAGATTTCAGCTTTGGTTTCTTTACTTAAATACATTCCAATATTATTTTAAATGATTATTATGTATGAAAAAGGATTTTCCTAATTCGAGTGCAAAGATAATCTTCTTTTTTGATTAGGCAAATAAAAAAGTATTCTTTAGAATAATTTCGCAACTTCCTGATTTACAAATTCCAGGAAGCGTTCGTCTTTTTCGGTGAACGGGTCAATCACATGGCTGTCAATGTCTATTTGTCCAATATTGATGCCGTTTACAAATAAAGGCACCACAATTTCAGACTTAACGGTAAAGCTACAGGCAATGTAATTGTCTTGGGCCGCAACGTCTGGCACCACAAAATTAGCATTCGATTCGGCTACTTGTCCACATATACCTTTTCCAAACGGAATTACAGTATGATCGGTTTCAGCACCAACATAAGCCCCAAGATGCAAAGTTTTGGTTTCGTGGTTGGCAAAATAAAATCCAACCCAATTATAATATGCAACGTTATCGGATAAAAATTGGCAAAGGGTTTTTAGCTTTTCGTCTCTGCTTTCCTTTTCATTTGAAAGGATGCTAATTACTTCTGGTTTTAATTCGTCAAAATTCATATTTGTTTTTTTGCAAAAGTAACCAATGCAATTTCTTACTTTTACCTAAAATTTGTTAAAAATTATATTTTGAAAGAATACCTCATTCAATTTAAACCGTTTCTTGTTTTTCTAACCAAATTTGCAATCAGCTACTTGGTGTTGACCGTTGTTTACGAATACTATTTAGGACAATACAATTTAGAGAAGTTTGAAGTTGATGGTTTTACACAAATGGTTGCCCAGCAATCTCAGAAAGTGTTGTCGGTATTTGATGACCATTCGTATATCATGCCCAATTTGAAAGAAGCTAGTGTAAAATTATTTTATCACAACCAATGGGTTGCTCGAATTATTGAAGGCTGCAACGCTTTAAGTGTGATCATTCTTTTCATCAGTTTTGTGATTGCTTTTACAGGTAAATTTAAGCAAACACTACTTTTTATTATTTCAGGAAGTATACTCATTCATGTGTTTAACGTGCTCCGAATCGCTTTGCTTTGTGTGGCGATATATCATTTTCCGCAATACGAACATATTTTACACGGAGTGATTTTTCCACTGTTCATTTATGGCGTGGTGTTTTTTCTTTGGGTGGTTTGGGTTAATAAATATTCATTTTATGCTAAAAAATCTACTAAACAATAAGCTCAAAGTAGCTGCCGGTTTATTCTTAATTGTACTTCTAGTTGCGGTTAGAGCCTTTGAAGATGCTATTTTTTACGATCCGTTTTTGGATTATTTCAAATCAAATTATCACAATTTGCCGTTGCCTAAACTGAACATGATCAAGTTGTTTTTTAGTTTAGGATTTAGATATTATCTCAATTCGATGATTTCGTTGGGGTTGTTGCGTCTTATTTTTAACGATGCTAAAATTATGAAATTTTCCATTTTTCTTTATTCAGTCTTGGGAATTGTATTGATGGTGAGTTTCTTTTTTGTTTTGGTAAAATTTGGGGAAACCAACAAAATGAACCTCTTTTACATCAGAAGATTTATCATTCAACCCATATTTTTAATTCTCTTTATTCCAGCATTTTATTATCAGAAAAAAATAAAATAACATTGTTTTATGATTTATAATTCTGTGTTTTAGTACCTTTGTACTATGAATTTTAGAAAGCACATAAGTTTATTTTTAGCATTTTTCCTGTTGGTTTCCAATTTGGGATTGGCTTTTAATGTACATTATTGCGATGACGAAATTGCTTCTGTTTCAATTCATTCGGTTTCTAATGCTCAAGAAATTGAGAAAGATTGTTGCGGAATAGTAGAAAAAAATTCAAAATGTTGTAAAAACAAAATCATTAAGTCCAATGAGAAATCAGACCAAATTACGGTTACAGTTTTTTCGGTTGATGCTTTTTACAATTTGGCATACAATGATTGGAAACCAACTGTTTTTACTAACAAAACGCACTTCATAAAAAGAGATATTCCTACCTATTACTGCGATGCCAATGCGCCGCCATTATATCTCTTGTACAGCCAATATACCTTTTACGCGTAATTTATCTGAATTCAGTTCGGGTTCTCATTGTCTTTATGAGAATCATTTGAAATAGAATTAATTTTAAATTATGATTATGAAAAAAATAGCATTATTCCTGATGCTGTTCTTTGCTACTACAGTTTTTTCACAAGAAACGTTGAAAGAAATTAAAGTTGATTTGAACAAAAAAGGAATACAAAAATCGCTTACTAAAACGGCCAATACTTCGGTGGTTTCTAGTAAAGAATTGCTCAAAGCGGCCTGTTGTAATTTGGCAGAAAGTTTCGAAACCAATCCGTCTATCGATGTCAATTTTTCGGATGCTTTAACGGGAACCAAACAAATTAAAATGCTAGGGTTGACATCACCTTATTTAATGATTACCGAAGAAAATATACCTTCTGTTCGAGGTGCTTCTCAAGCTTATGGATTGTCGTTTACACCAGGAACTTGGGTGGAAAGTATTCAAATTACCAAAGGTGCTGGAAGCGTTGTGAATGGATACGAAAGCATTTCCGGACAAATCAACACCGAGTTAATCAAGCCCATGAAAGACATTCCGTTTTTTTTGAATGCTTATGGTGCGTCCGATTCGCGTTTTGAATTGAATACTCATTTCAACCGAAAAGTTTCCGATCATTGGGCTACGAGTTTGTATCTTCACGGAAATACAAGAGTGGCCAAAAACGACATGAATAACGATGGTTTTCTCGATAATCCGCTGGGTAAACAAATCAATGTGGTCAATCGTTGGCAGTATGCCAATCCGGAAACAGGTTGGGTTTCGTTCATCAATTTCAAATACATGAAAGATGAAAAACAAACGGGTGAATTGAATTTTAATAAAAATAGAGATAAACTTACCACCAATTATTGGGGTTCCGAAATCAATACCAACCGATTTGATTTTACATCGAAAGTAGGTTATGTTTTTAAAGACATGCCATATCAAAGTATCGGATTTCAAAATGCGTACAGCAATCACAATCAAGATTCGTATTTTGGTTTGAACCAATACAACATCAAGCAAGAAAGTTATTATTCGAATTTGATTTTCAATTCAATTATCAGTAATACCATGCACAAATTTGCTACTGGTGTAAATTTCACCTACGACAAATATGCCGAGTATGTAAATCTTTTGGATGTTGGTAGAATTGATAATTCGGTGGGAACGTTTTTCGAATATACGTATGATAATAATGATAAATTCAGCCTAATTTTAGGCGGACGAGTAGATTATCACAATCGATTAGGTGTTTTTGTTACGCCACGATTGCATATTCGTTACAATCCGTGGGAAAAAGCTGTGATTCGATTTTCGGCTGGAAGAGGAAAACGCGCGGCTAATATTTTTGCTGAAAACCAACAGCTTTTTGCGAGTTCGAGAGTGTTTTCTGTTTTGGATACTAATGGAAAAATTTATGGTTTAAATCCAGAAATTGCATGGAATTATGGTGTGAGTTTCACGCAAAACTTCTCGCTTTTGGGTAAACCAGCCGATATTACGTTCGATTTTTATCGAACTGATTTCCAAAATCAAGCCATAGTGGATGTGATGCAAAGTCCGCAACAAGTTTTGTTTTACAATTTAAAAGGAAAATCGTATGCCAACAGTTTTCAATTGGATTTTAATTACGAAATCATAAAGCATTTAAACTTGAGAACGGCCTATAAATATTATGATATTGCCACTGATTATCTATCGGGAAGTTATCAAAGACCTTTACAGGCTAAACATCGTTTTTTTGGAAATCTAGAATATGAAACGCATATTAAAGAAAAAGGAAAACAATGGAAATTTGATTATACGTTCAATTGGCTAGGGAAACAACAATTGCCCTATACAGCTAGTAATGCTAGTATTGACCAATTGCCTCAATTTTCACCTTCATTTGCTGTAATGAATATGCAAGTTACCAGAACGTTTTCTAAAACTTTTGAAGTGTATGTTGGTGGAGAAAACATTGGAAATTATAGACAAAACAAAGCGATTTTAGGAGCAAACAATCCATTTGGTGCTACTTTTGATACGTCTATCATATATGCACCAGTTTTTGGGCAAATGTATTACGCAGGATTGCGATTTAAAATAAAATAACAATATTAAAACAATTATAAAAATGAAAAATGTACTATTCGGAATAATGTTACTGTTTGTAGCAATTTCCACTCAAGCTCAAGAGAGCAAAAACAAAAATGCAAAATACACCATTGAAGTAAATGGCAATTGCGATTTGTGTAAAAAACGAATTGAAAAAGCTGCTTTTTCGGTAGCAGGAGTAAAATCGGCAGTTTGGAATGTAGAGTCGCACCAACTGGCCTTAATTTTGAACGAAGAAAAATGTTCAGTTTTAGACGTGAAAAAAGCCATTGCTAAAGTAGGACACGATACAGACGAGGTAAAAGCAACCGATGAAGCTTACGATAAATTGCACATGTGTTGCCAATATGAAAGAAAATAAATCGCAAAACTCCTTATAAAGCAATTTGTAAGGAGTTTTTCTTTAAAAAATTATTAAATAGTTATTAGGTAAGCGAAATAATAATTACTTTCACGCACTTAAATAATACCCAAAGTATTTATGACTCATTTTGACTGGAAGCAACTTTTTAATCCTGAATTTTATATTCTGCTAGAAATTGGAGGAATAAAAATAGGATTGTATGTGGTGCTTTTTATTGTCTTTGCTGAAACCGGCTTGTTAGCAGGATTTTTTCTACCTGGCGACAGTTTGCTGTTTTTGTGTGGAATTTACAGTGAATCATTAATGCAACAATTTTCAACAGGAAGTGATTTTTGGAACGTTACTTTTTTAGCAGCATTAATCTCTTTAATGGGTATTTTTGGAAACATACTGGGGTATTGGGTAGGTTCTAAAAGCGGTTCCTATCTTTTTAAACGTGAAGACAGTTTCTTTTTTAAGAAAAAATACTTGTTTCAATCCAAAGATTTCTTTGACAAATACGGAACCAAAGCTATTGTATTTGCACGATTTTTACCCATTGTAAGAACTTTTGCGCCAGTCGTTGCTGGCATTGTTGAAATGGATCGAAAGAAGTTTATGTTTTACTCCATCTTAGGATCGATTTTGTGGTCGTTTACGATGATTTTTGCAGGACATTATTTGTATGAATTGTTCAAATCAAAATTTGGTATCGATTTAAAACATTACATCGAATTTATCGTTATCGGAATTATTCTAATTACTACGGTTCCAGTATTGATGAAATTGCTTAAGAAAAGAAAGTAATTTTATACATTGATTTATAATAAAAGAATCCGCTTCATCATTGATAAAGCGGATTTTTTATTACTTTGTACTTTGTAATTCTAACTTCGTACTTCAAAAAATTACATCATACCTGGCATTCCACCGCCCATTGGCATTCCGCCACCAGCGTTTTCTTCTTTAATATCAATCAAAGCACATTCGGTAGTAAGAATCATTCCTGCAACTGAAGCAGCATTTTCAAGAGCTACGCGAGTTACTTTTTTAGGATCGATGATTCCTGCTTTTAACATGTCTACATATTCGTCTGTTTTGGCATTGTAACCAAAGTTGTCTTTTCCTTCTGAAACTTTTGCCACAACAACCGAACCTTCAAGACCTGCATTTTCAACAATAGTTCTCAAAGGAGACTCTACCGCACGGAACACAATTTGGATTCCGGTTGCTTCGTCAGCATTGTCAGCTTTTACTGTTGCTAAAGCTGCTTTAGCTCTTAACAAAGCGACACCACCACCAGCAACAATTCCTTCTTCAACAGCGGCACGAGTTGCATGTAACGCATCGTCAACACGGTCTTTTTTCTCTTTCATTTCTACTTCAGAAGCAGCACCAACATAAAGAACTGCAACGCCACCAGCTAATTTAGCCAAACGTTCTTGCAATTTTTCTTTGTCATAATCAGAAGTCGTAGTTTCCATTTGACCTTTGATTTGGTTGACTCTATTTTTGATTAAATCGGCATTGCCTGCGCCATTTACAATAGTAGTGTTGTCTTTGTCAATGGCTATTTTTTCGGCAGTTCCCAACATTTCCAAAGTTGCATTTTCTAGAGTGTAACCACTTTCTTCTGCAATTACAGTTCCACCTGTTAAGATAGCAATGTCTTCTAGCATGGCTTTTCTTCGGTCTCCAAATCCAGGTGCTTTTACCGCTGCAATTTTTAGAGCACCGCGTAATTTATTTACAACTAAAGTTGATAAAGCTTCGCCATCAACGTCTTCAGCGATGATTAATAAGGGTTTTCCTGATTGCGCTACGGGTTCTAAAACCGGAAGTAACTCTTTTAAAGAAGATACTTTTTTGTCGTATAAAAGAATGTATGGATTGTCCAATTCTACATTCATTTTCTCTGGATTAGTCACAAAATAGGGAGATAAATAACCTCTGTCAAATTGCATTCCTTCCACCACATCAACATATGTGTCTGTCCCTTTGGCTTCTTCAACAGTAATAACACCTTCTTTACCAACTTTACCAAAAGCAGTTGCAATTAAATCACCAATAACTTCATCGTTATTTGCAGAAATAGAAGCAACTTGCTTAATTTTTTCGGAAGAACTTCCCACTTCTTGAGCTTGTTTTCCTAAATCAGCTACAATGGCTTCAACCGCTTTGTCAATACCTCGTTTTAAATCCATTGGATTCGCGCCAGCAGCAACATTTTTCAAACCTTCTTTAACGATAGCTTGAGCAAGTACAGTGGCTGTTGTAGTTCCGTCACCAGCTAAATCATTGGTTTTTGATGCTACTTCTTTTACCATTTGTGCGCCCATGTTTTCTAATGGGTCTTTCAATTCTACTTCTTTTGCAACTGAAACACCGTCTTTAGTTACCGTTGGTCCACCAAATGATTTTGAAATAATGACATTTCTTCCTTTTGGTCCTAAAGTTACTTTTACTGCGTTTGCTAATGCATCCACTCCGCGTTTTAAACCATCGCGAGCTTCAATATCGAATTTTATATCTTTTGCCATTTTGTTGTTAATTTATGCAATAGGCTTTAAGCTGTAAGCTTTTCCTAATATTGCGATTATTTTATTGTTATGGTATTAAATCGTACTGCTTAATGCCTTTTTTAATTTGAAAATTTTACTTTTAATTGTGTTTATTTTTAAATCTAAATCAGAAAACAATTCTTCAGAAATATAATTTAAATCTTTTGATAGAATTAGTAAGTATTCTGTTTCGTTTGCTGAGCCTAAGGCAATATTTAAAAAATGATTAAATTCCTTGTCGCTATTTCTTCCACATCCTTCACTTATGTTTGTTGGGATTGAAGCTGCAGCTCTACGAATTTGACTGGTTAAACTGTATATTTCATCTTTTGGAAAATTAGAAGTGATTTTATAAACCTCTAAAGTTAGAGAATGGCTCAATTGCCAAATATCATACTTTTTAAAATCTCTCATAGTTTAATGCCTATTGCCTAAAGCTTACAGCTTTAAATTATCGCTAAAATATCGTCTTCACGCATGATTAGATAGTCTTTTCCATCAAATTTTAAATCGGTTCCTGCGTATTTGCCATAAAGAACAGTATCGCCAACTTTTACGGTTAAAGGCTCGTCTTTTTTGCCATTTCCAATAGCAACAACAGTTCCTTTTTGAGGTTTTTCTTTAGCGGTATCAGGAATGATAATTCCCGATGCTGTTTGTGTTTCGGCAGCAGCCGGTTCCACGATGACTCTGTCTGAAAGCGGTTTAATGTTTAATGCCATAATAGGTATATTTTATAATTAATTAAAAATTTAAAGTTTGCAATTGAGTATTCAGAAATTATGCCATTGACACAAAACTGACATATTTTCAGCGAAGGTACTAAAAGTTGGCAAATAGGTAAGACCAAATCCTTTTAGCCCTGACTGGAATGGCATCCTTTGGCTCGTTTTTTTCGAGACAAAGATATAATGGAAGGCAGGAAAAGGGTTTGCAAGAAATCCCAAGCCAATCGCTTCTTAAAGTCAAAAAAAAATCCCGATATGACTCGGGATTTTCTTTGTCGAAATTATAAATTTCTTATTTTTTTACTGGAGCAGCTGGTGTCGTTGCTGGTGCTTTTTCATCAGCTTTTGGTGCTGCCGGTGTTTCTGTTTTGGGAGCTTCTGATTGAGAAGCATCGATAATTTTTTTATTATCACCTGAACCTCCTGAAAAACTCAAGCTTGATAATAAAATTAATGCGATTAATGTAGCAGCCAAAACCCAAGTACTTTTATCTAGAAAGTCGGTTGTTTTTTGAACTCCACCCATTTGTGTAGAGCCACCTAATGAAGAAGATAAGCCGCCTCCTTTGGGATTTTGTACCATAACTACGATGATTAGTAAAAAACAAACGATTGTGATTAATACTAAAAAAATTATAAAATTGCTCATTGTTTAACTATTATTGTTTTGTTGTAAATTTTTAATATTTGAAATTCGGTCTGCAAAGAAACTACTTTTTTCTGGATATTTCAAAATTAATATTTCATAAGCTTGAATTGCTTTTGAAAATTTTTTCTGTTCCAAATAAACTTTGGCTAAAGTTTCAGTCATTAAATAGGATTTGTCCTCTATTATTGGGGCTGAAGCCGTGATAATTTGCTCTTTATCAATAGGCGGAATTTTCGGATTGGCCTGAATAAATTTGTCAATTAGGTCGAGTTTTTTCTTTTTTTCTGGATTTTCTTCGACTGGAATTTCTTTTCGTTCAATAGGTTTTAAACGTGAAAGTTGTAACCATTCTTGAAAAGAGTGTTTTTCTTCTTTAGTGAATTCTAAAGGTTTTCCAATTTCTAATTTTTCTTCTAAGGCTGTTTCAATGGGTTGAGCTTGCGCAATAGAAGATAAAATGGATTGTTCAATTGTATTAACCGACTCGTGTTGTACCTTGTATTCTACCACTTCACTTCCTATTACATCAATGTTTAGAAGTTCGGCGATTTTTTGTTCGTATAGTCCGTTTTGAACCGTAACAAAATTATCTGAAGTTATAAAATCAAACAACACACTTCGGTCTGTAGTATAAGCTGCTGCAACTTTTAAAGCGTAGTTGTATTTGAAACTATCCTGATTGTACAAATGTTTTAATCGCAACACGCGTGCACTTTGAAAAAAGGGAAATTCTTCCATAATTTTTTCCAAAGCATCACTTTGACGCTCATTAATGGCGTCGGGTTTATTGATTAAATACGTGTAATCGGTTAGGTTCAATTTATTTGTTGTTTGGTGTAAAAGGAATTGTAAATTTAATTAAAATCCATGTACTATTTTACCATTTAGCTAAAGACTCGTTAAAAATATCTTGAGTAATTCGCTCAAAAATCACATCTAATGCCGAAGACAAGTTGGCGCCAATGAGTTGTTGATCACCAGGATAATCATAATAAAAAGAAAAAGGTTTTTCAAAATTATCTTCCTCTTTATTGTGGTTAACATAACGCACATTGATGGTAATCGTTAATCGGTTTTGAGAGGCTTTTTGATCGGCTGTTGCAGCCATTGGCGTGATGTTGTAGGCTGTAATTTCTCCTTCATACAACAAGTCACCATTGGTGTTGGTTAGGTTTAAATTCGTTTGATTTTGAATAATTTCTTGCAACTTCAACGTAAATGTTCGTTCAATTCCGGGTTGTACTAACGGCGCATTATTTTGAAAATAATTCACTTGAAATGTTTTAGCGTCAATTTTTCCAGCTCCAGTGAAGTTGTATTTTACACTACAACCAGTTAGTATTAGTGCTGTAAAAATTACGAGAATGTATTTGAAGTACTTCATTTGGATATTAAAAGTCAAAGATATATTTTTTTGTTTTATAAAATGGTAATCCTATTGTAAGGATTTACAAATCGTATTGCTTTATTTTTCGGTATAATGTTCGTTCGGAAATACCTAATTCATCAGCCGCTGCTTTTCGTTTTCCTTTGTTTCGTTCTAACGATTTTTTGATCAATTCAATTTCTTTGGCTTCTAAACGCAGTGGTTCTTCTTCTTCAACAGTTTCGGCAAAGAGGTAGTTGTTGTCGTCACCATCATCTTCAAATTCCTCTTGTTCTGTTTCATTATGGGTAGGAATCATTTCCACTCTTGGTTTTTCATCAAAGAATTTTTCTTCATCCGATTTGCCATATACTTTTTGAATCAAACTCGGATTAATGTCTTGTACTTTGGTGCCGTTTTTCATCAATTCGAGCGTGAGTTTTTTCAGGTCGTTTAAGTCGCTTTTCATGTCAAAAAGCACTTTGTATAGAATATCGCGTTCTGTTGAGAAATCGGAGTTGCTTTTTTTGTCTTTCACCACAGTTGGTAACTGACTTCCTTCTGCTGGAAGGTACGACATTAAGGTTTGAAGTGAAATGTCACGTTTGGTTTCTAAAACCGAAATTTGTTCCGCTGCATTGCGCAATTGGCGAATGTTTCCACTCCAGCGGTACCCTAAAAGATACGGAATAGCGTTTTCATCCAACTTAATTGCCGGCATTTTATATTTGTGAGCAAAATCGGAAGCAAATTTTCGAAATAATAAATGAATGTCATCTTTTCGTTCGCGCAAAGGAGGCAAAGCAATTTCTACAGTGCTCAAACGATAGTATAAATCTTCACGAAATTTACCTTTTTCAATCGCATCAAACATATTAACGTTGGTCGCTGCTACAATACGTACATTGGTTTTTTGTACTTGAGAAGAACCTACTTTAATGAATTCACCATTTTCCAAAACACGTAGTAACCGTACTTGCGTGGTCAGTGGTAATTCGCCAACTTCGTCTAAAAAAATAGTCCCACCATCGGCCACTTCAAAATAACCTTCACGAGTACCGGTAGCGCCTGTAAACGAACCTTTTTCGTGTCCAAAAAGCTCACTATCAATGGTTCCTTCTGGAATAGCACCGCAGTTTACAGCGATGTATTTTCCGTGTTTTCGGTGCGAAAGTGAATGGATGATTTTTGGAATACTTTCTTTACCCACACCACTTTCACCAACCACCAAGACCGAAATATCGGTTGGAGCTACCTGAATAGCTTTTTCTACTGCACGATTGAGTTTTGGGTCGTTCCCAATAATTTCAAATCGTTGTTTTATGTTTTGTATGGATTCCATGTTTTTGAGAATTAAAAGTGAATAACAAAAAGGTTTATTTTAAATTCTTTTTCACACTTAACGTCTTGAAAAGTTCCTTTAAATCATTCAATTGATTGGTGTTTAATTTTGTTTTCACCAATGGAAACGCATTATTTTTTCTTGGGTAGATTAAAATCCAATCTTTTGTTTCTTTAATTAAATAAGTTTCATTCCAATATGAGGTTACTTTAAATGTTTCTCCTTCTTGAGTGTATGAATCTTTGGTAAATGTGATTTTTTGAGTTTCAAAATTTCTTTTGTTGTTTAAAATAGTTTTTTTCATCTGTGCTAATGTCCTGTAATAGATCACAGTCCAAATTACTAAAACTAGGATTAATGGAGTTAACTCAGAAAAATCAAAAATATTTTTCTGTTCTTGGTGCCCTATAGTTCCAGTATCCCACAAATGAGGTGAAAAAATGGAAAAGGACATAAACAGAAAAAGCAAAAAAAAGTATTTTATTTTGAAACCTCTATTTAACAGGTACTTCGATACCTTCGTTAAGTTTTCAATATCAGGCGTGTATTTAATTATGATTTCATTTTCCATTGTCAATTGTTAATTCATCTCACTATAACCAACTGCTTCGCCTATTAAGGTTGCTGTGGTGCAATCGTTTACTTTAACTAAAACAAAATCACCAACCTTGTAATCACCTTTAGGGAAAACAGTCACCACGTTTTCAGAAATTCTGCCGCTCCAATGTGCGTTTGATTTTTTGGATTCTTTTTCAATCAATACTTCAACCGTTTGGTTTAAGAAACGTGAGGTTCGTTCTTCGCTCAATTTCTGTTGTAAATCCACGATTTCTTGTAATCTACGTTTCTTAACTTCTTCAGGAACATCGTCTTCCATTTTTCTAGCAGCCAAAGTTCCAGGTCGTTCCGAATAGGCAAACATATAACCGAAGTCATATTTTACATATTCCATTAAGGATAAAGTATCTTGGTGATCTTCTTCGGTTTCGGTTGGAAAACCCGTAATCATGTCTTGCGAGATCGAACAATTTGGAATAATACGTTTGATCTTATCAATTAATTCCATGTATTCTTCACGCGTATGCTGACGGTTCATTTCCTTTAAAATTCGCGTGCTGCCGCTTTGAACAGGCAAGTGAATGTAGTTGCACACATTATCGTATTTAGCAATTACATACAACACTTCTTCGTGCATGTCTTGCGGATTGGACGTTGAAAATCGAAAACGCATCTTCGGAAATTGAATGGCACACATTTCTAACAATTGTGCAAAATCAACTGCTGTTGCTCTTTGCATTTCGGTCGCTTTGTCGTAATCTTTTTTCAATCCACCACCATACCAAAGGTAACTGTCCACATTCTGACCTAAAAGACACACTTCTTTAAAGCCTCTGTTCCATAAATCTTGGATTTCTTCTAAAATACTTTGCGGTTCACGACTGCGTTCACGTCCGCGAGTAAAAGGGACTACGCAAAAGGTACACATGTTATCGCAACCACGGGTTATGGAAACAAAAGCATTCACACCATTACTGTTCAAACGAACAGGTGCTACATCGCCATAGGTTTCATCTTTTGATAAAATTACGTTGATGGCATCACGACCTTCTTCCACTTCCTTCAAAAGATTGGGTAAATCTTTATAAGCATCGGGACCCACAACCAAATCAACAATTTTTTCTTGTTCCAAAAATTGGTCTTTCAAACGTTCGGCCATACATCCTAAAACACCTACTTTCATACTCGGATTGATACTGCGTTTTACCGCATTGTATTTCTCCAATCGCTTGCGAATGGTTTGCTCGGCTTTGTCTCTAATAGAACACGTATTTACTAAAACCAAATCGGCTTCCTCTAAATTTTGAGTAGTGTTATACCCTTGTCCTGTTAAAATTGAAGCTACAATTTCACTGTCCGAAAAGTTCATGGCGCAACCATAACTTTCTATAAAAAGCTTTTTTGAATTTTCTTCTTTTTGCTCTAAAACCAAACTTTGGCCTTGTATTTTTTCGTTAATTTCCTTTTCCATAAAATCGATTAGTAAAAATCAGTCTGCAAAGATAATACTAAATTATAAAATCTGACAAGATGGCAGACAATGTTTAACATAGTTTTATTGGAAGCGAATGGTTTGGGCTTTTTGGGTTTCCTTTTTCCCGCTTTTGTTCCATTTTTTTTGTTTTTTAGAGTGGAAGTGCGATAGACTTCTTTTGAGTAAAACAAAAAAGAATTTCACGTCAATCGGGGCTAACGAGCTATCCTTTTTTGTGAAATTTAGTACCTATAATAAGGTATTTGATTTTGATAGAAATACTTTTAAAATGCTAAAATAATCGACAAAAACCCAAAATTTAAAAAAAACCTATACTTTTGCCGAATAAACAAAAACCAAAATGGCAAAGAATTTAGTAATCGTTGAGTCACCGGCTAAAGCAAAAACTATCGAGAAGTTTCTGGGTTCCGACTATCAAGTGGAATCGAGTTATGGACATATTGCCGACTTGCCTTCTAAAGAAATAGGAGTAGATGTTGCGCATGGGTTTAAACCCAGATATGAGGTTTCTGCCGATAAAAAAGCCTTGGTTACCAAATTAAAAGGATTAGCTAAAAATGCCGAGATGGTTTGGTTAGCATCCGATGAGGACCGTGAGGGAGAAGCCATTTCTTGGCACTTATCAGAAGAATTAAAATTAGATCCCAAGAAAACCAAACGTATCGTTTTTCACGAGATTACTAAAACAGCCATTCAAAAAGCAATTGAAAATCCAAGAGGAATTGATTACAATCTGGTAAATGCGCAACAAGCTCGTAGGGTTTTAGATCGTTTGGTAGGATATGAATTGTCGCCAGTTCTTTGGAAAAAAGTAAAAGGTGGTCTTTCGGCTGGCCGTGTACAATCGGTTTCGGTTCGTTTAATTGTGGAGAGAGAACGTGAAATACAAGATTTCAACGCTGATGCTTCATATAGTATTACGGCTGAATTTACCAACGAAGCAGGAAAAACATTCAAAGCCAAATTGCCGAAGAACTTTGCAACCAAAAAAGAAGCGGAAGATTTCTTGAATAAAAATATTGGTTCTACCTATAAAGTAGGTGACCTAGAAACCAAACCCACTAAAAAATCACCAGCAGCACCCTTTACAACTTCTACGTTGCAACAGGAAGCCGCTAGAAAATTGTATTTGCCAGTTGGAATTACCATGCAAATTGCACAACGCTTGTATGAAGCTGGATTGATTACTTATATGAGAACGGATAGTGTGAATCTTTCTCAAGAAGCGATGGCAGCGGCTGAAGCCGAAATAACAAGTTATTATGGTGAGGAGTTTAGCAAGCCAAGAAGTTTTAATACCAAATCAAAAGGAGCACAAGAAGCACACGAAGCGATTCGTCCAACCGATATGTCACGTCATACGGTAAATGTAGAACGCGACCAAGCACGTTTATATGAATTAATTTGGAAAAGAACATTAGCTTCTCAAATGAGCGACGCCGAACTGGAGCGTACTAATGTGAAAATAGAAGCTAATAATTATAGTGAAACCTTTACAGCTACAGGTGAGGTAATCAAATTTGAAGGGTTTTTAAAAGTATACCTTGAAGGACATGATGACGATGAAGAAGAACAAGAAGGGATGTTGCCAGCAATGAAAATCAATGAAAAATTGACTAATAATTACATTATGGCAACCGAACGTTTTTCACGTCCACCAAGCCGTTACACCGAAGCATCGTTAGTTAAGAAGTTGGAAGAATTAGGTATTGGTCGTCCTTCTACTTATGCGCCAACTATTTCTACCATTATTGCAAGAACCTATGTAGAAAAAGGAAGTTTTGAAGGTCAAGAACGTAAATACCATCAAATTGTGTTAAAAAATGCCGAAGTCAAAGCGCAAGTTTTAACAGAAAACGTAGGCTCGGATAAAGGAAAATTAGTTCCAACCGATATCGGAATTATCGTAAATGATTTCTTAGTAAAAAACTTTGAAACCATTTTAGATTATAATTTTACGGCTAAGGTCGAACAAGATTTTGATGAAATTGCCGAAGGAAATGTAGATTGGGCAAAAATGATGAATGATTTCTATTCGCATTTTCATCCTAATGTACTTGATGTTGAAAAAAATGCTGATAGAGAAAGCGGTGAACGAATTTTAGGAATTCATCCTGTATCAGGAAAGCCAGTATCTGTTCGTTTAGGAAAATATGGAGCTATGGCTCAAATTGGGAGTGCAGATGACGAGAACAAACAATTTGCAAGTTTGCGTCAAGATCAGAATATTGGTAACATTACTTTGGAAGAAGTATTGAATTTGTTTTTACTTCCAAAACAATTAGGAACCTATAAAGGAGAAGTAATCGAAGTAAATAATGGTCGTTTTGGTCCTTATGTAAAATTTGGAACACAATTTATTTCATTGCCAAAAGGGATGGATCCTATGGATGCTACTATGGAAATTGCGCAAGGATTAATTGATGAAAAAGCTCAAGCGGAAGCGCCAATTGGGATGTATGATAATTTACCAGTTCAAAAAGGAGTGGGTCGTTTTGGACCGTTTCTAAAATGGAATGGCATTTTTATCAATGTAAACAAGAAATATAATTTTGATAACTTGTCGCAATCTGATATTAACGAATTGATAGAAGAGAAGCAACAAAAAGACATTGATAAAGTACTTCACGATTGGAAAGAAGAAGGAATAAAAGTTGAAAAAGCACGTTGGGGTCGTTCGGTGATTACAAAAGGTAAAATCAAAATTGAATTAAATAAAGATGTAGATGCTTCAAAATTGACTCTGGCTCAAGTTCAAGAAATGATTGAAAAAAAGGCACCTGCCAAAAAAGCTACGACCAAGAAAGCACCGGCAAAAAAAGCAACCACTAAAAAGAAGTAACCAATGGAATTTGATTTTTTAAGTCCACTAGATACTGATTTAATCATTGATATCAAGCAATTGTCTTCACAGCATTTGTCGAGTAAAGTGGTATTTCATACAGAACATGATTTTCCTGATGTTTCTAAAGTTCGTATTGCAATTGTTGGAGTTTTAGAAAATAGAGGAGGAGTTGAATCCACATCAATTGATTTGTCGTATGTAAGAAGGGAATTATATAGTCTTTTTCCAGGAAACTGGAGTCATACTATTGCTGATTTAGGAGATATTTTACCAAGTAATTCTCCAGAAGACACTTATTATGCAGTGCAAAAAGTGGTTTCCAGATTAATAAAGAATAATGTTATTCCTATAGTAATTGGCGGTTCTCAAGATTTGACTTATGCACTTTACCGTGGATATGATGATTTAGAACAAATGGTAAATTTAGTTGCTATTGATCCAAAATTTGATTTTGGAAAGCAAGATGGAATGGTTTCTTCAGAATCTTTTTTATCAAAGATAGTTTTAGAAGAGCCAAACAATCTTTTTAATTATTGTAATATTGGTTATCAAACTTATTATAATTCTCAGGAAGAGATTGATTTAATCGAAAAATTATATTTTGATGCCTACAGATTAGGTGAAGTGTGTAATTCGATTTCAATAGCTGAGCCTGTTTTTAGAGATGCCGATTTAGTGAGCTTGGATCTGAATTCAGTGAAATCATCTGATTCTGGAAATTTTAATAATTTTCAGCCTAATGGTTTTAATGGAAAAGAAATATGTGCCTTGTCAAGATATGCGGGCATTAGTGATAAAGTTTCTTGTTTAGGTATTTTCAATCAGATGGGAACAAAACAAGAATCGGTTTTGATTGCGCAAATTGTTTGGTATTTTATAGAAGGTGTTCATTACCGATCTAATGAATATCCATTTGGAAGTAAAGAAAATTATAGTAAATACACCGTGCCATTTGAGGAAGAAGATATTGTGTTTTTCAAAAGCGACAAAACGGAAAGATGGTGGATTGAGATACCTTTTTTTACAAACTCGCACAATAAACTTAAAAAGAATACGTTATTACCATGTTCTCACGAAGATTATTTGGCGGCTTGTAACCATGAATTCCCAGAACGATGGTGGAAAGCACAACGTAAAAGTATTTTGTGATACTATAGTAAATAAAAATCTTATAAATCTTTTCTAACATTGATTTTGTAAGTATTTGAATACAAAAAAACACTAAAACGACTAATAATCGTTAAATGTTGCATTTTATCGACAAATTTATTTTGATAAAAAATATATAATTGTATTTTTGGTCAAGGAAAGTAAATTTTAAGATATAAATAATTGTTTTTTTCAAAAATAATAGATAGGTTTACGCCCTTAAAAAAAGAATACATAATTAACCCAAATTTATATGAAGAAGTTCATTGCATTTGCATCTGTTTTAACCCTATTAGTGAGCTGTGGTAAGTCTAGCGACAAAGGTGAATTAGTTGGAGTTAAAGGTAAAAAATGGCATCCAGAGAAACCATTCGGAATGACTTTAGTTCCTGGTGGAGCATACATTATGGGTAAATCAGATGATGATTTAGCTAATGTTCAGGACGCTCCTACCAAAACAGTAACTGTTAGATCATTCTATATGGATGAAACTGAAATCACAAACAGTGAGTACCGTCAATTTGTAGAATGGGTTAAAGATTCTATTATTAGAGTTCGTTTGGCTATACTTGCAGATGAAGTGGGACAAAAACCAGGGTCAGGTAAAGGTGGTAAAGGTGGAGGAAGCATTGGTGATTTTGCATTCGCTGATCAAGATCCTGCTAAAATGACACCTTACGATAAGTACATGTACGAGAACTATTATAGTGTTGGTACTACTGACGATCCTTATGCTGGAAGAAAATTGAACAGAAAAGTGAAATTGATTACGGATACGTCTAAATATCCAGATGAGTATTATACCGAAGTTATGGATACTATGTATCTTCCAGTTTCTGAATCATTTAACGGATTAAGAACAATTGATGTAGATAAATTGAAATTTCATTATTCATGGATGGATATTCAAGCTGCTGCAAAAGCCAAAGTAGGTAAAAGAAGCAAGTTTATAAAAACAGAAAATACTAAAGTATATCCTGATACTACAGTTTGGATTAAAGATTTTGCCTATTCTTATAATGAACCAATGCACAATGATTATTTTTGGCACCAAGCTTATGGAGATTATCCAGTAGTTGGAGTGAATTGGAAACAGGCAAAAGCATTTTGTGCTTGGAGAACTTTGAATAAAAATATTTATGTTAAAAAGAAAAAAGGAAGAGATTTAATCAACTCTTTCCGATTGCCAACTGAAGCTGAGTGGGAATATGCTGCTCGTGGAGGTCTGCAATCAGGTAATTACCCTTGGGGTGGTCCTTACACTAAAAATGACAGAGGATGTTTTATGGCAAACTTCAAACCAAGCAGAGGGGATTATGCAGCTGATCAGGCACTCTATACTGTTGAAGCTAAATCGTATCAGCCAAATGGATACAATCTTTATAACATGTCCGGAAACGTAGCGGAATGGACTGATTCGTCTTATGATGCTTCAGCTTACGAATATGTTTCAACTATGAATCCAAATGTACCTGATACTTCTAATAAACGTAAAGTAGTTAGAGGTGGTTCTTGGAAAGATGTTTCTTACTTTTTACAAGTTGGAACTAGAGATTTCGAATATCAAGATACAGCAAGAAGCTACATTGGTTTTAGAACTGTTCAAGATTATATGGGAACTCAAACTACAGGTGGTGGGAAAAAACCTGGAAAAATCTAAAATTTAGAATATTAACTAACTTAATTATATTAAACTTAACTAACTAAAATTTTTTTTATTATGGCATTAATTCCTAAAAGAGTAATGAATTTCACCTATGGTATGGGTGCGGCAGTTGTAATCGTTGGAGCATTATTTAAAATCCAACACTGGCCTGGTGCAAGTGCACTACTTATTACTGGATTGTTAACAGAGGCTTTCATCTTTGCACTATCTGCATTTGAACCTGTTGATGTTGAATTAGATTGGTCTTTGGTGTATCCTGAATTAGCAGGAGGTCAAGCAAAAGAAAAAACAAAGAAAGCTGAGGATCCAAAAGATGCTCAAGGGTTACTTTCTCAAAAATTAGACAATATGTTGAAAGAAGCTAAAATTGACGGAGAGTTAATGGCTAGCTTAGGAAATAGCATTAAAAACTTTGAAGGAGCTGCAAAATCAATTTCTCCAACAGTTGATGCTATGGCAGGACAAAAGAAATACGCTGAAGAAATGGGTAAAGCAGCCTCTCAAATGGAAGCTTTAAATGGTTTATACCAAGTTCAATTACAAAGCGCAGAAAGAAACGCAAAAATCAATGAAGAAGTTGCTGAAAACAACTTAAAATTAAAAGATCAAATGCAATCATTAACATCTAATTTGTCTACATTAAATAATGTATACGGTGGTATGTTGTCTGCTATGAATAACAAAGGATAATTAGTTTTTAAACTAAATTTTATTAAATTAACATTAAAAACTAACTAGAAAAAATGGCAGGAGGAAAATTAACCCCTAGACAGAAGATGATTAACCTGATGTATCTGGTTTTCATCGCGATGTTGGCATTGAATATGTCGAAAGAAGTACTATCAGCATTTGGATTAATGAATGAAAAATTCGAAAGTGCTAATGTTGCTTCTCAAGCGAATAATGCAAAATTATTGCAACTTATAGATCAAAAAGGTACTGAAAATAAAGGATTATATGGTCCAGCTATGAATGCTGCTGATAAAATCGCTGCAATTTCAAAAACTTTTTACGATTACGTTGGTTCATTGAAAACAGATGCTACCTTTGGAGTAGAAGTTGAAAAGAAAACAGGTAAGTTACCATATGAAGCTATGGACAAAGGGCCTCACATTGATGAGACTTGGTTCAAAGGAGATAACTACTCAGCTAAGGGTACTGCAATTGTCGCAGCAATCAACAAATATGTTGCTGATATGAAAGCTGCTGTAGCTAGCGAACCGAGTTTGTCAAAAAAATTGTCTCCAATAATTGCTGACTTAGAATCAAAATTTAATACGGCAGATGTTAAAGATGGTGAAGGAGTAACTAAAAAATATTTATCATACCATTTCGAACATTTTCCAGCTATTGCTTCTTTAGCAAAATTAACTGCTTGGCAAAATGACGTTAAAAAAGCGGAATTTGATTGTTACAATTCCTTATTAGGAGGTGCTGCTGTTGATGCTGCGTCTATGAAAAACTATACAGCTTTAGTTGTATTAGAGAAAAGTGCATACTTTCAAGGTGAAGCTGTAAAAGGTAAAGTGGTTTTAGGTCGTTACGATGAAAACACAAAACCAACCTCTTTCCAAGGACCTGGTAAAATTGAAAATGGTCAAGCTGTTATCTCTATGACTGCTGGATCTATTGGAGAGCAAAACATTAATGGTCAATTTACATTTATGGAAGATGGAAAGCCAGTGCCGTTAAAATTTGAAGGTAAATATGTTGTTATTCCACGTCCAAACTCTGCTAACATATCTGCTGATAAAATGAATGTAGTGTATAGAGGTTTACCTAACCCTATGACTATTTCATTTGCTGGTATCGGTGATAATAATGTTACAGCATCTGCTCCAGGTTTAACCAAAGCTGGTGCAAATGGTAAATATATACTTAACCCTGGTTCAGGAGATGAAGTTATAGTTAATGTTACTGGAAAAATGTCAGATGGAAAAACAGTTGCAGATAAAAAACCTTTTAGAATTAAAGGTATTCCTGCACCTCAAGCTGCTATCGGTGGAACTGCTGGTTCTCAAAAAGGAGCAAAGTCTCGTTTACAATCATCTCAAATAACTGCTATTTTGCCTGACTTTTTATACGATTTAAAATTTCAAGTAACTCAGTTTGTATTGAAAGTTCCAGGACAAGCATCTATTGTTGTTAATGGTGACCGTTTGAATGCTCAATGTATTTCTGCCCTTGGTAGAGCAACAAAAGGTGATCAGATTACTATTTCGGATGTAAAAACAAAAATTATTGGAGAAGGTTCTGGTATTCAAACTAAGACTGCAGCGCCTGCAATATTCGAAATACAATAATAATTTAAGTTAGACGTTATAAATCTACTTAGATAACTTAGAATATAAATTATGAAATTGAAAAACCTTTTATTAGTTGTTATGGCTGTTGTTGGAAGTTCTGCTTCTAACGCTCAATCCAATTTATTAAATGCCAAAGTCCCTTCCGAAATTGGAAAGAAAACGGCTGCTCAAATGGAATCTGATAACGACAAACCACTTCCATATGGTTATGTACATGATAGAGATGTATTGATGGGTAAAACGGTATGGGAACTTGTTGATGTGGATGAAAGAATCAATTTTCCATTGTATTATCCGGTAGATACAGCTTTTGTTGGTAAAGACAGACGTTCTCTATTTGCAGTGTTGTTAAAAGGTATTAAAGAAGGAAAAATCACTGAGGTTTATGGTGATGATTACTTTAATAGTAAAAAAACGCTTAAAGATATGGAAAGTGTTTTTAAATATAGAGACACAATCCCAGCTGGAATAGATGAGTTTAATACTGATATTGAAGGTTATAAGTCGGGTAAAAAGGTTTTGGATAAGCAATATATCAATGAAACAGAATTGGATGCCTCTGATATATCTGGTTACAAAATAAAAGGGTATTGGTATTTTGACAAACGTCAAAGTGAGTTAAAATATAGATTACTTGCTATTTGTCCTATGGCCACTGAAGCTAGAGATAAAGCTAAAGGTAACACTGATGCAATCGAATTGTTTTGGGTTTACTTCCCTTCCATACGAGACATCCTTCATGACGCGAAAGCATTTAATGACAAGAATTCTGCTATGCCAATAACATTTGATCATCTTCTGAATTCCAGACGTTTTAACGGCGTTATTTACAAAGAAGAAAATGTGTATGGTGATAGACAAATTGATCAATACATGAAAGATAATGCACAGATGCAGTTGTTAGAATCAGAACGAGTTAAAGAAAAAATTCGTAACTTCGAGCAAGACATGTGGAATTACTAATTTAAGTTTTTCAAACAATATTAAAAAACTCTTACCTTTGGTAGGAGTTTTTTTTTATTTATAAATCTCCATATCTTACCATTTCATGTTAGATTATATTATAGTTGGCTCTGGACTAGCAGGAATAGCTTTTTCTGAAGTAGCTCTTCAAAACAATAAAACCATTATTGTTTTTAATAACCAATCTCAAAATTCCTCTAAAATTGCAGGCGGTTTATACAATCCTGTAATTCTTAAACGATTTAGTGAAGTTTGGAAGGCTAACGAACAGTTGGAACTACTATATCCATTTTATCAAAATTTGGAACAAAAACTCGGCATAATACTAGACTATAAATTGCCGCTATTAAGAAAATTTTATTCTGCAGAAGAACAAAATAATTGGTTTTCAGCATCTGATAAGCCTAATTTATCTAAGTTTCTATCGACTGATTTAATCACAAAAAAATGGAATTTTATTTCTTCTCCTTTTAATTTTGGAGAAGTTTTGTTTTCAGGTTATGTTGATACGGCTTTATTAGTATCGTCTTACAAGTCTTTTTTGATTGAAGAGAATTCCTATAAAGATGAAACTTTTGATTATTCCCAATTAAAAATTTATGATGATTTTGTAGAATATAAAAATATCAAAGCAAAACATATCGTCTTCGCAGAAGGATTTGGAATGCTTTCCAATCCGTTTTTTAATGCATTACCACTTGACGGAACTAAAGGCGAATTACTTCTTATAAAAGCACCCAATTTGAATTTAGAGGTTATCGTAAAATCATCAATTTTTATTTTACCTGTTGGAAATGATTTGTATAAAGTAGGCGCTACTTATAATTGGGAAGACAAAACCAATACACCAACAGAAGCTGCTAAAAAGGAGTTAGTAGAAAATCTAAAAGAATTAATTAACTGCGATTTTGAAATAATAGAGCATTATGCAGGTGTTCGACCCACTGTTAAAGACCGTAGACCATTAGTGGGTACTCATCCACTGCACAACAACATTCATGTGCTTAACGGACTCGGTACAAGAGGTGTGATGCTAGCACCAGCTATGGCAACTGATTTATTTAATCATATTGAAAATAATATTCCTTTAGACAAGAATATTGACATTCGTAGAATTAAGAATTTTGTTTCCAGTTTTTGTCAAAATGGATAAACATATTAATGTAGATATTTCTGGCCAATCGTGCTGTCACAGGCATTAATACTAGAATGCCAATAATAATTCCTATAAATGTGGTCAATACATCAAATCCTAAAATAACATTTAGAATAATGAATATGGCAACACCCATAGCAACAGTCAATCCATAACTCACATACATGGCTCCATAAAAAAATGACGGTTCAATCATATATTGAGTATGACAATGGCTACAGGTTTCATTCATTTTGTATAAAGAGCCTAGTTTGTATGGGTTTTTTTCTACATACATACTTTCTTCTTGACATTTAGGACAACTTCCTGTTAAAATACTATTTAATGTGCTTCCTTTTTTTAACATTTGCAAAAAATTTAACTTCTTTTGAATTGATCTTGTGACTTAGAGTCTTCAAAGGTAATCTTTAAGGAAGTTTTTATGGTAACAATTGTAACAAAATATATGCTTAATATTCATAATTTATCGGTTTCTTTTGGTGGTTCGTATCTTTTTGAAGAAGTAACTTTTCGTTTAGGTTCTGGCGATAGAGTGGGTCTTGTTGGAAAAAATGGCGCTGGTAAATCAACCATGTTGAAAATTCTTGCTGGTGATTTTAAACCAGATTCGGGACAAATTGCCACAGAAAAAGAAGTGAGAATGGGATTCCTTCGTCAAGATATCGATTTTGAACAAGGTCGAACCGTTCTTGAAGAAGCGTATGAGGCATTTACTGAAATTAAAATGGTTGAAAAAAAATTAGAAGAAGTCAACCATCTTTTAGTAACGCGTACCGATTATGAAAGCGAAGAGTACAGTCAAATAATTGAAGATTTATCCGAATATACCCATCGATTTGAATTGCTTGGCGGATATAATTATGTAGGCGATACAGAGAAAATCCTTCTTGGTTTAGGTTTTAAAAGAGAAGTGTTTAATAATCAAACCGATACTTTTTCCGGTGGATGGCGTATGCGTATCGAATTGGCAAAACTGCTTTTACAATCTAATGATATATTGCTTCTCGATGAGCCAACCAACCACTTGGATATTGAAAGTATCATATGGCTAGAAGGATTTTTAAGAAATTTTCCTGGTGTAGTTGTTATTGTTTCTCACGACAAGATGTTCTTGGATAATGTTACCAATAGAACCATAGAAATTTCTTTAGGTAAGGCCTATGATTTCAATAAGCCATATTCTGAATATCTAGAATTACGTCATGAAATTAGAGAAAAGCAATTGGCTACCCAAAAAAATCAAGCCAAGAAAATTGAAGAAACTGAAAAATTAATTGAAAAGTTCCGTGCCAAAGCTTCTAAAGCTTCAATGGCGCAATCGCTTATCAAAAAATTAGATAAAGTAGAACGTATTGAAGTTGATGAAGATGATAATTCGGTAATGAATATCTCGTTTCCAGTTTCAAAAGTTCCCGGAAAAGTAGTTATTGAAGCTGAAAATGTAACCAAAGCGTATGGCGATAAAGTCATTCTAAAAGACATTTCGTTATTGGTTGAACGCGGCAGCAAGATTGCTTTTGTAGGTCAAAATGGCCAAGGGAAATCAACTTTTATTAAAGCAATCGTAAACGAATTTGAATTCCAAGGAGAAATTAAATTAGGACATAATGTTCAAGTAGGCTATTTTGCTCAAAATCAAGCTGAATATTTAGATGGGGAAATCACGTTGCTAGAAACTATGGAAAATGCCGCGACTGATACCAATCGTTCTAAAGTTCGCGATATGTTAGGATCATTTCTTTTCCGAGGTGATGATGTTGATAAAAAGGTTAAAGTGCTTTCTGGAGGTGAACGAAACCGTTTGGCGTTGTGTAAATTGCTATTGCAACCTATCAATGTTTTGGTGATGGATGAGCCTACCAACCACTTAGATATTAAATCTAAGAATGTATTGAAAGCAGCACTACAGAAATATGAAGGAACGTTGCTTTTGGTGTCTCACGACAGGGATTTCCTTCAAGGCATGTCGAATATTGTATACGAATTTAAAGATCAAAAAATCAAAGAATATTTGGGCGACATCAATTTCTTCTTAGAACAGCGCAATATGGAAAACATGCGTGAAGTAGAAAAGAAGGATATTGAGAAAAAAGAAGCTCCAAAAGAAACGAATAAGATTTCGTATGAAGATCAAAAGAAAGGGAAATCGCTCCAGAATCGTTTGAGTAAAATTGAAAGTCAAATTCAACAATTGGAGAAAGACATTCAAGCCGATGATAAGGCATTGGCTTCGAATTATGATAAACATATTGAAGACGCCTCTTTTTTCATAGCTTACAATAAAAAGAAAGCCGAATTAGATAAGCTTTTAGAAGATTGGGAAGTGGTGCAAGGTGAAATTGATAGTATGTAACAAAAAAAGAGTTCCAATTTAGGAGCTCTTTTTTTGCTTATTCTTTATTGAATGTTGCTTTATAAAAGGTAGTGTCTTTTTTCTCGTCAAAATATACTTTACGATTGTTTTTATTTTGCAATTCGAAAGTATCGTTTACCACAAATTTTACTTCGGTAAATTTATAACCAGTTTCTCCTGTGATTGTAATCTGATATAAACTATCTTTTTTAAGAACGTCCATTTCCATATCGTTATCCCAAGAAAGCGGTTTGTCGTTACCCCGAATTCCTACTTTTTTGATATTTTTTATTTTGGATACATCCAAAGTGAAAACCACCGTTCTTTTGTATGATTTTTGAACACAACTAACAGTCAGTAAAACAATAAATAATAGCACAATTTTTTTCATGATTTTTTCTTTTTTGTGATTAAATAATCTATTCCAAATCGTCCTGAACCTAAAATTAGCGTAAACAAACTTACCCATAGAAATCCCATAGCAGGAAGACAATTCCATAAACCGTTACTGATTTGTTGCATGAAGATGGCAACCAACATGGTGCCTAATATTAAAAAGGAAGCGATTCGTGTTTGAAAACCAAACAACAAAAACATTCCTCCAACAGCTTCACTAAAAGCGCCCATCCAAGCAAAAAATGCTGGAAATAAGGCAAAGATGCCACCATATGCCGCTACATCTTTTGGAAACCAAAAAGCAACTTCAAACAATCCTAAATTATTGTCGACTGGCGACCAAGGTAAACCAAATTTTGCCGCGCCAAAATCGGAAGTTAATAAATACCCACAAATGATTCTGGGTAGTGCTAATAAGAAGTCTTGCCACCAAAAAGGCATTAAAATAGGCTTTGTTATTCGATGTGTTATTTTCATGATGATTGATTTGATAATTAAAACTTCTTAATTTTTGTAACCCATTGATAATCCGGTGTCACCTGTAACATATAAATCCACCGAGGCTACTTCATTTGATTTGTTTTCAATAACGAGCGCGGTATTGCTTTCTGCTTTTACAGTAACCGTTTCGTTTGGAATTACAGTAATTGGTGAGTATGTTCCTCCGGTTATCGGAGCCATTACTATTTTTATATCATGATTGGATACATTTTTTAGTTTCACTTTAAAAGTTCCATGTTCATTATTTCCTAACACAAAACTTTCATTAGGTTTTATGGTGGTGTTAGAAGTTAAAGAACCAAATACGCTACACGAAGTAATAGCAATGGAGAAAACAAGAGTTGAAATTGCATTTTTCATTTGATACATTTTTAATGAAACCTTTTAATTGGTTTTCTGGTTGTTTGATGAGGCAAAGTTGCGGCATTGCCTGCAATCAAACGCTTCAAATTATAATTTGAGACAAAGTCAATTGGTATCAAATCATAATTAAAGAAAAATGCTAGTAAAATGGGGAGTTAATACCAAATGATTTGATACGTTTCAAATTTCATTTAGAAATTCTTTTGGCGAAATTCGAGTATTTTTTTTGAAAGCACGATTGAAAGTAGCCTTTGAATTGAACCCACAATCATAAGCAATCCCTAAAAGTGTAGATTGTTTATGTTCGCCATTGGCAAATTTTATTTTAACAGCTTCAATACGGTAGTTATTGATGAAGTCATTAAAGTTCATTTTAAATCCTTGGTTGATGGCTTTTGAAATCACGGCAACATTAGTCTGTAATTTTTTGGCAACATCAGTGATGTTTAATTCGGGATTTTGGTATAATTTCTCTTCTCGAATAAGCGATTCTATTTTTACTTTCCACTGTTCAATTTCAGGAGAAATAGTGGTTTCTAAATAACTATGTTCAATATCAATTGTTAGTTCTTCAGAAACTGAATTAGGAGATTCATTTAGTAATAATATTGGATTTTTATCAAATCCTATTTGGAATGGAATACCCGCATTTATGGAATTGGAATACCCCACGATGGCAATGTAATACATCACAACAGAGAAGAAAAGAAAAAACCACCAACTTCCTTTGTAGCTGTTTAATTCAGGAAAAAAATAACAAATTACATCAAAAAAAATGGGCAATAAGAGCATTATTAAAAAGGCCATCAAGTAGGTTTTAATCCATTTGAACAAGATGCTATCAGCATAACTTACCACTTGATAAATTAGTTTTTTATAAGAATTATAATATCGAATGGAAAGAATAAAATACGCAATCATAGATACTAATCCTGTTTTTTGATACCAATTATCAAAGTCTTTATCCATACCGTTTTTATAGAAAAAGTACTCGTGTAAAATGAGTTTGTCATACACCCACATGCCTGTTATATACAGTAAGTAAAGTATACCCGGAATTAAGTGTAAAGCTTCTTTTTTAGTAAATTTAAAATTAGGATTTAACAAGCTTTGCGTATAGAAAAAAATAATTGGCCCAATAAATAGCAAGTGTTGCAAAGGCAAATAAAATAAGATATCTCTGTAAGGTTGGTTGTCGTACCAGCCAGCAAAACCAAGCATCCAAGGCGCAATATATAAACTACATAAGAAAATAAATAAGCTCAACCAATAATTGGATTTATTCTCGGTTTTAATCGCTTTTGTTAATAGCAGCGCACTGTAAAGAATTCCTTGTGAGAAAGAAATGAGGAGAAGTGAACTATAAAAACCAAATTCAAAAAGCATACGACTATTTTGGTAAATATAATTTCAAATGTAAGCTATAAAATTGTAAAAATGCAATTATTTAAACGGATGGCGTAATTGCCATTCAATAGTGGGCTCTAATTTTTCAAAAAAATTCTTGAGATGTTTATTGATTAAGGTAGTGTTGTGGTAGATAAATCCTGACATTTTCACCGGAACTGCTCCAATAGAACTTTTAATTTCTAGAGCTGTTCTTCCAAAAATAATTTTTTTAAATCCATGTTCAATACCATATTCAGTCATGTTGTAAAGCATGTTCAAATAGAGCATGTTTTCTTTTTGTACTTTCGAATCGTAGCCTAAAAAATAGGTTTCTAAAACAGTTCCGTTGAGTAATATCGTGTGAAATCCAACAAGTTTTTCTTCTAAAAAATAGCCAAATACCAAGAAATGATTTAGACATTGACTTTTCATTACTGAGAAATGGTTTTTAGAGAGAAAGAACGTATTAAACGGCGCATTTTTGGCCACATAATAATACAGCTCGTATATCGTTTCTTCATACTTGATAATTTCATCTAACGATAATTCTTTAACGATAATCCCATCAAATTTCTTATGAGCACGTTTGTATTGATCTCGGTATTTCTTCGAAAAAGCATTGACGTAATCGGCTTTAGTTTTCCATTGTTCATCAATATATAAAATCATATTGGGTTGTGAATTAAACTCATACATAGTAGAAAAGGTATGTTTTTTCAATTCGACCGAGCAATTTTCATAAAAATCTTTAAAGGAAACAATATGGATTTGGATCTTGTTTTTTTTGAAATAGTTAGTGATTTCCTTAGCACTTTCAAGTAAGATAGTACTAATGTATTTTAAATCTATCGTTTTAGAAAAGGCATAACCATTTTGCCCAGTAATCATATTGTTTCCCATGAATAGAGTATGAGAAGCAAATTTTCTAAAAATTAGGTTCCGAATAATAGTTTTAAAACATTTATCGCGTTCACCAAAAGATTCCAATTGGTTTAAATTTAAGTACTGAGCTAATGATACACCAATGAGTTCTTGGTTTTCAAAAATGGCAATGTAAAAGCATTGCATATTAACGGGTGCCGATTTTTCTAATACTTGCAAATAATGAGATTGTAAAAAAACATTATTATTGGCAATGGTGTCCCAGTTTTTGGGAAGATCGCTAACCTTGTTAAGTATTTTAAATGAGAGTCCTTGCATAAAAAAAATCGCTCCACAAATGTAGAGCGATGAAGTTATAATTAAATGTTAAAATTATTTCATAGCACAAATTATTCCGCCCATGAGCATGCAAGCTACAACCCAATATCCACCTGCAACTAAAACATATTTCCAGCTTCTTCTTTCGTAAAGAGCTCCAACTCCAATTACTGGTAAAGCAAAAAATAATCCAGTCATAAATCCATGTAATGCACCGTGTTTGAAAGTTCTGTAAGTATCTCCATAAGCGGCCATATAATTGGTAAGTACCGATGGGTCTACACCTTTAATGTTAACCGTTGCAGAATTTGCTCCCATTTGATGAATCACCAAAAATTGAAGTGTAAATGCAATAAAAAAAGCATACAAAATTGACATCCCAAAAATGACAATCATATTACTACCTTTCATTTTTTCTTCTGTTATTCCAGCTTCTTTCATCCAGATCGTTCCAAATACTTTTGGATTGTACCAAATAAATCCAACAACTAACGTTGATAATGCCGCAAGCAATAATGCTAAAAAGTTAATGTTCATAGTTTTAAGTTTAATTGATTAGTATAACAAATATAGGAAAATTATTTTTCAAAAAAATAAGATTTTTTTGTAAGAATAAGAATACGTAAAGTCACAAAATAATTCAAAAAAATGTTGTTCGTCGATTTTATTTGTTTATAAACGACTTTATGTGTTGTTTTACATTACCAAATCAAATAAACATGAAAGCAACAATTACATTCTTAGTATCTCTTTTTGTTTCAGTAGCTGCTTTTGCAGAAGTACCAACAGCTGAAAAAAATGCACTTATCAAGTTTCATAAATCTACTCATGGAGATCAATGGAAATCGAAGTGGGATTTGACAAAGCCAGTTTCTACTTGGCAAGGTGTTAGTGTCGTAAATGATAAGGTTGTTGGAATTGATTTGTCAGATAATAATGTATCGGGTACAATTCCGGCTCAAATATCAGATTTGAAAAACTTACAATCTTTAGTATTGTTTAAAAATAGTATTGAAGGTTCATTGCCAAAAACAATTGGTGATATGAAATCTTTGAAAGTATTGAATGTTTCTTTCAATAAACTTTCGGGTTCTATTCCTGCTGAGTTAACAAAAGCTTCGGCATTGACTGAAATTTCTCTTTTCATGAATAATTTATCTGGGTCTATTCCTAGTGAAATAGGTTCACTTTCAAATTTGCAAGTATTGTCATTATACAATAATAACTTAACTGGTGAAATCCCAAATTCCACCTACGAATTGAAATCTCTAAAAGTATTACAACTAAACAGTAATCAATTAACAGGAAACTTGAGTAATTCGGTAGCTAATTTAGTTTCTTTGGAAAGTTTGAGTTTATTTGATAATAAAATGAGAGGTCAAGTTCCATTTGATTTAGAAAAATTGAAAAATCTTAATGAAATGAACATTTCTTATAACAATTTTAATGGTGTTGTATCAAGTAAATTGGCTAAGAAAGATGTAATGAACATGACGATGGTTGACCAATATGGTGTTGCTACTACTTTAAAAGTTGATGTGGAAAAAGACAAAGCAGTTGCTGAAGAAGAATAATAAATAGTTTTTAAGTTCATTTATAAAAAAAACCTTAATGAAATCTCATTAAGGTTTTTTTGTTCTAGATAATGATAATTAATCTTCCGTTCCTTCTCCAGTTTTTCGGTAGATGAAATTACCATAAATATGACGTTTTGCAAATCGATTTGGCGATTCTGCGTTCACCATTTTGATGTAAATATTTTTTGGAATCCCAATGTATTCATAAGACATTCCATTTACGTAAGTAACAAATAGGGTTTGTTTTTCTAAATAGAAATCAAGGATATTGTAATTGTTTATGGTTTCTTGGTATTCTGGCAAATTTTTCTCAACCGTTTCATTGGAAATACTTACCAAAAAATGATAGGCATTAATGATGTTCTTACTTTTTTCTTCTGCGGCAAGTCTACCTTCATCATCATTTACAAACTTATCGGGATGACTGTCTTTCATCGCGTTTCTGTAGATGGTTTTCAATTCTTTTAAAGTTACATTTTTGTCAACTTCCAATAACTTTCTGTATTCAACAACTCTTTTCATAAACTAAATTTCTATTAAATAATAAAAGCCACTCTTTTCAGAATGGCTTCTCTTAGTAGCGGGAACAGGACTCGAACCTGTGACCTTCGGGTTATGAGCCCGACGAGCTGCCTACTGCTCTATCCCGCGATGTTTCGAGTGCAAATATACAACCATTATCGATACGCACAACAAAAAAATTAAAAAAATCTTTTATTTCTACTATTCACTTGATATGAGTACCTTTGCAGCAAATTAAATTGAAATAAATGTCGCATAAAGCCGGTTTTGTAAACATCATAGGAAATCCAAACGTTGGAAAATCAACACTAATGAATGCTTTCGTTGGTGAACGATTATCTATTATTACCTCTAAAGCGCAAACAACGCGCCACAGAATCCTCGGAATTGTAAACGGAGATGATTTTCAAGTAATCCTTTCGGATACACCAGGAATCATCAAGCCAGCTTATGAAATGCAAAAATCAATGATGGATTTTGTAAAATCTGCCTTTGAAGATGCCGACGTTTTAATTTATATGGTGGAAATAGGAGAGAAGGAACTTAAAGACGAAGCTTTTTTCAATAAAATTATTCATGCCAAAATTCCGGTATTGTTGCTTTTGAATAAAATTGACAAATCCGATCAAGAGCAATTGGAAGAACAAATTGATCTTTGGAAAGAAAAAGTGCCTAATGCCGAAATTTATCCGATATCGGCTTTAGAAAATTTCAATGTAAAAGAAGTTTTCGCTCGCATTTTAGAATTACTTCCAGAATCGCCTGCTTATTATCCAAAAGATGCATTAACAGACAAACCAGAACGTTTCTTCGTTAATGAAACTATTCGCGAGAAAATCCTTTTAAACTACGATAAGGAAATTCCTTATGCCGTAGAAATCGAAACAGAAGAATTTTTGGAAGACGATAAAATCATCCGAATTCGTTCGGTAATTATGGTGGAACGCGATACACAAAAAGGAATCATCATCGGACACAAAGGAGCAGCGCTTAAACGTGTCGGAATGCAAGCTCGTGAGGATTTAGAAAAATTCTTCGGAAAACAAATTCACATTGAAATGTTTGTTAAAGTAAATAAAGATTGGAGAAATAGCCAATTTCAATTGAGACGTTTCGGATACAATCAAAAATAACAAATCTTTAAATCGAATTTTATTAATTTGAAAGGCAATTTCAAAATTGTACCTTTGCAGCATATTATAAATTATCATGAACAATATTGTAGCCATAGTAGGAAGACCTAATGTAGGGAAATCCACTTTTTTTAATAGATTAATTCAACGTAGAGAAGCCATTGTCGATTCGATAAGTGGTGTAACACGCGATAGAAACTACGGAAAAAGTGAATGGAATGGAAAAGAATTTTCGGTAATCGATACAGGCGGTTACATCAAAGGTTCTGATGATATTTTTGAAGCAGAAATTCGCAAACAAGTAGAACTTGCGATCGATGAAGCGGATGCTATCATTTTCATTGTTGATGTGGAAGAAGGCATCACGCCTATGGACGACGAAGTGGCCAAATTACTACGTAAAGTCACCAAACCAGTGTTGCTTGCAGTCAACAAAGTGGATAATTCGATGCGTGAAAAAGATGCTGTTGAATTCTATAATTTAGGTCTTGGAGAATATTTTACCATTGCCGGAATGAGCGGGAGTGGCACCGGAGATTTATTAGACAAATTAGTCGAAGTATTGCCTGAGCTTCCAGAAACTACAGAAGAAGAAGTTTTGCCTCGTTTTTGTGTAGTAGGTCGTCCTAATGCTGGAAAATCCTCTTTCATCAACGCACTTATTGGTGAAGATCGATACATTGTAACCGATATTGCAGGAACTACTCGTGATGCCATCGATACGCGTTACAACCGTTTTGGTTTCGAATTCAACTTGGTCGATACCGCCGGAATCCGTCGTAAAGCCAAAGTAAAAGAAGATTTAGAATTTTATTCGGTAATGCGCTCGGTTCGTGCTATTGAACACAGTGACGTAATTATTTTATTAATTGATGCTACTCGTGGATTTGAAAGTCAAGATCAGAACATTTTTTGGTTGGCTCAAAAAAACCGTAAGGGAATTGTAATTTTAGTAAACAAATGGGATTTGGTCGAAAAAGATACCATGTCTGCTCGTGATTATGAAGCCAAAATCCGTCGTGAATTAGAACCTTTTACTGATGTGCCGATTATCTTTGTTTCAGCCTTAACCAAACAGCGTTTACTGAAAGCATTAGAAGAAACGGTAAAAGTTTACGAAAGCAGAAAACAACGCATTTCTACCTCTAAATTCAACGATTATATGTTGAAATTGATTGAAAATTTCCCACCACCAGCTTTAAAAGGAAAATACGTAAAAATTAAATTTTGCATGCAATTGCCAACGCCAACGCCTCAGTTTGCGTTTTTTGCCAACCTGCCACAATATGTAAAAGATCCATACAAACGTTTTCTAGAAAATAAAATCCGCGAACATTGGGATTTCTCTGGAGTTCCTATGGATATTTATTTTAGAGAAAAATAATAAGAAGCGAACGGCTCGGGCTTCATCAGTAATGGTAATTCCTGCTGCTTTTCCAAAGTCCCGATAACAATCGGGAGCTTTTCCCTTGCATCAGGGCTAGTGAGTAAACCATTTTACTTTTTGTACAGTAGTTTATTCGAAGTAATCGGTGTAAACAAATGAAGTGCCACTTGGCAAAAAAGAATCAAAATGCTTAAAAAAGAACTACAATTAGCTGTCGATAAAGGTCAAATGTTACCACTAATGGAAGAATTCTACACCATTCAGGGTGAAGGATACCATACCGGAACGGCCGCTTACTTTATCAGAATTGGAGGTTGCGATGTGGGTTGCCATTGGTGCGACGTCAAGGAAAGTTGGAATGCCGAACTGCATCCGCCAACCGAAATTGATTTGATTGTTGCCAATGCTAAAAAATATGCAGATACTGTGGTGATTACTGGTGGTGAACCATTAACCTGGGATATGAATCCGCTGACTCAAAAATTAAAAGAACAAAACCTTCGTGTGCATATTGAAACCTCAGGTTGTTATCCAGTAACAGGGACTTGGGATTGGTTTTGTCTTTCACCAAAGAAAAACAAACTACCTGTTGATAGTGCCTATGCAATCGCCAACGAACTTAAAGTCATTATCTACAACAAACACGATTTTATTTTTGCTGAAGAGCAAGCTGAAAAAGTAAACTCAAATGCCATTCTTTTCTTGCAACCCGAGTGGAGCAAAAAAGAAGAAATGACACCACTTATTGTTGATTATGTAATGAATAATCCAAAATGGAGAGTTTCATTGCAAACCCATAAATACTTGAATATCCCTTAAAAAAATATAGGTATGAAAAGAGTACTATTTTTAGCAATTATTTTTTGTTATTTTCAAAACTTACAATCCCAAACAGAACCTAATACAATAGAAAAGAAAGTTATTGACAGCACTGCGGTAGTGATTAACTCTTCTGATGTTGAAGTAAAACCAGAATTTCCCGGAGGAGTAAATCTATTTTATAAATTTGTAGCCAATAATTTCAATATGCCAGATACTAAAGGCGGAATTAATGGGAAAATAGTGGTTAGTTTTGTTGTTGAAAAAGACGGAAGTTTATCAGATTTTAAAATCTTAAAAGATATAGGTTACGGTGCTGGAGAAGAAGCTATACGAGTATTAAAACGCTCTCCAAAATGGACGCCTGCAATGCAAGGTGAAAAATTAGTGCGTTGTAACTATGTAATACCAATAACATTAAATTTTCAATAGGGTTAAATATTTTTTGCAATATTCCTCAAAAATTATATATTTATAAAAAATTTAAAACCAAACAAAAATGAAAAAACTTATTTTAACTTTTGCCTTGTTATTAGTTGCTCAATTCGGATTCTCTCAAGCAGTAGATGAAGCATTCAAAAAAGATGTAATGAAAGTGATTGAAAGAAGCGGTTCTGGAGGTCAAATGGCATCGGCTAAGAAACAAATTTTATCGATGATTCCAGAAGACAAACATGCTGCATTTCTAGTAGAATTTGATGCATTATTGCCAAAAGTATACGAAGCTTCTGCTAAAATATATATGGAAGAATATACCAAAGAAGACATCAAAGCAATGTTAGCATTCTATGATAGTCCAGTGGGTAAAAAAATGGCTGAAAAATCGGAAGTGATTGCTACTAAAACGCAAGAAGCTATGATGACGTTGCAAGGCGATATCCAAGCGCTAGTTATGAAATACATGCAATAACAATTAATGTTGTTTTGTTAAAAATCCCAAACATTGTTTGGGATTTTTTATTTTTACAAAAAACTACCCATGAAATCACAATTTCTTTTAGATACTAACATTACTTTTCTAAATCATGGCTCTTTTGGCGCATGTCCAAAACCAATTTTTGAAGCCTATCAACAATTGCAATTCGAATTAGAAACTGAACCGGTTCAGTTTATTCAGAAGAAATTGCCTGTTTATTTAAAAGAAGCCAAAAAACCGTTGGCAAAATTCATTGGTTGTGATGAACACGATTTCTTTTTTACACCCAATCCTACATTTGCAGTGAATACCATCATGAGAAGTATGAATCTGCAAGCCGGTGATGAAATTCTAACCACCAATCATGAGTATGGTGCGATGGATCGAACATGGCATTTCTATTGCAAAAAATTCGGAGTGAAATACATTCGTCAAGAAATTTCGTTACCCATTGTTTCTAAAGAACGAATCATTGAGGAATTTTGGAAAGGATACAATTCGAATACTAAGGTTGTTTTTCTAAATCAAATTTCGAGTTCGACCGCATTAATTTTTCCCGTGAAGGAAATTTGTGATAAAGCACAACAACTCGGATTGATTACTATAGTTGATGGTGCGCATGTTCCGGGACATATTGATTTAAACATTTCCGAATTGAATCCCGATTTTTATACTGGAACGTTACACAAATGGATGTTGGCGCCCAAAGGAAGTTCGTTTTTGTATGTTAAAAAAGAATTTCAAGCCGATATCGATCCATTAGTGGTGAGCTGGGGTTACGAAAGTTTGGCGCCAAGTGAAAGTCAGTTTTTAGATTATCACGAATATCAAGGTACGCAAGATGTTTCCCAATATTTATGTACACCTAAAGTGATTTCGTTTTTGGAAGAGAATAATTGGAAAGAGAAATCGAAAGCCTGCCGAAAAATGGTGATGGAGAATTACCAACGTTTTTGTGATTTGGTCGGAACCAATCCAATTTGTCCAATATCGGAAGAATTTTTAGGTCAAATGGCGAGTATTCCAATTCGAACGGATAAACCAATGGAATTGAAAGAGTTGTTGTATTCGAAATATAAAATTCAAATTCCGATTATGCCTTTGAATGGTAATGTGTATATGCGTTATTCTATCAATGTATATAATTCGCAAGACGATTTGGAGGTTTTATACCAAGCGGTTACAGATATTATTAAGTCTACCGATTTGATAGTAAGATAAGATTCGTGAAATTTTAGCCACGGATAAAACGGATTAAGCGGATTCTTAAGATTGACAACAAATCCGTCGCATCTGTGAAAATCTGCGGCTGAAAAGTGATTTTTTTTGAAGAAAGTTCTTTTAATGAAAATCCCTAGCCCTGATTGAAACGGCATCCTTTTTCTTGTTTCTTTAACAAGGAAAAGATATAGTGGAAAGCAGGATTGGCTTCTAAAAAAGACGCGCTAAATAATCAAAATGGTTCCCTTCTTCAATCAATTCGCATTGCAAACCATTAGCGAAAGCGGCATTTTGTAACGTGTTATAATCTAAATACAACCAAGGAAAAGGTGCTTCGGTTTGGTTTTTATAAGAAATCGTGAAGGTTAGTTCGCCATAATAGCCATCAGCTGGAATCCATTTGGAACCATCTTCATCTTCATCAAACATATAAATAATATCCGAGGAATCAATTAGAATTTGTCCGTTGGGCGCTAATAAACTTTTTACTTTTTGCAGGTATTTGGAAGTTTCGGCTAAGGTTCCGAAAATTCCGGTGCCGTTCATTAATAATAGAATAGTATCGAATTTCTCGTTCTTCAAATCTAAAATATTCTGAACTTTAGCTTTTTTCAGACCACGAAGACGACAGACTTCAATGGCATTTTTAGAAATATCTATAGAAGTAACATCAAGATTTTTGTCATTTTGCAAATACAAACTATGGCTTCCGGCACCACATCCTACATCCAGAACCTTGCCTTTGGAAAGTTGTAGTGCTTTTTTTTCTAATTTGGGCATTGCTGCGTAGGAACGAAAAAGATAAGCAACTTCCATTTCATCAGCTTCCGAAATGTTGGTTTCGGTGATAAGATTTTCTGGAGCAGTATTGGTTTGAAAATCGAGAATGGCTTTTCCGAATAGATCTAACATTTGAAAAGGTTATAAAGTTTATGAGGTTTAAAAGTTTAAGTTGTTTAATTTTGTATCAGAAATCATATTAAATGCTAAAGCCATCATTAAACGAACTTGGGAAACTTGCCAAAGATAAGCATAACGAAAACAAAAAGTATTTCGATAAGCTTAAAAAGAAAACCCCTAAAAATTTGGATTATGTAATGCAAGATTTGCACGATGCCGAATTCAAACGAACCGATTGTTTGGAATGTGCTAATTGCTGTAAAACAACTGGACCATTATTTACTTCGGCCGATATCGAACGTATTTCAAAGCATTTTAAACAAAAACCGCAACAATTTATTGAGCAATATTTGCGCATTGACGAAGATAACGATTATGTGTTGCAAAGTGTACCGTGTACGTTTTTAGAATCGGATAACAAATGTTTTATCTATGAGGTGCGCCCAAAAGCGTGTCGAGAATTTCCGCATACGGATAGAAAAAAGTTCCAGCAGATTTCCGATTTAACCTTGAAAAATGTTGCCATTTGTCCAGCGGCTTACAATATTGTAGAAAAGATGAAAGAGAAAATGCCTTTGTAGAACAAAGATTTCACAAAATACACGGATTTGATCTGTTCTAATTTGTAATATCTGTGTTTTTATTCGTACAGCAAATACTTCTTTCTCATTTCTTTAAAATCATTCAACCCTTTCTCCCAAGATTTTCTTATTTCATTTTCAGAAACACCAGATTCTATTTGCTGTTGCAATTTCTTGTTTCCAGCCAATTTAGTAAAGAAGTCAATAAAGAATTTCGATTTATCAGAAGTCGAATTGTACGCTTTAATTAACCATTTTAATTCTAGTTTATTAATTTTAGGAATCGAAGTTAGATTTTCACCATAACAAACTTGGTTTTTATAAACCGGTTCTTTTGCTCCGAAGTTTGGAATCGGAGTAAAACTAAAATCACTTTTGGGTAGAAAAGGCGAACCGTAAATTTGAAATTGCATTTCGGTACCACGACCTACACTAACGTTAGTACCTTCAAACAAACACAAACTTGGATACAAATTCACGGCTTGTGCGTTGGGTAAGTTTGGCGATGGTTTTACTGGTAAATTATAAGACATTTCTCGATGGTAGTTTAAACAATGAATCACTTTTAAGTCACATTGAATTCCGTTTTTCATCCATTTTTCACCATTAATCATTTGAGCATATTCGCCGATTGTCATTCCATGTAATAACGGAATTGGGTGCATACCTACAAAACTGGTGTATTCTTTTTCTAATATTGGTCCGTCTATGATCGCACCATTAGGATTTGGTCGGTCGAATACAATTAACTGAATATTGTTTTCCGCACACGCTTCCATAATGTAATGTAAGGTAGAAATATAAGTGTAAAAGCGAGCGCCAACATCTTGCAAATCAAAAATCATAACATCAATTCCTGATAATTGTTCTGGTTTTGGTTTTTTATTATTTCCATACAATGAGATAATAGGTAAGCCAGTTTTGGTGTCTTTTCCATCAACGATGTGTTCTCCAGCGTCAGCGGTACCACGAAATCCATGCTCAGGTGCAAATATTTTTTGAACGGCAACTTGTTTTGAAAGCAAAAAATCAACAATAGATAGATTCTCTTTCGGGTTACTGCTTGAGATGATTATTCCAGTTTGATTGGTAACAATACCAACTTTTTTGTCTTTTAATAAAGGCAAATAAAAATCGAATCGTTCGGCTCCTGTTACAATTTGATTTTGATTTGAAATTGAAGATACATTTGCAGGTGTCATTTTTTTGGGCAACCCACAGGCTGCCGAAATGAGCATAAAAGAAATAAAAACTAGACAACTGTTGATTAGGTATTTCATAAAATATTATTTAATCTGCTAAAATAGGTATAATCGATGGCAAAAAACTTTGTGTATCTTTGTGGCAAATCCAAAAAGAACATTCTTGAACCTAGAACATTTTATAGCCAAACGACTTATTACTACTAAAGACCATAAAAGTAGTATTTCTGCGCCAATTATAAAAATTGCCATTACAGCAATCGCTTTGGGTATCATCATGATGATCGTTTCTGTCGCAACCGGAATAGGATTGCAACAAAAAATACGCCAAAAAGTTTCCGCATTCAATGGTCACATTATTATATCTAATTTTAATGGCAACGAATCGGATGTCAGCACCGAGCCTGTTTCGTTAAACCAAAAGTTTTATCCTAAATTTAAAAATATAAAAGGGATACATCACATTCAGGCAGTCGCAAGCAAAGCAGGAATGATTAGAACCGAATCTGCTTTTGAAGGAATTGTATATAAAGGTGTAGGAAAAGATTATGATTGGAGTAATTTAAGTGAATACTTAATACAAGGTCGAGTTCCAAATGTAATGTCCGAATTGAATAACGAAATTATTATCTCACAATATTTAGCCAATCGCCTCAATTTAAAACTTGGGGATAGTTTCAATACATTCTTTATGAAGGAAGGTGAAAACAAATTGCCTAATAGTCGTCGATTCAAAATTGTGGGTATCTACAACTCGGGTTTGCAAGAATTTGATTCGGCTTATATAATAGGAGACATTCGCCACATTCAAAGAATAAATAAATGGAAGCCCAATGAAGTAGGTTCTTTCGAAGTCTTCGTAGATGATTTTACAACAATCAAAGAAAAAGGCGAAGAGGTGTATGACGAAACTTCGTCTATACTAAACTCACAAACCATCGTCGAGAAATTCAATTACATTTTCGATTGGTTAAAACTATTCGATTTTAATATTATTGTTATCCTAATCATAATGATAATAGTGTCAACAATTAACATGATAGTAGCGCTACTGGTTCTTATTCTAGAACGAACACAAATGATCGGAATACTCAAATCAATGGGGGCCAACAATTGGTCAATTCGTAAAATTTTTCTCTACAATGCATTTTATCTTATTATAAGAGGTCTCTTTTGGGGTAACCTAATCGGAATAGGATTGTTGTTGATTCAAAAATATTTTGGAGTCATCAAACTAAATCCCGAAAGTTATTACGTAAATGTAGCTCCAGTCGACATCAATATTCTATATATATTACTACTCAATATAGGAACTATTGCCATTTGTTTGCTTGTTCTTTTAATACCTTCCTATATTATAACGAAGATTTCTCCAGCCAAAACCATTCGTTTCGATTAATTAGCAGCGAAAGTTCAGTGCATTTTAGTGTATGTAATTCCCGCTTTCCGCTGTACA
>NZ_JBMDKL010000009.1:0-165850 GCF_057809695.1 Flavobacterium sp. FG139
CAAACACGTATACATTTACTGGATTAAACGCAGACACATGCTACACTTTATATGTGAGAGCAGTATGTTCTGCTACAGACAGCAGTGTTTGGTCGGTAAGTTCAAATATTCAAACACAAATTACTCCACCAGCATGTGGCGGAACTTTTACAGATCCGGGTGGCGCTACAGCAAACTATGCAAATAGCACAGATTCGACTGTTACTATTTGTCCAACAGTTGCAGGTCAAGTTGTAACTGTAACATTTACATCGTTTAATACTGAGGCAACATGGGATGGTTTGTATGTGTTTAACGGAAATTCTATAACAGCTCCTCAAATACCAAGTGCTAACGGTGCAGGAAATGTTCCCGGCGGTTTAGCTGGTTCTTATTGGGGGACTACTATTCCTGGACCGTTCACATCAACAAGTCCTGACGGATGTTTAACCTTTAGATTTAGAAGTGATGCTTCTGTAAACAATCCTGGATGGGTAGCCAACGTAACTTGTGCACTTCCTCCAACATGTCCTGGACCGACAGTTCCATTAGCTTCGGCAGTTACTTCTAACTCTGGAACTTTATCTTGGACAAACAACAGCACAGCTACACAATTTGAAGTGTTGGCGTTGCCATGTACCTCACCAGCACCGACAGCAACTTCAACAGGAACCATTATTACACCTACAACCCCGAATACCTATACATTTACTGGATTAACACCAGATACCTGTTATACTTTATATGTAAGAGCAGTGTGTTCTCCAACAGACAGCAGTACATGGACAGTTGGTGTTAACATACAAACACAAATTGCACCACCTGCTTGTGGAGGAACTTTCACAGATCCAGGAGGCGCTACAGCAAATTATGCTAATAGCACAGATTATACAGTTACAATATGTCCAACAATACCAGGACAACAGGTTACAGTAACATTTACAGATTTTTTCACTGAAGCGACATGGGATGGCTTATATGTTTATGATGGTAATTCAACAGCTTCTCAATTACTACCGAGTACAAATCCAGCAGGAAATGTTCCTGGAGGATTGGCAGGTTCTTATTGGGGAAATCTTACAGGAGCAAATTTACCTGGACCATTCACTTCATCAAGTCCAACAGGATGTTTAACGTTTAGATTTAGAAGTGATGCTTCAGTTAATGATCCAGGTTGGATTGCTAACGTGACTTGTGCTCCACCGCCAACTTGTCCAAGACCAACCGCTGTTGTTGTTTCAAATCAAGGTCAAACAAGTGCAACTATAGGATGGACTGAGGTTGGATCAGCAACAACTTGGGAAGTTCTTATTTTGCCTGCAGGATCACCAGTACCAACGGCTGCTTCTACAGGTGTTTTAACCAATACTAATCCATATCTTGCAACAGGATTGAATTCTGGTACATCTTATATTGTATATGTTAGAGCTATTTGTAGTAGTTCTGATATAAGTAACTGGTCTAATGTAGGTTCATTTACAACATTAATTGCTAACGACGAATGTGCTAACGCCATTGTTGCACCAGTTAATCCAACTACAACATGTACTCAAACAGTAGGTGGTACAGTTATTGGAGCTACAAATTCAGCAGATCCTACAACATGTGGCGGAACTCATGATGATGATGTTTGGTTTCAATTTACAGCCACTAGTACAACTCACACCATCAGTTTATTAAATATTACTGGAAGTACTACAGATTTATTTCATGTGGTATATTCTGGAACATGTGGTTCATTAACTCAATTATATTGTAGTGATCCAAACACCAGTACAGCAAACAATCTTGTTCCTGGACAAACATATTATGTAAGAGTTTACACGTATACAAGTACGGCTAACCAAACGTCTGCATTTAGTTTGTGTATCGGAACACCAGTTCCACCACCAAGTTGTATCAACAATACACCAGCAGGAAATAGTTGTGCGACAGCAACTCCAATTTGTAACTTAAATGGATACTGTGGAAACACTTCAGCATCTTACTCACCAACTCATACTTGGCCAGAATTAACAACTGCATTTTGTGGTTCATTAGAAAACAATTCATTTTTGACATTTATTGCAACATCAAGCACCATATCATTTGATGTTTGGGTTACAAGTAGTCAAACAAATGGAGGTATTCAAATTATGTTATTTAGTGCTGCCACTTGTGGTTCAGGACCAGTAACTAATTTAACGTGTTGGAGTCCTGGAAATGTACCAGTCGGTTCAACTAATATTTCCGCATCGGGATTAACACCAGGTAATGCATATTATATAATGGTTGACGGTTTTGCAGGAGATGTTTGTAGTTATGTAATTGCTTCTAATTCTGGAATTCAAACGCCGGTATTAATCAATACGACAACTTCAACTACAACAAATACCGTTTGTTTAGGTCAATCAGCTACTTTAAATGCAAGTGGTGGAAACGGAGTTTATACTTGGACGCCAGCAACAGGACTAAACACAACATCTGGAAGTACAGTTGTATTTACCCCAACTGCAGTAGGAACTTATAGTTTTACGGCTACTTCTACAGATAATAATCCTTTGTGTCCACAATCGGCTTCAAGTACACAAACTTTGGTTGTTACAGCTGTTCAAACACCAACATTTAATCAAATTCCATCTTTTTGTGATGGAACTACTGCACCAGTTTTACCAACAACATCACAAAATGGTATAACAGGTACATGGTCTCCATCAACGGTGAGTAATACTCCTCCGGGAACGACAACATATACATTCACACCAGATATTACACAGTGTGCTACACCTACAACGATGGACATTACGGTTAACCCTGGAGTTACACCTTTGTTTTTAAGTCCAGCACCGATATGTTCTGGAGCTACTGCACCAGTTTTACCAACGACTTCACAAAACGGAATAACAGGTTCGTGGTCACCATCTACTGTAAGTAACACAGCATCTGGTACGTATACATTTACACCAGATCCAGGTCAATGTAGTTCAACGGTGACTCTTAATGTTACTGTAAATACAAACTGTTCTTTTGGAAGTTATGCAAGTGCAGTTTGGTTGACGAATTGTGCTACTTCTAACTTTTTTAATACAGTTGGTTCTGGAACAGACATTATTGGTCCAGCGGCTAATATTTTTCCAAACACAAATTTAGGAACATATGTTCAAAACTCAAGTTCGTTAATACTTAGAGGAGCTGAAGTTAAGACTTTTAAAAATGCGTCTTCTAATGTATGTAGTGCTCGTTTAAATTATAGAATTTATCCTCAAGCAACTACACCAGGAACCTTTAATGTAATGGATTTACCATTCTTTGATAACTGTGGAGGAGCAACGTTCCCATCAGGAGGGCCATGTCAAGCTGGTGATCAAAAATGGCAAAGAGTGGTTGCAAACGGAACCACTACTCCATATTCTCCGGTGGATTTAACCTTATATCCTCCTGGAAATTATGTTTTAGAAGTATATTATGATGTTTCAGGAAGTGCTTCTTCAACATCATTATGTAATGAAACTGTTTTGGTTGATAATAATGGAGCAAATTATATGGCTACATTTACAATTCAAAACCAACCAGCATATGCAAGTACTAATCCAACAACCTGTTCAGGTACTGATGGGACTATAACAATTTCAGGTTTAGCACCGGGAACAAATTATAGTTTAACTTATAATGACGATACAGTTGTTGTAGGACCAACAACCATAACAACAAATGCTTCGGGTGAAATTACTCTTACTGGATTAAATTCAGGAACTTATTCTAATTTCTTATTGGAAATTAACAGTTGTTCTTATTCATATAATACTCCTATTGTATTAGTTGACCCAGCATTACCATCTGTAACTGTTAACAGCGTAACTGTTTGTCAAGGTTCTCCTGCAACTATAACTGCTACACCTGATGTTGCAGGTAATTATGTTTACACATGGACGGTTCCAACTGGAGCAGTTAATCCAGGTAACGTAGCTTCATTTAATGCTGCTTTATCGGGTACTTATTCAGTTACTGTTACTAGTGTTGCTACAGGCTGTACGAGTTCATCGGCAACATCAACTGTAGTAATTAATCCTACGCCAACAGTAACGGTTAATAACCCAATGGTTTGCGAGGGTAATCCTGCAACCGTGATTGCTACTCCAGGAAATTCAGGAACTTATTCCTATGCTTGGACGGTTCCTACAGGAGCTTCTGATCCAGGCAATGTTAATACTTTTGATGCCTCTTTATCAGGAACCTATTCTGTAATTATTACGGATACAACAACGGGATGTTCTAGCGTATCAGTTTCTTCAGTAGTGATTATTAATCCTACACCAACTATAACCGTTAATAGTCCTACAATTTGTCAAGGACAAACGGCTACGGTTACAGCAACGGTAGCTCCTTCGGCAAACTATACTTATACATGGTCAGTTCCGGCTGGTGCAACTAACCCAGGTAATGTTTCTACATTCCCTACAACTACACCAGGAACCTATACTGTAAGTGTTAATACTAGTAACAATTTTTGTAATCAAGATTTTGAAGATCCATGTGGTGTTCCATCAGGAGGAATGTCTTTTGTAAACCAATCTAGTTTCAATTGTTGGCAAACAACAGCAACAGATGGTATCATAGAAGTTTGGTCGAGTGGTAATGAAGGAGTAACTTCTTACTCGGGAACTCAATTCGTTGAATTAAATGCGAACCAAGTTTCTTCTTTATATCAAAATTTCTCTGTTTTACCAGGATCAACGGTTGATATTTCGTTTGCTCATAGAGGAAGATTTTCAGGAACAGATGTAATGGAATTACAAGTTGGACCAGTAGGCGGACCATATGTTAGCTTAGGCCAATTTTCAGCTCAACCAGCTGCATGGGTTTATAGTACAGTAGTATATACGTTCCCTAATAATGGTGTTTCAAATTATACAGTTAGATTCGTGTCTGTAAGTTCAGGTTCTGGAAATAACACGGTTGGAAACTTTATTGATGCAGTTTCATTTACTACATTAAACTGTCCGTCTCTTCCTGCCTCAGGAACAGTAACTATAAATCCAACAGTGGTTCCAACATTTACAGCAATAGCACCACTTTGTGTTGGTGATACGGCTCCTTTGTTGTCAACTTCTTCAAATAATACTACTCCAGTGACAGGTACTTGGAGTCCGTCTACAATTGATACTAGTGTGGCAGGGACAAACACTTATGTGTTTACTCCAGATGCTGGTCAATGTTCGGGACCAATTTCTATAAATGTAACTGTTAATTCAGTAGCTACACCAACAGTTGTAGTTGTTACTCAGCCAACATGTGCGGTTCCTACAGGAGTAGTTCAAGTTACCGCTCCGGTTTCAAGTGTGGGTGTTTTACCTACTGATTTATTTATATCAGAAGCTACGGATTCTAATGCAGGTTCATTATCTTATATTGAACTTTATAATGGTACAGGATCAACAATTAATTTATCTAATTACTCAGTAAAAACAGCTAGTAATGGAGGAGCATACTCATTTACATTACCATTAAACAATGTAAACTTAGCTTCAGGAAGTACTTATGTTGTAGCTTTAGGAAATGACAATTATTGTCCTTCTACTCCAGGAGCAGACGGTTCTCTAGCTGCACAAACTAGCGGTTCAGGTTCTGTTAACTTTAGTGCTAATGGGAACGATCATTTTGGATTATTTAACGGATCAACTCTTATAGACAGTTGGGGAACATTTGGTTCTAATAACTGGGCACCTGCAATTGTAGGTACTGAAGGAGGAGATTTTAGAAGAAAAAATAACGCCACAGTTCCTAACACAAATTATAACAATAATGATTGGGATATTTATGATTATGCCGGAACAGGTACAACGGCATGTTCTAACAATGATTACTCAAACATTGGAAGTTTTACACCACTAACAACAACAAATACATATCAATATAATGTTGATGGTGGAACTTATCAGTCTAATCCAATATTTACAGGATTGACACCAGGAAGTCACATTATTACTGTTCAAGATACAGCAACAGGTTGTATTTCTACGGGTGTTACAGTGGTATTAGATCCAGTAGTTCAAAATCCTTCAGTAACTACAATAAGTTATACCTCTCCAGTGTGTATTAATGTGTCTTCTACATTGACACCAGATACTACAGCTACAGGATTTACAACAGGAGGTACTTATACAGCAACTCCAGCTGGATTAACAATAGATCCTTCTACTGGTGTTGTTGATTTAACAACATCAACTCCTGGTACTTATACAATAACATATAGTGTTAGTGCAAATACAACTTTATGTTTATTAGCAAGTAGTTCACAGTTTACGTTAGTAATTAATCCTTTGCCAACGGTTACCGTAAACAGTCCATCTGTTTGTCAAGGAACTGCGGCAACAATTACTGCTACTCCAGGTTCAGTTGATACCTATTCTTATGTTTGGACAGTTCCTACTGGAGCTGTAAATCCGGGTGATGTCGCCTCATTTACAACTACTGTTGCAGGAACCTATTCTGTTGTAATTACAAATACAACGACTGGATGTACAAGTGCAAGTGCTTCTGGTGTAGTAACTATAAATCCAACACCAACCGTGTCTGTTAACAGCACAACGGTATGTCAGGGAAGTTCTGCTCCTATCACAGCTACACCTGGTACATCAGGAACCTATACTTATGTTTGGACAGTACCTTCAGGAGCAACAAACCCAGGAAATGTTGCTACATTCAATGCTTCTGTGGCAGGTAATTATGATGTTATTATTACCGATACAACGACAGGATGTTCTAGTGTAAGTGCGACAGGTACTTTAACTGTTAATCCAAATCCAGTTGTTACTGTAACTGGAGAAACGGTTTGTCAAGGTTCACAAGCTACTATTTCTGCGGTTCCAACTACAACAGGTACTTATACTTATGTATGGACTGTTCCAACAGGAGCAACTAATCCAGGTAATGTTGATACCTTTACTACTGCTGTAGCTGGAACATATTCTGTTGTAATTACCGATACAACTACAGGCTGTGTTAGTTTAAGTGCATCAGGAATTGCTGCTTTTGTACCTGCTTTTGATTTTGCTATATCAGAAGGATGTGTTGGTAATAATTATACTTTAGAAGTCGTACCTACAACAGGTTCGTTTAATGCTAGCTCTGCTATTTATAGCTGGTATTACGGAACAACATCTGTTGGTTCTAACAGTTCAACGTTCAATGTAACGGAATATTTAAATTCCACTACTGTAGTAGAAACACTGCCATTAATGTTCTCAGTAGATGTTTCATCTGACGGTTGTATTCAAAGTCATACGATTACTATTACAAGAACTTATTGTGATATTCAAAGAGGTATTTCTCCAAATGGAGATGGCTTAAATGATTCGTTTGATTTAACGTCTTTAGGTGTACAACAACTTAGTATATTTAATAGATACGGAACTAAGGTATATTCTAAAGGAGATTACACCAACCAATGGCATGGTCAATCGGATTCAGATAATGAACTTCCAGATGGAACCTACTATTATGTAATTGAATTTAAAAACAATCAGTCAAGTAAAACAGGTTGGATTTATATAAACAGAGAAAATAAATAACAAACTAATTATAAAATGATAAATTTCAAAACAATGAAAAAATTATATTTCTTAACTGCGTTTGCTTTTATGACATTGATCGATGTCAGTGCACAACAAGACCCACACTACACTCAGTATATGTATAACATGAGTGTTATGAATCCAGCTTATGCCGGATCTAAAGAAAACATGACAGGTGGTTTACTCTACAGAAAACAATGGGTAAATATTGAAGATGCACCTACTACAGGTACATTCTTCATCAACAGTCCTGTTGGAAAAAATGTTGGACTTGGTCTTTCTGCCATAAATGATAAAATTGGACCAGTTGAAGAAACAAATTTGTATGCAGATTTCTCATACACATTGAGCCTTGGAGGTGAACATAAACTTGCTTTTGGTATGAAAGGAGGAGCAACTTTTCACAAAGTAGGTTTGTTTTCAGAAATTGGTGACGGTCACGTACCAGATTTAAATGACCCAGCATTCCAACAAAATTCAAGTAAATCATTTTTAAATATTGGTTCTGGACTTTTTTATTACACAAATAAGTACTATGTGGCTTTCTCTGTGCCAAACATGCTTAAATCAAGTTATTTAAGTTATAATGGTCTTCGTTACGGAACTGAAACCTTACACTATTTCTTAACAGGTGGTTATGTTTTCCAATTGAATCCAAATTTAAAATTCAAACCTTCTACAATGATTAAGTCGGCTTTTAATGCGCCAACTTCTGTAGATGTATCTGCTAACTTTCTTTTCAATGAAAAATTTGAAATAGGAGGAACTTATAGAAATCAAGATTCCTTTGGAGCAATGGTAAATTATGCTATTACACCAGGATTAAGAATTGGATATGCTTACGATCACATTATCTCTGATTTGAAAGTAACAACGCCTTCATCTCACGAGGTTATGATTCTATTCGATTTGAATTTCCCGAAAAAAGTTTCACGTTCTCCAAGATATTTCTAACATAAAATAAAAGTAAACAATGAAAAATCTATATATAGCATTAAGTTTTGTAGCACTAAGCAGTTCTATTTTTGCGCAAAATAAAGACACGAAAGCGGCAGACAAACTATTTAGTAAGTTTGAATATGTTTCTGCAGCAAAAGAATATCAAAAATTGGTTGACAATGGTAAAGGAGACGCCTACGTTTATAAACAACTAGCGGATACGTATTACAATATGTTCAACACTACAGAGGCAGCAACATGGTATGCTAAAGCTACGGCCACCGAGCAAGATGCTGAAACCTATTTTAGATATGCTCAAATGTTGAAAGCTAATGGGAAATACGAAGAGGCTAACAAACAAATGACAAAATTTGCTGCTCTTGCACCAAATGATTTAAGAGCTAAAGCATTCAAAGAAAATCCAAACTACGTTCCTAAAATTTTAGGAAAAGATGCTAGATATACTGTAAATGCGGTAACATTAAGTTCTGATAAATCTGATTTTGGGGCTGTTATGTATGATAATACTGTTTATTTTTCAAGTGCTAGAAATGGCGCTAAGAAAAACTACGGCTGGACGAACGAACCCTTTTTAGATATCTATAAATCTGTTTTGGGTGATAATGGAACGTATTCTGAACCAACGGCTATTTCAGAATTAAATTCTAGATTCCACGATGGTACATTAACGATTTCAACAGACGGAAATACTTGCTATTTTTCAACAGAAAGTTTTAAAGATAAAGCATTCGAAAAAGTAAAATCTTTGAATTCTAAATTCAGCCAAATTTATTTGTACAAAGCAACTAAAAATGGAGAAACTTGGGGTGATATCAAACTGTTGCCTTTTAACAGCAAAGAATATTCAACTGGAAATCCTTCATTGAGTAGAGATGGTAAAACATTATACTTCTCATCTAACCGCCCAGGAAGTATTGGTGGAGTAGATATTTGGCAGGTTTCTATTAACGGAGACTCTTATGGTGAGCCAGAAAATTTAGGATCAAAAGTAAATACAGAAGGTAACGAAAACTTTCCTTTTATTGCAGATGACAATACTACATTATATTTTGCCTCTAACGGTAAACCAGGTTTAGGTGGTTTAGACGTTTTTCAAGTTGATTTATCTAAAGGTACAGAAGCTGTGAATATGGGTAAACCAATCAATACAGAAAAAGACGATTTTGATTTCACTTTTAATAAAGCTAAAAACTTAGGATTCCTTTCTAGTAATAGAAATGGTAATGACGATATCTTTAGCGCAACACCAATTTGTGCAGTTGATTTATTAGTAGTGGTTACCAATGCTAAAACAGGAGAAATCTTGTCTAATGCTAAAGTAGCTATTGTTGATGAAAAGAAAAATGTAATTTCTACAGAAATGTCTAACGATAAAGGTGAAGTAAACTTTAGAGTTGAGTGTAGCAAGCCTTACTCGATTCAAGCTTCTAAAGATGGTTTCGAAGGAAATGTATTCACTGTAGCTCAAAGCAAAGGACCAACTGCTAGAGTGGATGCAGCATTGCAACCAATTGACGTGATTGTAACACCAACAGAGATTGTATTAAAACCGATTTACTTCGAATTTGACAAAAGCAACATCACGCAAGAGGGTGCTTTCGAATTGGATAAGTTAGTTCAAGTAATGAAAAACAACGACAAGTTGGTTATCTTTGCTAAATCACATACCGATAGTAGAGGAAGTGATGCTTACAACTTGATATTATCAGATAGAAGAGCAAAAGCTACCGTTCAATATATTATTTCTAAAGGAATTCCTGCAGAAAGAATTTCAGGTAAAGGTTTTGGTGAAACCGAACCAAAAGTGGTTTGTAAGCCATGTACTGAAGAGCAATACTCTCAAAACAGACGTTCTGAATTCTTGATTGTAAAATAATAGAATCAGTTTTAATTTACAAAAGGCCTTGTTAGATATAACAAGGCCTTTTGTTTTTTACGACTTTAAGGTTGAATTATTTTTTAAATTCATTATGCGTCGATTAAAGCAAAATACTTGCTTAGATTCAAAGAAAAGGGCATTATTGAAGCCGTTTAGATTAATCGTTATCATATGAATTATTATTTTATGTTTCTAATGTCTAGTCACGATTTTGGTTTACTAAATATAAAAAGATGTTTAATTCCTTATTATTTCTTAAAGCAGAAACCTTTCTATTGGTTTAGTTTCTCTTTTAGTAAATAGCTAATTGGTTTTTGAATATGCTTTGTTGAACCCGGCAGGAGTCTATTTGCATTCAGCAGGAGTTCATTTGCATTTGTCAGGTGTCTATTAGCATTTAGCAGGAGGTTATTTGCATTCGGCAGGTGTTCATTTGCATTTAGCAGGAGTCTATTTGCATTCAGCAGGAGGTTATTTGCATTGGGCATAAATTAAGTTACGTTTTTTAAGGATTTTTTTGTGTTTTGTGTAGCTCTTAGGTTTATCTAAACGGTAATGTTTTTTAACAAAGTTAATAGAAATACTGCTGTTCATAAGTTATGAGTTTTTTATGAGCATAGAGGTTTCTTATACTTTTAATATTTATATTCAATCCTACTATTTTTTAATTACTAATTGTTATTAAAAACCTGAAAATAATAAAATAACAATACGCTAAATCAATGATATGTTCTTACTATTTTAGATTGATTTTAATAATTACAACGTATGGTATAAGCATAATAAAAAAAAGCCGTCCAATTGGACGGCTTTTTTATTAAAAAGATCTAGAAAGATTAGTTTCCAGTAATTTTTACGTTATCCACTTCCCAAGTAGAAGCAGCAGAAGCTGTAGAAGTATATCTAATAGCTACGTGTACGTTATTGTTACCAGCACCTGTAAAAGCACTAATGTTTAATTGACCTGAGTTAGCGTAAACATAATTCCCAGTAGAAAGCGTAGCTCCAGTTAAAGTTGTCCAAGTAGCTGCTGTTGGATCACCACTAGTATAGTTGTTAGAAATTTTAATTTCAATTGGGTTGCCTGTAAATTTATAAGCGTTATCTAATGATAAAGTAGCACTTGTTAATGTAGATAAATCTTGAGCTGGAGAAATTAACCAATCTTCATTCGCATTATTAGTTGTAGCAAAACCAGACATTTTCATCATACCACCTGGGTTTCCAAAAGTTGAGCTGTATGTCCATACTTGAGCACCAGTAACACTGTATGTTGTCCAATCACCAATACCTGCTGTAAAAGCTTCGTTTAATAAAGGTGTGAAACGAGCACCATCTAATTTGATGTCACTTTCTTTTCTTACCATAAATTGGTAATCTGTACCGTATTTAGTCATGATACCTCTTACTTTTCCGCTTCCACCAGCAACCATTTTGGCAGCAAAATTAGCATAAGCACTAGTTCTGAAGATAACACCATTACCATTTAAGTCGATTAAAGTATGGTTAGTAGCACCACCTAAATCATTGTTTACATCATAGTAAGTAGTAGTGATGTCAGTTGCAGCAAATTCTACATTGTCAAATTCTATTAATTTGTTTAAGTAGGCATCTGTCATAGCTTGAGCGATAGTTACGTGTTGTACTAAAGCATCTTCATCAACAACAGTACATGAACGTTGAACAGAAGCTTTAAAATCAGCTTCAGGTAATCTTCCTACTTCAGCACCACCAGATGAGTTAGCATATAATCCACCAATTCTTACACCACCGTATTTTACGTCAGTATACAAACCGTCCATTTTAATTAAAACTTTTCTTCCTGGTTCATAGTTGATGAAAGTATTGGTTGCATCAACAGGAACACTGAACGCTCTAGAACCATCTAAAGTTTGAAATGAGATTGATTTAAAGAAGTTCCCACCAATATCACTTGATACGGCATACGCTTCAATTACGTCAGAAACACCAACAGTGATGTTTTGGTGTAAAGCAACGATTGCACCTGCATTGATGTCAGATACTTCTCTATTTTTCACTAATGACGTTTCGGTACAAGTAGCCAAATCTGGCGTTGCATAATTATCGTCTTTTACACAGCTGGAAAACATTCCAGCAGTTAGCACCGTCAAAAAAGCTGATTTTAAAAATGTTGTTTTCATATTATATTTTTTTTGTTTTTTAGAAATTAAGGTAAAGATTTACGAAAAAGGTTCTTCCATATCCATAGAAGTATTTTGGAGCAAAAGCTGGTGTTCCGCTAGAAACATCTTGATTTAATTCTCTATAGCTAGAGTTTCTCGCTTGCTCATATCCTCCTGTTTTATAACTTTGGTTGAATACATTGTTGATACTAGCAAAGAAGCCAAGTGTTTGTGTTCCAATTTTCCAAGATTTCCCTCCAGTAACGTTAACTAAAGCGAAGTTATTAAATTTTTCTTGTTTAAGCAATTCATCTCCTCTAGCTTGTGTTGCTTCTGGGAAAGGAACGCCACCATTTACAGAGTCAATATAAAAACGATCGGTTCTTGTAATTGGGGCAATGTCAATGTAATTGTTTGCTAAATAGTTAGCGTTAGCACCAATCCACCAAAATTTTGGGTCTCTGTATTCTAAACCAATAGAACCAGCCGCTTGTGGTGTTCCCGATTGTTTGTAATTTTTAAGATGTGCTATACCATAATTAGCTATAGGGTTGGTGTTCGTAGCTGTAGCCAAACGATCAACACTAATAGTAACATTTGGATTATTGTCGTAAATGTACTGTCCGTATGTTGCAGCAGCAGTTACTTTAAGGGTTGATGTGATAGGATATTCCATACCCAATTCTACACCCATATTTTTCTTAGCGATTCCTGAAACAGTTTCAGCAACAAATGCATTACTTTCGTTAGTATCAGTAGTAGGATCATCAATTCCTGCACCGTCACCAAAGAAGAATGAGGTTTCCGTTTGGTTAGTGATTCTTGAGAAAAATGCTGTAAGTCTAGCTTTAAACTTTGGCGCATTAATGATGTAACTTGCATCAGCACTTGAAATGGTTTCACTGCTTAATCCAGTTGTAGTGTTGTTGTTTACACGAGCATTATTAAACGTATTTCTTAAATTAGGTGCTTTAGTCATATATACACCGTTGAAAGTTAAGAATTGTCTTCCTGTAATTTTGTAGGTTAAACCACCTTTGAAACCAAAGTTGTCAAATGATTTTTTACCACTATATCCAAAAGAATTTGTTGCGTAATATCCGTTTCTATACAATCCTTCTCTTTCATATTCTGAACGAGAAAATGATTGACCTAAATAAAAATCAACTTTTTTGTATGTAAATTTAAATTGTGTAAAAGCATCAATTTTATTAGCATACAAGTTGTAGTTGTATCCATAAATATCACCTTTTTTTACAGCTTTATTTGGATTGTTCAAATCGGTTTGTTGTTGAGCTCCAGATCCAAAAAGTGTAATATCATTAAAATAATTTCCACCTAATAAGTCCAATAAGTTTTTAAAATTGTGTGATTTTAAATTAACAAATGAACCTCCTGCGTTTAACACAATATTGTCCGCCAATTGAGAACTTAAAATGGCATTAGCAGTTAATTGTTTATCATCAGTACGATCTTCATACAATACATATTTAGCACCTTCACCATTAGCATTAGCTTGTGCGTTGGCACGATACATATTGGTCCAGTCCATTTGTCTGTTCGTTAAAAACGGAGCATTTGCAGCACCAGCATAATCTGGGTCTGGAATACCTCCTAAACCACCTGGTTGGTATGCTGTTGGGTCATTTAATATTACAGTAGCAGGATCAGTTTCATACAATGAAGTAAAATAACTAGGCATGTTTTTGTAATAGGTTGGATCAGGATTGTTCACTCCTTGGTAATCAATTCTGCTGTTTCCTATTTTACCAAATTGATACGAAACATTCATGTTTAAGTTTGTTTTTGGAGTGATTTTCCAATAATCACTTAACATGAAAATAGGCTCTTCAATTTCTTTAATTCTTGAATTTCTTTTGTAGCCATCTTGCCATCCCCAATACGAATTGTATTGTACACCAGCTAAATCAGTTACTTCTTTAGTGTTTGGTGAATTTTTACTTCTTCTGTTATTAGCATAAATTGAAGTAAAGTTTAGGGTGTTGTTCGAAGAAATTTTACGTTCTAAACTGGCAAAAAATGAATTTGCATTATATGTTGTTCCTTCAAAATATCCTTCGTTAGCAAAACGTCTTGAAGCCGAAATTACATAAGCCCAACCATCATTTCGCATACCAGAAGCAATGGTTCCCATTAATCTTCCGTTGTAATTAGTATTGGTTCCAGAAACAGAAATTCTGTTTCCTTTTCTGTATAATGAAGCTCTTGTGTTGATTTCGTTAGTACCTAAAATATTTCCAAAAGTATAATCAGATGGAGACGAACCATTAGTAAATTCTTGATTTCTTGTAGCATCATTTAAACCACCCCAGTTACTGTATTGTGGTCTTCCGTCATAGATTTTATTCATGGTTATTCCATTGATCATGGTAGTACCATACTCACTGTCTAATCCACGCATTCTAAAACGAGCTTGGCCCCAATTGAAGGCAGCTGCTTGTTGAAAAACGTCTCTAGAAGCCTGTAATAATCCAGCGGTGCTTTCAGAACCACTATTGTCATCGCCTAAATCGGTATCGGTAATAGTTATTAAACTTAATTGTTGTTCTTGAGTAATGTCTTCACTCATAACAATTACACCCAAATCAGAGATTTTTCCTTTGACAACGTCAACAGAAAGTAGTTGGTCTTTATAACCAACCGTTTTAATAAGTAATAATTGAGTTCCTTCAGGAGCATTTTTAAAAGTAAATTTTCCTTCAGAATCAGTAACCTCTGTAAGATTTGAGTTTTGAACAGATGCCACAACATTTTGTAATGGTTTTTGTGTTTTTGAATCCACTACCTTACCCGAAAACCCAGTTCCAGATTGAGCAAAAACAAAAACAACCTGCATTACAAATAAAATACTAATAACAAGTTTTTTCATAAATAAATAAAGTTAATTTTCAATTGCTGAGTCTTAATAAAAACTTAACAGCCTACAAATGTACATCTTTTAATAATATTATTTACTTTTGGCGCAAAGTTTGTAATAAACTTGATATTAAATTAATATACAATTTATGAAAATTAAAAATCTAATTGCCCTTTTCGTTGTGTTATTCGCAATAACTGGGGCAAATGCACAGGCAAAAAAATACATTATTCATACTGTGGCATTCTACAACTTTGAGAATTTATTCGACACCATTAATGGTCCAAATATGGATGAAGAATGGTTGCCCAACGGAGTTCAAAACTGGACTTCCAAAAAATACAAACAAAAATTAGAAAACCTAGCCAAAGTTTTATCCGAAATCGGGACAGGAGAAAATCCAAATTCTCCTACATTTATTGGTGGTGCTGAAATTGAAAACAGAGGCGTTTTGGAAGATTTGATCAAACAACCTAAATTAATTAGTAGTGATTATGGTATTGTTCACTTTGATTCACCCGATAAAAGAGGAATTGACGTGGCGTTATTGTATCAAAAAAAACATTTCAAGCCTACTAGTTATGTAAATATTCCGTTGATTATTTACAAAAAACAAGAAGCTAAAGTATCTAAAAAAGAAAAAGAAGAAGAAACAGACGATAAAGTAACTACCGATAATGCTTCTGAAAGAGTGTATACTCGTGATCAATTATTAGTGACTGGTTTTCTTGACGGTGAAGAAATCAATATCATTGTAAACCACTGGCCATCGCGTTCGGGAGGTGAAAAGAAAAGTTCACCGTTTCGTGAAGCTGCTGGAGCTTTAAACAGAAAAATTATTGACTCTTTAGTTAAAATTAACCCAAATGCTAAAGTCATTACCATGGGTGATTTAAATGATGGTTCTTACAACAGAAGTGTTAAAGTAGCCTTGGGAGCCAAACTTAAAAAAACCGAATTAAAAGCTTCTGGTGATGTTTACAACCCATTTGAGCAAATGGCAAAAGACGGAAATGCAACGCTATTCTATAGAGACGCCGGAGATATTTTTGACCAGATTATGGTAACCGAACCATTAACGCGTAATGATTATTCTTCGTTCCGTTATTGGAAAGCCGGAATTTGGAACAAACCTTATATGATTCAAACCACAGGGCAATACAAAGGCTATCCGTTGCGACACTCTATGAACGAAGTAGGATACAGTGACCACTTTCCAGCCTATATTTACCTCATAAAAGAAACAAAATAAAACAATAAAAAGGTTAGTCTTACACTAGCCTTTTTTTATTTTTAGTACTTTCGTAAAAAATAAAGCATCATGGCAATTCAACAACCCTTCAATCTCAATCAATGGATTAAAGACAACCAACATCTTCTAAAACCACCAGTAGGCAATAAAAATATTTATGTTGATTCGGGTGATTATATCGTGATGATTGTGGCCGGACCCAACGCCCGAAAAGACTACCATTACAACGAAACAGAAGAATTATTCTATCAATTAGAAGGAAACATAACGGTTTACATTCAAGAAGATGGTGTTAAAAAAGCTATGAATCTTTCGGCAGGCGACATGTTTCTCTTGCCAGCCAAAGTGCCACATTCGCCCAACCGTAGCGAAAATTCTATAGGATTGGTGATTGAAAGAAAAAGAGCCGGAAAAGGATTTACCGATGGGTTGCTCTGGTTTTGTGACAACTGCAATCACAAATTGCACGAAGCCTATTTTGAATTGCACGATATTGAAAAAGATTTCCTACCGCATTTTAAAGAATACTACAATTCGGAAGCAAAAAGAACCTGCACTAAATGCGGCACAGTAATGGAAACGAATCCTAAGTTTATCGATAAAAAGGAAAGTTTTTAGAAGCTATTCCGGCTGTACATTACAAGTTTGCTCGTGAAAATTCTTTTTTCTACACGCTAAAAAGAGCTTCTAAGGTCGCTTTTTTAGCGTAAGAAAAAAATACATTTTCACTTCACAAAGCTTTCCATTTCCATCCGGGCTAATTACCAAATATTCAAAATAAACTACTATTTTTGTAAAAAATTTATAAAAACAAACAAATAAAACATACAATGTCAACAATTGCTCAACAATTCGGAATGACCGAAGCACTTGAAATACTTGGTGTAAAAGCCATTAACGAAGGAACTTCCACAGGAAATAATCATTTTTCAAATGGAGATCTTATAGAAAGTTATTCGCCAGTAGACGGACAACTTATTGGAAAAGTAAAAACAACTACAGCCGAAGATTACGAAAAAGTAATGCAAACTGCAACGGCTGCTTTCCTAACTTTTAGAGCAATGCCTGCACCACAGCGTGGTGAAATTGTTCGTCAATTTGGAAATAAATTAAGAGAATTGAAAGAGCCTCTAGGGAAATTAGTTTCGTATGAAATGGGTAAATCCCTTCAAGAGGGTTACGGAGAAGTGCAAGAGATGATCGACATCTGTGATTTTGCAGTAGGTTTATCTCGTCAATTGAACGGACAAACCATTCCATCAGAACGTCCTGGTCACGTGATGAGAGAACAATGGCACCCCATTGGTGTGGTTGGTATTATCTCTGCGTTCAACTTTCCGGTAGCCGTTTGGTCTTGGAACACGGCTTTAGCATGGATTTGTGGTGATGTTTGTGTGTGGAAGGCTTCTGAAAAAGCACCTTTGTGTTCTATTGCGTGTCAAAATATTATTGCTGGAGTTTTAAAAGCCAATAATTTACCAGAAGGAATTTCTTGTATCATCAATGGGGATTATAAAGTAGGTGAAATGATGACGACTGATGCTAGAATTCCGTTAATTTCTGCTACTGGTTCTACCAGAATGGGAAGAATTGTTGGAACTACCGTGGCACAACGTTTCGGAAAATCATTATTAGAATTGGGCGGAAACAATGCGATCATTATTACACCAACAGCCGATTTAAAAGTGGTAGTTCCGGGTGCTGTTTTTGGTGCTGTGGGTACTGCTGGACAACGTTGTACTTCTACAAGACGATTAATCATTCACGAATCGGTTTATGATAAAGTAAGAGATGCGATTGTTGGGGCTTATGGTCAATTGACTATTGGAAACCCTTTAGATCAAAAGAATCATATCGGACCTTTAATAGATACGGATGCTGTGAATACGTATTTAGCAGCTATTGAAAAAGCAAAAGCAGAAGGTGGAAAAGTATTGGTTGAAGGAGGCGTTCTTTCTGGTGAAGGTTACGAATCGGGTTGTTATGTAAAACCTGCGATAATTGAAGCCAACAATTCTTTTGAAATTGTACAACACGAAACGTTTGCGCCAATTTTATATTTAATGAAATACAGTGGCGAAGTTGAAAACGCTATAGCACTTCAAAATGGTGTAGCTCAAGGGTTATCGTCTGCTATTATGACTAATGAAATGAAAGAAGCTGAAAAATTCTTATCTTTTGCTGGTTCAGATTGTGGAATTGCTAACGTAAACATTGGAACTTCTGGTGCTGAAATTGGAGGTGCATTTGGTGGTGAGAAAGAAACTGGTGGCGGTCGCGAATCGGGTTCAGATGCTTGGAAAGTATATATGAGAAGACAAACCAATACGATTAACTATTCAGATCAATTGCCATTGGCACAAGGAATTAAATTTGATTTGTAGTTTTCAGATAATAGAAAAAAGATAAAAGAGCATAGACAAAAAAGTCCCGATAATTCGGGACTTTTTTATTTTTTAAACTATGTTTTTATCTAAAATCTGTGAAATCTGTGTTTTATTTCGTTTTCTTAACGTATTGCGTTAGAATATAAATGTTTTGGTTTTCAACACGGCCTTCAATTAAGTTGGCATCGTCCCAAACCAATTTGATGTTGTGCACAGCTGCACCGCGTTTAGCAGTAAAGGTTGCGCCTTTCACATCTAAATCTTTAATTAAAACAACCGAATCACCATCTAGTAAAACATTACCGTTAGAATCTTTATGCACTATTTTTCCTTCATCATCATCGGCTTCGCCGGTAGCTTTCGCCCATTCTAAGGCATCTTCATCGAGATACATCATTTCTAACATATCCATGTTTTTCAATCGGGCATGCATTCTCCAAGAAACGATTTGCACCGGAAGATTTTCATTCCACATACTATCGCTTAAACCACGCCAATCGTTAGCATTGGTTGTTTCTGGATTTTCTATTTGATCTTTTAACGCTTTAGTAATAAGTATACAATTTTCAGGAATGTCTTCTGTTTTGGGCGCTACTAAATATACGACTAAGTTTTCATCGCTTCCGCTGATTTCACAAACTGAACCACTTCTGTCTTTTAACCTTTTTTCTGTTACGATGCTCATTTCAATTGTTTCTTATAAATTAAAGGAAGCACCAATATGGAACACAAATTGGTTGTTGTAATATTCAAAACCATGAACTTCAGAATCATAACTTGCTAAAGGAAAACTAGCTTCAGCAAAGAGGCCAAAACCATTGGTAAAGAAATATCTCGTTCCAATATGTCCACCAAAATTTCGTAAACCCAAACTCAATCCAGGATACACATCAACATTATCAGGTAATTTTAAAACATTACCAATATTGGCGTTAAAACGAACTCTTAAATCGGCACGATCTTCAAAACGTGGTTTGATGTCATCTATTCTGTTGGCATTTAACATATAAACTCCAACAAGTCCTAAAGACATATTTTCGCCAATACCAAAATCAGAAGTAACGGTAATTCCTGTTCCACCACTTTGAAGGTTTAAGCCCACTTGACCTTTAACGTCTCCTTTTCCTTTAAAAGCTTGTGCGTTGACAAAACCAGACGACAACACCAGCAAGGCTATAATTATTTTTTTCATCTTTATATGGATTTTAAAGTGCAAATATAAGGGTTTTTGCTCTAATTCCTTCCTTTTTCCGTAGGATACAACTGGTTAAGTGGTTCGCTTTGCCATATTTTTTTAGTAGCTACATCCATAATGGTTAATGGTCCTGTAAAGGCAGCACCTGTATCGACATTCCAAATACACGCTTTTTGTATTGGAACTGTTTGCTCAATTCGGGTTACAGGGGTGTGCCCAATATAAATTTCATCATACAAGGTGAATCGTTTAGGGTAAAACGGACTGTCCTTTTCTAAGTTTTCATTTAAGGCTAAAGCGGTTTCCCATAAGGTTCTATCCCAATAAAACAATTTCGGAAAATATTCATAGGCAACGCCATTCATATTGGTAAAACCGGCGTGAATGAATAAACGATTGTGTTCGTCTAAATAATAATTCTGTAACGATGTTAAGAATTCAATGTGCTTATTTTTAGTAGTATCAGAAACTTTAGAATAGGCTATAACAGTGGCTTCACCACCGTGTTTGTACCACATAGTTTCATTAAAGTTTTTAGTATTTCCAGTCAACCAATCTAACAGTAATTCATCGTGATTGCCACGAATAAAGTAGCACTTTTGTTTGGTTCCCAAGTCAATTAAAAAATCCAACACTTGTGGTGATTGACTCCAACCATCTACATAATCGCCTAAAAAAATTAAAGTATCTGTTGTGGTTACGTTAGCGCGTTCCATAATTTGGTGTAAAGCGCGCAATCCGCCGTGAATATCTCCAATTACAAGTGTTCTGCTCATTTTTTAATATAAAGTCTTTCGCAAAAGTAATTCAAATTTTAACATTTTTTACACTTTTAACGTAAAGCCAACAATTCCAATCAAGGTAGTTTTGCTATGTAATATTACCACAACAACGAAATTCTAATTAAAGAAATCAAAACCGTAACGCACTATTTATGAATGCGATTGCACTGAAAACTATTGTCTTATTTAAATTTAGAAACTATGAAAACCAATTTCAATTCTTACTCAAGTTTAATTGTTAAATCGTTCTATAAAACACGTATTTTATTTTTAGTAACTCTTACTACTACCACACTTTTAGTGTCTTGTACAGCCGATGAAATAGAGATGCAGCCAAAACCTAAAACGGCTAAAGAGGTGTATTTTCAAAGAAAAGATTCTATTATTACTGTTCCTACAACGAATACAACTACAACAACAACAGATACAGGCGAAATTGTTCCGCCAGTTGTAACACCACCACCACCAAAAACTCCTTAAGTATTTATAAAGGGACAATTATTTTGTCCCTTTATTATTTATATTCCTTATTTTTGAAAATAATATGATTACTTTGAAATTAAAAACACTTTTATTATTTAGCCTACTTCTTTTGTCTTGTTGCAAGCACAATCAAAGCAATTATTCTCTTAAATCTGATAATCAAAAGAAAAAAAATTATCAGGAAGGGATCCAAATGTTGATTACAAAAAAATACGATACAATTATAAGACAAAAGGCTTTAGTTTTGGCATATGAATGTCTTTCAGTTGATCATGATTTTAAAAGCTATTTTAAACTATCCAAAGAAATAGAAAAAAAATCTATTAAAATACATGACACTATTGGTGTTATTTCGGCCAATATGAATATGGGGTTTTATTATTCAAATAAATTCTTTAATGATAGTGCCTATTATAGTTATACAAAAGCACAAAAATTATCTTTAAAACATAAGAATAAACCTTTTCTAGAGACTCTTATTCAATACAAATCAAATATCCTTTGGAGTCAACATAATTTTGCAGAAGCTGAGAAAGAGGCAATAAAAGCTTTAAAAATTGCAATCAAAAAAAATAATTTCGAGCTGGAGTATAATTGTTTTATCACTATTGCCAATTCTTTGGTTGGTATGAATAACAACATAAAAGCAATAGAATATTATGAAAAAGCATTAAAAACTTCCAATAACTTGAGCGAGGTATCTTCTAGAGATATTTTTAAATATCAAATTTATAATTACATAGCTGCGATTTATCAAAAACAAAATCAATTCCAAAAAAGCATAAATTATCTCAAAGCAAAAGTAAATATAGATAAGGTTAGAAAAAAAGACATAGCTGTATATGCTTATTTAACAAATACTATTTCTTATTCCAAATTCAAACTCGGAGACAACTCGGTGTTAAAACAATTTCAAGAAACCTTAAAAATAGGCGATAGCATTCAAAGCATTCCAATTCAGATAACCTCAAAAACGTATATTGGCGAGTATTATTTGGCTCAAAAAGACACATTAAAAGCCAATAGCTATTTAAAAGAAGCACAACTACAAGCACATCGAAACAGCATCTTTGAAGACGAGTTAAAGATTATTAAACTTTTACAATTAGCCAATCCAAGTGAAGAAACGTTTTATTCGGATCGGTACATTCAATTAAACGACAGTCTGCAAAGCGTAGAACGTGCTACTCGCGACAAATTTGCCAGAATTGAGTTTGAAACCGATGAAATAACTTCTGAAAAAGACGTGGTTAAAAAACAAAACAATCAGCTTCTCATTAGAATTTGGGTCATTACTGGATTTGCCGTATTATCATTATTAGTACTTATTTTATGGTTCATGAATAAATCACAAAAAGCCAAAACACGTGAATTAGTGCTCAAACAAGAACAGCAAAAAGCCAACGAAGCCATTTATCAATTGATGATTGATCAACAGCAGCAAATTCAAGAAGGCAAAAATATTGAAAAACAACGTATTTCGCTCGAACTTCACGATGGTGTCATGGGAAAATTATCGGCAGTGCGCTTAAATTTATATGCCGCATTGTATAAAGCCAATTTAATAGAAGACGAATTATTTGCCAAACAAATAGACGAAATTCAAACAGTGGAACAAGAAATTAGAACCATAGCACACGATTTAAACTCCAATTTGTTTTCTGATAATGCCAATTTTATTGGAATTGTAAAAGAACTTTTTGCCAAAATAGAAAATCACTCTCAAATTCAGTTTACACTTCGAGTGAGTGATGCCGTAAATTGGGACTTGGTCAATAACGTGGTTAAAATAAATTTATACCGAATTCTTCAAGAGTCATTGCAAAATATTGAAAAATATGCCGAAGCAACAGCAGTAGCCGTTTTCATGTCAAAATCGGAGGATAATCAACTGGAAATTAGTATTTCAGACAACGGAAATGGATTTGACACCAATCAAAAAAAGAATGGAATTGGACTCCAAAACATGAAGACCAGAGTTGTTGAATTAAAAGGGAAAATTACTATTGAATCAGCACCAAAACAAGGCACCAAAATAAATTTGATTATTCCATTTTAGTTTATTACTTTCACGTAGGATATAACTTGTTATTTTATGGTGGTAAAAATTTTGATGATTGACGATCATCCTGGAATGATTGAAGGCTATAAAGCCATGTTGTCACTCAATAAAGAACAACATACTATTGAAACCAAAGAAGCTTATAACTGCGAAGAAGCTTATACAATTATAACCAATCCAAACAATTCATCTGCTTTTGATCTTGTTTTTCTAGACTATTCTATTCCAGAATTTGCCGAACAAAAAATTCACAATGGTGAAGACTTGGGCATTTTAATTCGAAAACACATGCCCAACACTAAAATTATTATGCTAACGGCCCATTTTGACGCCATTAGATTATACAATGTGGTAAAAAAAATCCAACCCAACGGATTATTGGTCAAAAGCGATTACAAACCACCTCATTTAATTGAAGCTTTTGAAAAAGTACTTTCAGGAGAAACCTATTTCACTCCTATAGTACATGATAGGATAAAAGAGCCGTTATTTACTAAAGGATTTTTAGATAGTTTAGACCGAGAAATAATAGTATTATTGGCAGAAGGATTTCAAATTAAAACCATTGCCAATAAAATGAATGTCTCTGAAGACACTATCAAAAAAAGAAAAAGTAAAATAAAAGACTTGCTTGGTATAGAAAAAGGCAGTGACGAAGACATTTTAAAAGAATGTAGAGCCTTAGGCCTAATCTAATTCCGTTTTGTCATTCCGACTAAAGAGGAATCACATAGTTTTAGACATAAAGTAATTCCAACTCGAACAGGCATTATTAATAAATATAATTTTAACGTTTTTTACACTTTTAGTGTACTTCCACACTTCAAGGTTATAGTAGTTTTGACATAACAAATTACTCGAGAATTTTTTGTTATAAAAAAAACAATTATTAATAACAATCTGAAAAGGTTTCAGATTTAAAAAACTTTAAAATTTTATTTATTATGAAAAAATTAGTATTCGGCTTAATTGCCACAGTTATGTTTGGTTTAGTTGGAAATGCACAATCAACTTTTGAAACTGCTCAATATAGAGGTGTAATGGCTTCTTTTGTTGAAGCAGCTAGAGCAAATGAGTATGAAAAAGGAACGAGTCAAGATGAATTTGTAAAAAATGTATTTGGAGATTCAAAACCATCTGATGAAGAAATGGATTTTATTGTAACGGTATATAATTATCTTGAAAAAGGTACTACTGGAACAGAAATTTTATGCTCATATAAAGGCACAGAGGTTAAAGCTCTAGTAGAAAAAGTTAGCAGAGGTGAAAAGGTTTTTGGATTTACTTCAGAAACAGCTCGAAAAGAACTTAAGCCTTGCAGAGGACAAGGGTTTTGGCATTGGTTAGGATGTTCACTTGAAAATGTTGTAACAATATTAGAACAAGTTGCTGAAGTTGTTGCTGCTTGGTGTAGTGTATTCCCTTGCTAATTAATTTAAAAATAGGCTAAACAATTATTTGTTTAGCCTATTTTAAAAATATAAATCCATGAAAAAAACAATTCTATTATCTTCTTTAGTTGCATTAACTTCTTGTAAAACAATAAAAATAGTTTCTAAACAAGATTTAAAACTAAATTATGCCTCAGAAAAAATTGAGTTAAAAAACAACTGCATCTTAATGAATTGTACTATTGAAGATTACCCTCAAACGTTTCAAGTAGATTTAGGCGCAACTTCTTCCGTAATTTTCGATACTCTAGCGATTCCAAACTATTATAAAAGAGAGAAAGGCACTTTTGGATCGGTGAAATCAGCAGACAATAATACCACCAGAAGCGCATTTGTTGCCTTGAAAATGAACAACAATTTAGCCTCTAGTACTAATAAAGCGTTTCTTGTAGTTCCAATTTACAATCAATCTATGGCGCGGTATGATTGTATCCCAAAAGAAGTAAAAAATAATAAAGTAGGTCTTTATGGATACGACTTTTTTGGATATGATGATTACATTACAGCATTAGATTTTGATCAATTAACCATTAGTAATTACAAAATCGAACAGTTAAGTGGGTTAATTCAAAACGGTTATAGCGAAGTTAAATCAGAATTCAATGATCGATGGTTGTCGATTTTTATTTCCATAAATGGTGTAGAATACAAGTTCAAAATGGATACGGGTTATAATGGTTCTTTTAGCATACCTTTTAATAAAGATATTACTTTTTTAGAAGAACCCCACCAAAGCTACCAAGGAAATCTATACAGAACGCTTTCGGGAACCTCCAAAAACATCACGGATTATTTTTTTAATGATAAAGAAGTGTCATTCAACAACACCATTTATACAACCACCATTACCGTTTCTCAATCGATAAAAGCGCAAAATGTAGGTATGGGTTTTATCAAAGGATTTAATTGGATAATAGACGCCAAGAATAAGAGATTATACGTAAAAAAGAACAGTCTTGATTTGGATACGAAATCAACCTATACCAAAAAATACATAGTTGTAGCAGAGAATCACAAACTTAAATTCATGGCAAAGAACACACTTGAAACTAAATACAATGTAGGCGACGAAATAACCGCCATAAACAACACCAAAGTAACTCCAGAGAACATCTGCGAAATGCAGGAGATATTAAATAAAACTCAAAACTGGGACACCTTACAGCTTGAAATTCTTCCGCCTGTAAAATAAAATAATCGAAAAAGATTCCCGAATGACAATCCCCAAACGATTGTCATTTTTTATGCGGCTTCCAAATCTTAACATTTTTTACACTAAAAGTGTAAAAACATCTTCAAGAGGCAGACTAATTTTACCAAATCAAATCGAAACATATCACGATTTAATTTGTACCAAATGAAAACACATGTCACCATCGTATTGCTCTTGATAACATTTGCCTTAAAAGCACAAACTGTGTCGTCGATAACTAAAGATCAATTGGCCAATGCTATGGCGCTATTTGTCGAAAAGGTAAAACCATCTTATCAAAAGGGGCAAAATTACAAGGATTTTGAAAAAGCTCTTTTGGGTACCTGGAGCAACACAACCGAAGGAACTGCTTTGTTGAGTAAAGCCTTTGATTATCTCTGCATAGGTAGTACTAGCGACCAAATCATTAAGAATTACAATGGTCCTGAAATGACTAATGCTTTACTGGTGATAGCCAATTCAAAGAGTGATTCTAACGACGGAATTACAATTTTTGGTGGAGTTGTACAAGACAGCAATTCGTTTAACGATAAGGCTACTAAACAGGATTGCAAATGGTATCAAATATTGTGTTTTGTTCAAAAAGTAACTGTAAATTAATCAATAACTTAAAACCTTTATTCATGATACGCATAGTCATCACAATTGCAACAGTATTATTTTCAATTCTAGCGTCAGCTCAAGAAACAAGTAAACCATTACAAATAGACATAAGAGGAAGGGATTGCATGGGTGGTAGCGGAATATGTTATTCAATAACTTCAGAAACAGTAAACAAAAGCACTATGAAAACCTACAACATTATTAAAGTAACCTCCAAATCCATGATCATCGAAGTAGAATCGAGTAAACTTTCAGTAGATGATCAAAAACTTTTATTCGGGAAAGAACTTTCCAGAATTGCACCCAACGAAGAATTGGTTTTTGTGCAAGACCAAGATTATATTTTTGATATCGATACTATGATTTATTTAGACATGGATACCGGTTTCAGAATGATCAAAAGAGGCAGTTATCCTCTGCAAATCATCAAAGACAAAGTTCAAGTAACCATCGAGTTATCAGCTTATAGATAAGTTTTTTGAGAACTCAAGAACATCAAAAGCAATCATCATGAAAAAAATAACGTCCTTATTGTTTTTACTCCTTTTGTTAGTAAAAATACCTGCTTTTGCAGTAGAACCTAACGATAATCCCAATCAATTGATGGCCGAATTGATTATGGAAATTCATAGTGTTGCGTTAAAATATGATGCTTTAATTGAGGCCAAACAATGTGAATTAGACAAAATAAATAGAGCGCTCGCAGTAGCATACAGTACCGAGCAAAAGGTGGATTTATTGGTGGAAAAAGATCGAATTAAAACAGAAATCATCGAATTAAAAAATGATGGCGCTGGAGAAATCTCTAAAATTAGATACCTAAAAGGACTTCAAATTATTAAGATTTTGTATGAAAAAGTGTTGGGTTTGGACCATCATTTTGCTTCTGTGAGTACCTTCAATGAAATCAATAAAATTTCCAATCCCAACCAATATCCAGAGTATGAAAAATTAAAAGAATTGGTGGCTGCTAAAAAAGATAAAAAATCAAGTTTTGATTTGACTTCGGTTTTAGGTTCCAATACTATCGTTTCTCTGGTTCAAACGTTTACCAACATGATTGGTTCGTCGTTGACCAAAGATGAAAAAGAGAAGGAACTAGCCAATGTCGATTGTATTTTAGATTTTACGCTTCGAATGCAGAACGACTTGAATACCATTTATTTTGAAACCGCTTTTTTGCAAAAAAGCAACGACAAAATGAAAGCAGACATCGAACTGCTATTTAAAGATTATACCAAACCCATAGGGTATGAATCTACACTTGCAAAATGTCGTTCTAACGATGATTGGGAAACGATCACTCAAAAAATGGAGGACTATTTATCTAAAATGAAAACTGCTGCCGGAACATCGCAATACAAAATGCAAGTCAATTTAGAATTTCCAATTGATCGCTTGTTGCAATTTATCGGACAGTACAATAATTTTATTGATCAAGGCGGAAAGTTTTATGAAAAATTTAAAATCATACTTAGTAGCTACGAACATGAGAAACAATGTGAAACCAAGCTACCACTAGAATACAAAAAATTAAAAGCCGACATAGATGTAGCCATCGATAAATTTAATGTGGCCTACAAACCTGTAGAAATCAACGGTACTAAAATGAAAGAAATACTATACGGATTGAATGAATTTGATTAAATCATTTCTTCCCAAAGCAGTTATTAAGTTAAAAATTGGGTTAATTTTTTTCTAATTAAAAACGACAGTTGACAGCTGTCGTTTTTTTATTTAATAGATAGCTATAAACAACCCTAAAAATAAAAATGGTTGTTAAAATTTATTTTTATATGTTTGGTTCACCAATAAATAAACCAAACAATGCGTTCTACATTATTCAATACAAGCCCAAAAACGTTATTAGTAACAGTACTTTTTACGGGTGTTTTCAGCACTTTTGCCCAACAAGCCACACCTTTTAAAGTGCGTTATCAAGGGCATGTTAATGGGGATATGACATTAATTGCCAATAACATTGTAAATAGATCGGAAGGTAGTGAAGGCACAAAATTACCTTATAACGAAAACACCAATCGTGGCAAACTCAACGACGAGTTTGAAATGAATTATATAGATATAGATGACGACGCCACTACGTTTTCATCCAGCAGCGCCGATTTGGTGGTAGAAAATCCGTCTTCCAAAAAAATAGTGTATGCCGGTTTGTATTGGTCGGCTACCTACTTGTGCAACAGCAGTAAATTAGCTAAAAAAGAAAAATTTAAAGCTATTGACGCCAACCGAGAAGCATTTGATAAAATAAAAATCAAATTGCCCAATCAAGAACAATACACAACCATAGCAGGTGAACTTATATTTGACGGCATCAAGGCACCCGATTTTAAAGAAAGTGCACCATATGTTCTTTATGCAGACATTACCAATTTGGTGTTGAATACCGAAAATCCATTCGGAACCTATACCGTTGCAGATATCAAAGCTACCGTAGGTCAAATTAGTGGTGGCGTTGCTGCCGGTTGGTCTATCTTTTTTGTGTATGAAGATAAAACCATGAAAGATAAATTTATTACTTCCTACGATGGTTTTGCCGGCATTACCGATAAGTCTGTTGATATTTCTTTTACAGGTTTTCAAACCCTTTCTGAAGGAAAAGTAACGGCTAAAATTGCGTGTAGCGCGCTAGAAGGTGATGCCCGATTGAAAGGCGATCAACTGTTGTTTAAAGCATCAGAAACCGATAAATTTACACAACTTTCGAATACACTTCACGACAAAACCAATGTTTTTAATAGTGCGATTTCTATTGAAGATACGGTGGTTATGAATCGCGTTCCTAACAGTACCAATTCTTTAGGGTATGATGCTTTTATCATGACGATTGACAATCCCGAAAATTTGGTAATAGGAAACAATACCCATGATGCCACCGTTAGATTAAAAACATCAGGCGATCGATTTTTTATGTTTTTCAATGCCTTTGAAGTCGAAGTAGTGCAAGCTAAAGAAACGTTTGCCGATGAGGTAAAAGAAATGGTACAAACTGATGTTGAAAATGTAAAAAGACCACGTTTAGTGGCTAAACTAGCTCAAGTGCAACAAACGGAAAACAAGGTAAAAGCAGAGGAAAAAGCAACTAACACAGTAATAACAAACCCAATTCAACCAAAACAAGAAACGTCTAAACCGATTGCTACCAAAGAAAAAGCAGTGGTTGAAACCAAATCGGTTGCTGTAGAAAAAACAATAAGTAAAGAAGAAAAAGCGTTTCCACAACGCAAAAAAGCCATTTTGAGTCCAGCGATTTCAGTGCCCAACGAACCCAAAGGCTATTACATTATTGCTAATGTGTTTTCAAAACCATCCAATGCCAATCGTTTTATAAAAATTTTACAAAAGAAAGGCATCAACGCACAGTATTTTATCAAACCAATAAATCATTTTAGATACGTTTATGTGAGCAAACATGATATTTTTGAAGAGGCTTCGGCGATGTATGATTCCAATATAAACAATACTTATTTCGACGATTTGTGGATCATGACGATTAATGAGTAAATATAGTTCCTTATTAAAAAAACGACAGCTAACACCTGTCGTTTTTTATTTTCCACTGTATTTTACTTTCCGTAAAACGCGCATCACTTCTTTAAAATTAACATAAACTAAATGATTTTTATACTGCTTTAACAGCGGTTTAGCGTCAATTAATTTGTGTTTGGCATCCTCAAAACCATTCAAAAAGCAAATCATCAAAGTAGAAGGCAAGTTTTCTAAATCAATAGCTTCTCGTTCGTTTAGCTCTAAGCCTTTTTGCAGTTTGGTAAGTAACGATAAATTGGAATTGTAAATGTGAAATAATACTTTTCTGTTGTATTGAGGCGGTTCAAAAAGCATCTCCGTTTCTATTTTATAATAACCGTTATCGAAAAACGAAATTTTTTGTTGCTCCAAAGGATAATAACTGGTTTTGTCGTTCAATCCCAACGGAACATATTCGGTAATGGTAAACGTGTTTTCGTCAAACGTAATGGTTACGTCGTCTTGTGCTGAATAAAACAGTTTTACTTGTTCGTTGACCAATTCGATATCTACGCGAGAAAGAAACACTTTGTCTCGAATTTTCCTCGGAATTCCGGCCCAACAAATCACAAATAATTCTTTAAATACTCGGTATTCTGATTGCATGCCTTTGTGTCGGTTGTTGATAAAATCAATCACGCTATCAAGCGTATGTGCAATGCTGTTTCTCGAATTGTTTTCGATGCTAATGACCGTTTCAATATTTTGTTTGGAATACGGAATTTTTTCTTCCGTAGGCATCGAATTGCTGCCTCTTCTCACAAAAACGGTGTTCGCCAAAATGGTATGAATGTTTTTCTTGAAATACGAAGTTTTCGACTTGGGTTTAATCGTAACCAAACCCACCACTTTGTCTTTGGGTAAGTTGGGAAATGGTACATTTTCGTACTGAATTTTAGGTGGATTTTCTAAAAAAGCGTTAACTAAATTCTGAATGCGACTGTCGTCAAAAAAGTCGTCGCCGGTAATCGCATTATCTTGATCTTCAACACCTACAACTATATAAGAATTGTTGGAAGGATTGGAATTGGAAAGCGCACAAATGTGTTTTAAAAACTTGGCTTTTCCTTCTTTAGTATGCAAATTCAACTGCCGCTTCTTGTCATAAAAACTGCTCTCATCGTTGTGAGCAAGCAGATTTTTAATGAGAAGCCGTTTGTTTATCATGCTAAGTACGATTTACGAAATACGAAGTACAAAGTATTGGTGTAATTTCCATAAGAAGTTTTACACAAACTTTATTCTTCTACTTTTAACTTTGTATTTTTAACTTTGTACTTTAAGGAACACTATTTCCCATACTTTCAGTCCAAATAGCGAACCAATCTAAGGTGTCTAACGGCAATGCTACCGCTTTCATCAATGCTTGAATTCGGGCCACATTTACAGTGCCAGCAACAGGAAGCACGGCCGCAGGATGTTTCAACACCCAAGCCAATAAAATAGTATCCGAACCAACACCATATTTTTCTACTAATTGCACCAATATTTTTTTCAATCTTCGGGTTTGATCAATATCTTCCCGAAAAACGGTTCCCAGCGGATTCCAGGACATCGGAATGATATCGTGAATTTGCATATAATTCAAACTGCCGTCTAACATCGCTTCGTAATGCGTAGCCGAAAACTGAATTTGGTTGTAACTAATTTCGGTTTTTTGAAGAATCAATTCGGTTTGAGGTGACGTAAAATTAGACAAACCAAAATCGATAATTTTGCCTTCCGATTTGAGTTTTTCAACCGCTTCTGCAATTTCATCAGCGACCATCAACGGACTTGGACGATGCAACAACAAAACGTCTAAATAATCCGTTTGTAAGTTTTTCAATGAATTTTCAACCGACCAAATAATATACTCTTTGGAGTAGTCGTAATGCTTGATGGTATTGTTTCTTCCGCCGGTATGTTGGATACCACATTTTGAAATCAACTGCATTTTACTGCGATCAATTTTGCTTTCGCCAAATGCTTTTCCAAACTGTGCTTCGGTTGTGTAATCACCATAAATATCGGCATGATCAAACGTTGTGATTTTGTTTTCGATACACACATGCATCAGATGAACCATTTCAGAAGTGCTAAGGTTTTTATCCCAAATACCCCAATTCATGGTTCCAGCTATAATTGGAGATAATTTCGTTTTTCCCATAATTGTCTTTAAAAGCCTAAAATTACTAAAACAAAATCATAAATCATCCTTAAAAACCAGAAATGGAAGTAAGTTTTAACGCATTATTAACATTCCTTTCCTAATTAAATTTTCAATTTTGAAATGTTAAAATTTTGAACTTAATTGTGCCTCGAAAAAAATAGAATTTATGGAAGAAAATGGTGCTGCTTTAGACATTAGAGCAATCAATGAAAAAATTGAAAAAGAAAGTGCATTCATTGACTTATTGGCATTGGAAATGAACAAAGTCATTGTAGGTCAGAAACACATGGTTGAACGGTTGTTGATTGGACTTTTAGGACAAGGTCACATTTTACTTGAAGGAGTTCCTGGATTGGCAAAAACATTAGCCATAAATACGTTATCACAAGCTGTTCAAGGAAGTTTTAGCCGCATTCAGTTTACACCCGATTTGTTGCCAGCGGATGTGGTTGGAACGATGATTTACAACATCAAAGCCAACGAATTTTCTATTAAAAAAGGACCAATTTTTGCCAACTTTGTCTTGGCCGATGAGATCAATCGTGCGCCTGCCAAAGTGCAGTCGGCTTTGTTGGAAGCGATGCAAGAAAAGCAAGTAACCATTGGCGATACTACGTTTAAACTAGAAAAGCCATTTTTAGTATTGGCGACTCAAAACCCTATTGAACAAGAAGGAACGTATCCGTTACCAGAAGCACAAGTCGATCGTTTTATGCTGAAAACCGTAATCGATTATCCAAAAATGGATGAGGAACGATTGGTTATTCGTCAAAATTTGAAAGGCGCCTATGAAAAAGTAAATGCTGTAGTTTCGGTAGAACAAATTTTGCGCGCCCAAGAAGCCGTTCGTGAAGTGTACATGGACGAAAAAATCGAGAAATATATTTTGGATATCATTTTTGCTACTCGTTATCCAGAAAAATACAGATTAGAAAATCTGAAACCTTTAATCAGTTTTGGTTCATCACCTCGTGGAAGTATTAATTTGGCAACTGCTGCCAAATGTTATGCTTTTATCAAACGTCGTGGTTATGTAATTCCAGAGGATGTTCGCGCTGTGGTTCACGATGTGTTGCGTCACAGAATTGGAGTTACCTATGAAGCAGAAGCCGAAAATATCACTTCGGTTGACATCATCAACAAAATAGTAAACGAAATTGAAGTTCCATAAAAAAGTAATTAGTAAAAAGTAATTAATTATTAGCCGAGGCTTTTACTAATTACTGATCACTAGTCACTAATCACTAATCACATGGAAACCAAAGACCTACTCAAAAAAGTTCGTAAAATAGAAATCAAAACCCGAAGATTGAGCGATCACATCTTTTCGGGCGAATACCACACGTCGTTTAAAGGTCGTGGTATGACTTTTTCGGAAGTGCGTCAATACCAATTTGGCGATGACATTCGTGCCATCGATTGGAATGTTACCGCACGATACAACGAACCGTATGTAAAAGTTTTTGAAGAAGAACGCGAATTAACCATGATGCTAATGGTAGACATTTCGGGTTCGGAAAGTTTCGGAACGAAAAACCAACTGAAAAGTGAAATTGTAACCGAAATTGCCGCAACCATGGCCTTTTCAGCAACTCAAAACAACGATAAAATTGGATTGATTTTGTTTTCTGATGCTATCGAATTGTACATTCCACCTAAAAAAGGGAAATCGCACGTACTTCGAATCATTAGAGAATTAATCGAGTTTCAACCCAAAAGCAAGAAAACCGATTTGTCTCAAGCCTTAAAGTTTTTATCGTCAACCCAAAAAAAGAAAACCATTGTGTTTTTGATTTCCGATTTTATGGTAGACGACGATTATGAAAAAACCTTGAAAATTGCGGGTAAAAAGCACGATATTACCGGAGTTCGCGTCTATGATATTCGAGAAGAGAAGATGCCAAATATTGGAATGGTTGAGATGGAAGATGCCGAATCGGGAGAGATTTTAGTGGTCAATACCAGTTCTAAATCGGTTCGAATGAATTATGAAAAAAATTATCAGAATAAAGTAAATTATTTCAAAGATATTTTTTCTAAATGCGGCTCAGGAACCGTAAATACGCGTGTTGACGAAAGTTATGTAACCAAGTTATTGGGTTATTTTAAATCGAGAGGATAAATGAAAATGAAATTGCACCTACTATTCTTTCTAATGACAACATCGCTTTTTGCTCAAAAAGTCACGACGTCTATTGACACAACTCGCAATAAAATTGGTGCCGAGTTCAAGCTTACGTTAAAAGCATCAGTCAACAAAAAAGATAAAGTAGTTTTTCCAAAAGCTAAAAATTTTGGTGCTTTAGAAGTAATCGAATCGTATAAAGTTGATACCATAAAAACCAACGATCGATACGAATTAATTAAGAAATACGGATTGACTCAATTCGATTCGGGAAGCTATACCATTCCGAGAGTTTCGGTTTTAATTAATGGCAAATCCAATCTTTCAGACAGTTTAAAAGTAGAAGTTTTCAATGTAAAAGTAGATACGTTAAAACAAAAATTATACGACATTAAAGAAGTCATTCCTGTTGAAAAAGAATCCGATTGGTGGAAGTATCTTGTGGCTGCTTTAGGCCTAATTTTAATAGGAGTTCTAGGATTTTTATTGTTCAAGAAATTCCACAAAAAAACCGAAAAAGAACCTGAAATTGTTTTCACTTCTCCTATTGAAAAAGCCACGTCGTTGTTACAACAATTAGAAAAAAAGGAACTTTGGCAACGCGGTGATGTGAAGTCATATTATTCGGAATTGACCAATATTGCCCGAACGTATATTGAAGAAGAAATTCAAATTCCGGCGATGGAAAGCACGACTTCAGAACTCATTGTAGCTTTGAGAAAAGTTGCCAATCAAAAGAAGTTGAAGTTGTCTAAAGAAACCTTAGAAAATCTCGAAAAAGTACTGATGCAAGCCGATTTGGTGAAATTTGCCAAAGAAAAACCATTGGATTTTGAAATTGAAGCCGATAAAAAACGCATCTCAAATACTATTGTTACCATTCATAAAGCCATTCCAGAAGTTGTGGAAGAAGACGATGAACTTGAAGCATGGAATGAGCAGCAAAAAGAATTAGCGCGTTTGAAAAAATTGAAAAAAGAAAAGCAAAAAAGAACGCTAATCATCGTCGGAATTGTCATTGGAATTCTCGCCATTTCGGCATCGATTTTTGTCTACATCAAAGGGTATGACAATGTAAAAGATTATGTGCTGGGCAATCCAACTCGTGAATTATCGGAAGGCGAATGGATTTACAGCGAATACGGAAATCCAGGTGTGAAAATTGAAACGCCAAAAGTATTGAAACGATTGGATGCCTCAAAAGCACTTCCTAAAGAAACGTATGCTGTTTTGAAAGAAATGCAAATGTTTAGTTATGGTAGTCTTTCAGAGCCGTTTTATGTTGAGGTCGCCACTTATAAATACAAAGAAGAAACAAAAGAAAACGAGCCATCAAAGCCAGTCGAAATAAATTTTGATACTGTTTTAGAAGGCATAACGAAGCTTTGGGAATCGAAAGGCGCTCAAAACATTCTTTTCAAACAAGAAGATTTTAATACTGATAAAGGCGTTACAGGCACAAAAGCCTATGGAACGATGACCATTTTGAACAAAGAAGACAATTCTACTCAAAAAATGTATTACGAAATTTTGTTGTTCAAACAAGACGGCGGATTGCAACAAATTATTGTATCTCACAAAGAAGGAGACAAGTTTGGGAAAAAGGTTTTAGATCGCGTGATCAATTCGGTGGAACTTAAAATAGACGAAGAATAATGGAAAAAATAAGCTTTTTACACCCAGAATTCTTTTGGTTATTTACGCTCATTCCATTGGTGGCCTTTTGGTTGTTTTGGAAGCGCAATGAACAAACACCAACCTTAAAAATAAGTTCGGTTAGCGGATTTAAATCGTCTAAATCACTTTTGTCAAAAGTAAAACCGTATGTAAATGTGTTGCGATTGTTGGCGTTAAGTTCGTTAATAATTGCCTTAGCACGACCAAGAACAGTCGATATTAGCAACGAAACCAAAACGACTAAAGGCATTGATATCGTAATGGCAATCGATCTTTCGAGCAGTATGTTGGCCAGAGATTTGAAACCCAATCGTATGGAAGCTTTGAAAAAAGTAGCCATTAATTTTGTCGATGGACGTCCAAACGACCGAATTGGTGTAGTGGTTTACGCCGCAGAAGCCTATACTAAAACACCTGTAACTAGTGATAAATTAATGGTTAAAAAAGCCATTCAAGATATTAAATACGATCAAGTGCTTCAAGACGGAACTGGAATCGGGATGGGATTAACTACCGCTGTAAATCGATTGAAAGACAGTAAGGCCAAAAGTAAAGTTATTATTTTACTAACAGATGGTGTAAACAATTCCGGATTTATTGAGCCCGAAACAGCTTCGGATATTGCTAAAGAATACGGAATTAAAGTCTATACAATCGGAATTGGTTCCAACGGAATGGCAGAATTTCCATACCAATTTGCTCCCAATGGGCGCGATTTTTTATACAAATTACTGCCCGTAGAAATTGATGAAAAACTCATGAAAACCATTGCTAAAAATACAGGAGGAAAATATTACAGAGCCAATAGTAATAGCAAATTAGAAAGCATTTATAATGAAATTAATAAGCTAGAAACCACCGAAATTCAGGAATTGAAGTATTATGATTACGACGAGAAATTTCGCCCTTTTGTGTGGATAGCTGGAATTTTATTATTGATTGAAGTGTTGTTGAGAAACACCATTTTTAAAAGTTTTATATAATTACGAATTCATAATCGAATATGTACGAATTAGAAGAAAAAGGATATCTGTATCTGTTGTTAGTCATACCAATTTTGGTACTGCTATTTCTATACGTGCAGTATTGGAAACGAAAAAAACAACGAGAATTTGGTGATTTGGCATTAATTCGAAAATTAAGTCCAGAGAAATCGGTTTTCAAACCCATATTAAAATTAACAGTGTTCCTTTTAGGATTGACTTTTCTGATAATTGCCCTTGTCAATCCGAAAATGGGTTCCAAAGTTGAAAAAGTAAAACGCCAAGGAATTGATATTGTTTTTGCCATAGACGTTTCCAAAAGTATGCTTGCACAAGATGTAGCGCCCAATCGTTTGGAAAAAAGTAAGCAAATTGTTTCCCAATTAATCAATCAGTTGGGTGGAGATAAAATCGGAATCATCGCTTATTCGGGAAGTGCCTTTCCAGTGTTGCCAATGACGTCTGATTATGCCGTAGCAAAGATGTTTTTGCAAACCATGAATCCAGGAATTATTTCCTCTCAAGGCACGTCAATTGATCAAGCTATCGAATTGGCATCTAACGATTTTTTCGATAAAAAAGACCGAACTCGCAAACTACTCATCATCATTTCAGACGGTGAAGATCATTCCAATAATGCCGAAAGTGCTGCCGAAGAGGCCGAAAAAGTTGGATTAAAAATTGTTACGGTAGGTGTTGGAACCGAAAAAGGTGGCCCCATTCCATTGAAAAAAAATGGAATTGTAGAAAGTTATCAGAAAGACAATGACGGTAAAGTGGTGATTACCAAAAGAAATGCTGCAGTGCTATCCACCATCGCCAAAGCAACTAAAGGCGGCGGTTATGTTGACGGAAACGTTACTAGAACGGTAGTTGATTATGTAAAAAAATTATTAGATGCTACTCAAAAATCGGAATTAGGAGGCACCATTTTAACTGATTTTAAATCGCAATTTCAATGGTTTTTGGGCTTTGGATTTTTTCTGTTGTTTTTGGATATTTTCTTATTGGAACGCAAAACAAAGTGGGTGAGAAAAATGAATTTATTTAATGAAAAAGATCATGAATAAAGTATTTTTATATGGTTTGATGCTGTTTTCTTTGGTTGTTAAAGCCCAAGAAAAAGATAACTATTTGCCTGTAGGAAATGAAAATTTCGACAACAAAAATTACATCGATGCCGAAGCTAATTACCGTTTGTCTCAGGCTAAATTTAAAAAGAAACACATTTCAACTTATAACTTAGGCACTAGCATTTACAAACAAAAACAACCTTTAGAGGCTAAACATTACTTTGAAAAAGTGATCAAAGAATCTAAAAACAAGAAAGAAAAACATCAGGCATATCATAATCTTGGAAATATTTTGATGCATCAAAAAGAATATTCCCAAGCCGTTGATGCTTATAAAAACGCCTTACGGAATAATCCTTCGGATGAAGAGACACGTTATAATTATGCTTTGGCCAAAAAAATGCTAAAAGACAATCCGCCACCGCCACCGCCAAAAAATAATCCACCGCCACCTAAAAACAGTCCACCACCACCGCCAAAAGAGAATAAAGACAATAAAAATCAGGATAATAAAGACCAGAACAAAGGTCAAAACCAGAATAAAGACCAAAATAAAGGCGATTCTAAAAATCAAAATCAGAATCAAGGTCAAAACCAAGGTCAAAATAAAGATAATAAAGAGGGTGACAATCCAGATAACCAAGACAATGGTGATGGAAACCAGCCACAACAACCCAGTGGTGCGTCCAAACAACGCATTAAAAATTTATTGGACGCTGTAAACAACGAAGAGAAAAAAGTTCAAGAAAAAGTGAACTCCAAAAAAGTACCATCCAATCCGAAAAAACCAGAAAAAGATTGGTAATTTTTAAATTGAATTTGAAATAATGATATTGAATTTTTTTGAATATCAACATGAATGAAAGAAAGATGAAAAGAATACTTGTATTTATTGTTTTATTTATATCCAACACGCTTTTAGCTCAAGTAAAATTTGAAGCCATTGCGAGTAAGAACACTTTGGGTTTAAACGAAAGAGTACGTATTGAGTTCTCCATGAATGACGATGGCGATAATTTTATTCCGCCCAATTTTGAAGCTTGTGGGTTTAGAGTAGTTGGCGGTCCAAACCAATCCATCAGTCAGGCGTGGGTTAATGGCAGAAGTTCATTTCAAAAATCATATACTTACTTTTTGCAACCTTTACGAAAAGGAAATTTGGTCATCAAGCAAGCGGTAATTGAGATTAACGGTCAAAACTATAAAACACTTCCTATTAGAATTAACGTAACAAATGCGGTTAATTTGCCCAATGATCCAGACGAACCTGCCACAGTTCGTGCCGATGATAATTTGTATTTAGTTGCCGATATTTCTAAAACCAATCCTTATGTAAACGAACCGATAACGGTGGTTTACAAATTGTATTTTAGTTACAATATTGGGATAACCAATTGGCGCGAATTGAATAAACCAAAGTACAACGATTTTTGGAGCCAAAACATTGACATCAAACAGTTGGTGGCCGAAGAAGGCCTGTTTAAAGGCGAACGCTACCGCTATGTTGTGCTTCGAAAAACAGTTTTATATCCCCAAAAATCGGGTAAACTAGAAATAGAACCCCTTTCGTTAGACATCGATTGCCAAGTTCCTAGAGGAAGACCAAATTATTTCGGACAAGTACAAGTGGTTGACGACAGCAAACGAGTATCAGCCGGAAGTAAAGTGATTACCGTGAAGCCTTTACCAGAAGCAGGAAAACCAGTCGATTTTTCGGGTGCTGTTGGAAAATTCAATTTCAAAGTTACGCCTTCCAAAACCGAATTAAAATTTGGCGAATCATTGGATTTGGATGTGAGTGTAAGTGGAGTTGGAAACTTAAAATTATTCAGTTTGCCAAAACCAGAAGTGCCGTCAACATTAGAAATGTATGATCCAGAGCATTCTGAAAATGTAAGTACACCACTTACTGGAATGACAGGAAGCATTGCCGATAAATACACCATTATTCCGCAGTCTAAAGGCAATTTTCCTATAAAACCTTTGCGTTTTTCGTATTTCGATTTGGGCACAGGAAGTTATAAAACCATTGTGTCACCCAAAATAGTATTGAATGTTTTGGACGGTCCGGGATTATCAAATGTATCTCCAACTGTTGCTGGAAATCAAAAAGTGGCCGCTTCAGCCAATAAAACATTTGCTTACATCAAACAAAAAACAACCTTAAAACCCATAGAAGAAGATGATTTCTTAGGATCGGGATTGTTTTATACACTGATGGCGTTGCCCTTTTTAGCGATTCCAGTGTTGATTCTTTTTAGAAAAAGAAAAGAAGCTGAAGATGCCGATGTGGTTGGAAATCAAAAGAAAAAATCGAATGCTTTGGCGAAGAAATATTTGTCGGAAGCTCAAAAACACCGCAATGATAAAGAGCCATTTTATATTGCGTTAGAAAAAGCCATGCACAATTTCTTAAAGGCCAAATTGAGTATCGAAACTTCAGAAATGAGTAAGGATAAAATTACCGAAATTCTGCTGTCGAAAAAGGCTAATCACGAAACAGTAAAAGAATTTATTACGTTAACTGAAAGCTGTGAATTGGCACGATATGCCCCATCAACTAGTGTTACCATTCAGCAAGATTATGACAAAGCCGTTGAAATAATATCCAGTTTAGAAAAGCAATTAGCATAGCCATGAAAAATACAATCTATATATTTTTATTGATTTCTCAAATGCTTTGGGCTCAAGATGATTTTGACAAAGGAAATCAATCGTATCAAAAAGAAAACTACCAAGAAGCCATTACTAATTACGAAAGTGTTTTGGCCTCAGGGAAACAATCGGCAGAAGTGTATTTCAACCTTGGAAATTGTTATTATAAACTACATAAAGTAGCGCCAGCGATTTTCAATTATGAAAAAGCATTACAGCTCAATCCGAACGATGACGAAATTAAAACCAATTTAGATTTCGCTCGAAAAATGACCATAGACGACATCAAAATTGTTCCAAAAGTAGGATTTCATAAACTAATAGAAGATTTCACCTCGAGCTACAATTACAATACTTGGGCGTGGATTGCCATTGGTTTTGCATTTGTATTTTTAGGATTTTTTATCGGATATTATTTTTCAGGAACAGCTTCTAAAAAACGAATATATTTCACTGGAATGTTTGTGGTTTTGTTCGGAATTGCCATCAGTATTTTCTCTGGGATTTATGAGAAAAACAGAATTTTAAACGACAGAACCGCCATTGTTTTTGCAGAAAAAGCTTCGGTAAAAGGCGAACCAAAGTCATCAGCAACTGAAACTATTTTACTTCATGAAGGCGCCAAAGTTTCTATTTTGGAAAGTGTAGCCAATTGGAAAAAAGTACAACTAACCGATGAAACAACAGGTTGGATAGAAGAAGATGCGCTAAAAGAGTTGAATTAATTCGTAACTTTCTTTCCCAAATCTTTAAACCAATCGGTTAAAACGGGTAACATAAACTCAGATGTTTTCAACACAGGATTGAACAGCAATGATTTTTCTTGCGTTTTTTTGGAAATTAATGCGTTGTTGAGGTTTACTTTTTGAAACAAACTTAGTACTACTCCTAGAAATAAAACGGTTTTTAATACGGCAAAAAAGGCACCGCCCAATGTATTTAACCAACCTAAAAACAAACTACTGGCAATTTTAGAAAGCACTTTGGCTAACAGATAAATTCCAATCATAACCAATACTAAAATAAAAATAAAAGCAATGACTTTGGCTGTTTTGCTATCGCCAAATAGGGAAGAAAATTTTACAGTAAGGTAAATTCCAACAAAAAATGAAATGAAGGAAGCAAATTCTACTATAAGACCGTTTCGCAATCCACGAATCAATCCAAAAATTAAAAAAGCAGCCAAAACAATATCAATAAATCCCATAATTTCTCTAAAATTGAGCGGCAAAGATAACAGAAAAGAATATAGAATCTATTACCCATAGAAAAGCAGCTAAATGTGATATATTTGCACCATCAATAAGTTAGACGAAAAGTCTTTATTCTTTTCTCTTTCTTCTATTTTCTAAAAAATGTCAAGAGATATACAACTTAAAGAGCGCTGGGAAAAAGTAGTAGCTCTCCTTTCCAATCAATTTGCGGAAGGCGAACTACTCGATTTAGACGCCATTATATACTTAATTGGAGTGCAAGAATTGGGGCAATTCAAACGTGTTTTTGCCAAAGATGAAAAAGTCAACCTAATGCACATCGCAATATGTCGTTTATTGGAACCTTATGGTTATTATGAATTCGATTTTTTCGATAAAGACGGTTGGCCTCATTACCGTATTAAAGAAGAATTACCATCATTAAAAGCTGGCGAACAAACCATTTTGATGAAAGATGCTATTGTGAATTATTTCGTTGAAAAAGAACTTATTGATTGAGCGAAAAGTAAATAGTGAAAAGTGAAGAGTTTTATTGCTAACTTTTATACTAATCACTTATTACTAATCACTAAAAAAACTTAAATTTGCACCTTCAAAGAACGACAGATGATAGATAAGATCAAACAGCATATTGAGGAAGCTAAAGCATTCAACGAAAAAAACAAAGAAGCTTTAGAACAATTCCGTATTAAATATTTAGGAAGTAAGGGTTTGTTAAAAGAACTTTTTACCGAGTTTAAAAACATTCCAAACGACCAAAAGAAAGACTTCGGACAAGTAATCAATACCTTAAAAGCCGTTGCTGAAGAACGTGTAAAAACCATTCAAGAAGAGCTAGAAAGCAAAGAAGAAGTAAAAGGGTTTTACGGTGATTTATCGCGTCCAGGTGAGCCATTAGTTATTGGTTCACGTCATCCTATTTCTATTGTTAAAAATCAAATCATCGATATTTTTTCTACCATTGGATTCAACGTTTCGGAAGGTCCTGAAATAGAAGACGATTGGCATAATTTTACCGCATTAAACTTGCCCGAATACCATCCAGCACGCGACATGCAAGATACGTTTTTCATTCAAACCAATCCTGATGTATTGTTGCGTACACACACATCATCAGTACAAGTGCGTTACATGGAAAACAACAAACCACCTATTCGTACCATTTCACCGGGAAGAGTTTTTCGTAATGAAGCTATTTCGTCTCGTTCGCACTGTATTTTCCATCAAGTGGAAGGCTTGTACATTGACAAAGATGTGTCGTTTGCTGATTTGAAACAAACATTACTTTATTTTACTAAAGAAATGTTCGGAAAATCAAAAATTCGCTTGCGTCCGAGTTACTTTCCGTTTACCGAACCAAGTGCCGAAATTGATATTTATTGGGGTTTAAAAACCGAAACGGATTATCGTATCACAAAAGGAACTGGTTGGTTGGAAATTGGCGGTTGCGGTATGGTTGATCCAAACGTTTTGAAAAACTGTGGCATCAATCCTGAAGAATTTTCAGGTTTTGCCTTCGGAATGGGAATTGAGCGTATAGCTATGCTGTTACACCAAATTGGCGACATCAGAATGTTTTTTGAAAATGATGTTCGATTCTTAGAGCAGTTTAAATCAAGTATATAAATTAACAACCCTAGCAGAGTTCAAAACTCTGCTAGGGTTTATTTAAAAAAATGAAATCCGATATCACCATCCCAGAAGTAGAAAACGTTTTCCTAGCCGCCGTTCAAGAATGGAGTGACGACTTTATGGAAAAGGTTTGGTATGTGTATTTGGTAAACGATTCCGACTACGATTTAGACGGCGTAATGGTGGTTTCAAAAGCATTCGGAACGCTAGATGGCGAAATGAAAAAAACGTCGCTTTTGCGCCATGCTTTTCCCAATGTGCCGGCAGTTTCTGTAGTGAAGATTGAAATGGTGGAAACCAGTGTACTTCGATTGAACAACGAATTTATGGTTACCTATTTCATTGGAAGCACGTTATACGACAAAAAATTCATCTTCCGTGCTCAAACCATAACTCCAGATTATGTAGAGGAAGTGCCTATTTTGTTTGTAGATGGAGTGATTGTGAGGTAATTAGTTTTCCTTAGAGTTTTTCTGTTTTTCTTTCTGTTTCCAGTTAACATATCCCAAAAGAAATATTCCGGTTACCAAATAAAAAAACGCTCTAAGGTAGAAATTTGGATTAGAGATTTGTGTCATAAAAGGTTTTTCTTTGATTTCAAACAAAATATTGAAAATAATCATAAAAATACCCCAAAATCCACCCGACAGTATTTGATATTTCCATCTTTCACTCATCTTAGTCTAATTTTTCGGTTAGTTTTTTAAAGGTACTTTTGGCGTCTTTTCCTTCATACAAAATGGCATAAACGGCATCAATAATTGGGGTTTTGGCTTGGTATTCCTGGTTTAATTTGTAAGCGCTTTTTACGGCATAATAGCCTTCGGCAACCATGCTCATTTCCATCATCGCCGATTTAACGGTGTAGCCTTTTCCAATCATGTTTCCGAACATTCTATTTCTAGAAAACACCGAATATCCTGTAACCAACAAATCGCCCAAATAAGCAGAGTTATTGATGTTACGTTTCATTTTGTGTACTTTTCTGATGAATTTTTTCATCTCGCGAATGGCATTACTCATAATCACCGATTGAAAGTTGTCGCCATAACCCAATCCGTGCGCAATTCCAGCCGCAATAGCATAAATGTTTTTCAACATCGCTGCATATTCCGTTCCAATAATATCATCTGAAATTTTTGTTTTGATGTAATTTCCAGCCAATATTTTAGCAACAACCTTAGCTTTGCTAGAATCGCCACAAGCAATAGTTAAGTAAGAAAGTCGCTCTAAGGCTACTTCTTCTGCGTGACATGGACCTGTAATAACCCCAATATTGTCATAAGGAATGTCAAAGTTTTTATGAAAATGTTCGCCAACAATTAAGAATGTTTCAGGAACAATTCCTTTAATGGCCGAGAAAATGACTTTGTCTTTTAAACTAACCGTAAGTTTTTCCAATTCGGCACTTAAAAAAGCTGATGGAATGGCAAAAATGATATAATCGGCGTAAGCCACCGCTTCATTGATATCTGCCGTTAGTTTAAGTTTATTGGTGTCAAATTCTACCGAACTTAAATAATTGGGATTGTGTTTGTAGGCTTTAATATGGTCAATTGCCGATTGGTTTCTCATGTACCAAGCAATTTCGTTGAGGTTAACACACAGCATTTTTGCAATTGCAGTGGCCCAACTTCCGCCACCAATTACTGCAAACTTTGGATTCTGATTCATTATTTGTTTGTTTGATGAACCAAAAATACTGAAATTTATTTAAAGGGTAACGATAACGCTGTGGCTAGATTAAAATTGATGCAGCCGATGTTTTAAATTTTAACTTATTATTATGATTTTCAAAGCAATAACACAACTAACACATCGTTATTATACTATATGATTTTAGTTAAGTTAATTTCATAAGGTTTAGGTTAGTTAAAATTTTGTTTTGGGGTGAAAAAGGCGTTCAGGAACTAATTCTTGAACGCCTTTTGATTTAAAGTATTAGAACAGTAATTAGTAACTCATTTCTACAATTTCTCTCACTTTTTCTAAGGTAATGTTTTGTTTTTCACCCAAACCGTTCCAACCGCGTTCTTCAAAACGATTTACAATAAAATTGGCGGTGTTTTCTATATTTTCTGCATTTTCAGAAATCTTGGTTTTCATTCCCATGGTGTGGAAAAATTCGATGGTCTTTTCAATAGCTAAATGCGCTTTTTCTTCGATAGAATTTCCGGTAATATTCCAAACGCGTTCGCCATATTGTGCTAATTTTTCTTTTTTGGTTTCAAACATTACTTTGTATAAGTTCGGACCAATAATCGCCAAGGTTCTGGCGTGATCAATTTCATATAAAGCGGTTAATTCGTGACCAATCATATGGGTTGCCCAATCGCTTGGAACGCCTTTTTGAATCAATCCGTTTAAAGCCATTGTAGCACTCCAAACAAAGTTAGAAGCCAATTTGTAATCACTCGGATTTTCAACTACACTAGGACCAACTTCAATTAAAGTTTTCAAAATGCTTTCGGCAAATCGGTCTTGCAAAAGCGCATCATGGGTATAGGTTAAGTATTGTTCCATTACGTGTGTAAATGCGTCAACCACACCATTTTGCAATTGTCTTTTGGGTAACGAAGTAATCACTGTTGGATCAACAATAGAGAATTTTGGAAACAAAGCACTTCCGCCAAGTGTTAGCTTTTCTTGGGTTGCTTCAATAGTTACAACAGCTCCAGAATTCATTTCAGAACCTGTTGCCGGTAAGGTTAAAACGGTTCCAAAAGGAATTACTTTAGACACATCGGTAAATAAAATTCTCTTTTTAAGAATGTCGGCTTCGTCACCTTCAAAGTGTACAGCTGCCGAAATAAATTTCACACCATCAATTACGCTTCCGCCACCAACAGCTAAAATAAAATCGATGTTTTGTTCGCGAATGATTTGAACCGCTTTCATCAAGGTTTCAAATCTCGGATTGGGTTCGATGCCACCAAATTCGACAATTTCAAAACCTGAAAGTGCGGCTTTTACTTGGTCGTGAACACCATTTTTAAAAATGCTTCCGCCACCATACGCTACTAGAATTTTAGCGCTTTTTGGAACTAATGTACTTAGTTTTTCTATTTGTCCTTTGCCAAAAATATAATTGACAGGATTGTATAATTCGAAATTGTTCATAGTAAAAATATTTAGAACACAAATCTACAAAACGATTGAACGAACAAGTGGTAAAGGAATGTTAAGTTCTGCTTATTACTTTATATGGTTTCAGAATAAACTACACGTTTTTCAGATAAAAGTTTTTGAGTAAAATTTTTGTATGTAGGAGTGTCTTTATATTCATCAGAAATAATTTTTAAATAGTTTATTTGAAAAGGGATTTTTTCTTTACAAATAATATTTAAAAGAAGCACTCTTAAATCATAAATATGTCTTTCAGAGAAGATTTGAAAATTAATTGCAATCAATTCATTATCGTAATTAAAACTTAGGGCGTTATTTATTCCCTGATAATAATAAGGTCCATGTTTTGTGTAATAAGTTCGTTGTCCATAGTAATCGATTATCTTAATTTTCAAATCTTGAATTTTTGATAGCTCATAGATTTTATTATCAATGGTTATCTCGCTTTCATCAATAATCAATTTACCCTTTAATTCGCCATTTAAGTTTTCAAATTCTTGAAATCGTATAAAAAAACTAACAATTAACGTAACTCCAAAAACAACACCAAATAGTTGATATACGAATACATGTTCGTTCAAATAATGTTTTATTCCACTTGCATTCCATTTTTCGTCCAAAAGAGAAATGAAATAACAAATTAAAACACCCATGAATGGCCCCCAACTCAACTTTTCTGATAAAGTTAAATTAAAAAAAGGTTTCTTTTTTGGAATAAATATTTCTCCCCGAAACATAAGTTTACTTCCTATAAAAATTATTATGATCCACATATTCCCAAACTTTTTCGGGCAATAACGGACGAATATTTTTTTTGTTTTTGATGCTTTCGCGGATGAAAGTAGAAGAAAGTTCTAGTACTGGTGCGCCAATACGATGAATTTTAGTGTGATTAATAAATTGCTCATCAATGTCGCCAGAATTCAATCTTGGATAGACATAGATGTCGTGATTTTCTAGAATGAATTCGTAGTTTTTCCATTTGTGAAGCGAATTCAGATTGTCTTCACCCATAATCAAACAAAACTCGTGTTGCGGATATTTATCGTTTAAATGCGCTAAGGTATTTACCGTATAATTGGGTTGTGGTAACTTGAATTCAATATCAGAAGGCTTAATTTTTGGATAGTCTTCTGTCGCAAGATTTACCAAATGCAACCGTTGGTAATCGTCTAATAAAGTGTTTTTTTGTTTGTGCGGATTGTGTGGCGTGACTACCATCCAAATTTGATCTAAATCAGAGTGTTCTGCCATGTGATTGGCAATAATCATGTGCCCAACGTGAATGGGGTTGAAGGTTCCGAAATACAATCCTATTTTCATTCTTACTTATTTGAACACAGATTACACCGATTTTCACAGAAAAAATTAATCAATCTGTGCTAATTTGTGAAATCAGTGTTTATAAAATTTTTCACTAATTCATAGGCCTCCGCTTTAGCCACATCCAAATCATAATTTTTAATGATTTTATCAAATTGTGGCGCTGTTGCCAGTTCTACGTGTGCTTTAGCAATGCGCATATTGATTTTGTCGTCGGTTTCGGTTGAGCGTTCTTTTAGTCTTCGTTTGAGTTCGTCAACGCTAGGCGGTTTCACAAAAACAGCTAAGGTTTCTTGAGGAAATTTCGATTTAATACGCAATCCGCCGGCGACATCAATATCGAAAATTACGTTTTTGCCTTTGGCCCAAATGCGTTCTACTTCGCTTTTTAAGGTTCCATAGAAATTATCGCGATACACTTCTTCCCATTCTACAAAATCTTCGGCTTTGATGTGCTTTTTGAAATCAGCAATCGACATGAAATAATAGTCTTTTCCATCAACTTCTTGGCCGCGAGGTTCGCGAGTAGCTGCCGAAATGGAAAATTCCAAATTCAAATCGTCTTGCTGCAATAAATGCCTTACTATAGTGGTTTTTCCTGAACCTGATGGTGCTGAGAAAACTAATAATTTTCCTTTTTGCATAGTTAATTTTTTAGCCACGAATTACACGGATTTCCACAAATTAATTTGCGATAATTTGTGAAATTAGTGGCAAAATTTTATAAAACATTTAAAACTTGTTCCTTAATTTTCTCCAATTCGTCTTTCATCATCACGACCAATTTTTGCATTTCAGCATGATTGGATTTAGAACCCATGGTATTGATTTCACGTCCCATTTCTTGCGTGATGAAACCTAATTTTCTACCGTTAGCTTCCGTTCCAGCAAGGGTTTCGATGAAATAATTCAAATGATTTTCCAATCGAACTTTCTCTTCCGTAATATCGTATTTTTCTAAATAAAAAATCAATTCTTGTTCGAAACGATTTTGATCTACATTTACTTGAAGTTCGTCTAGTGCAGTTTTCAATCGGTTTTTTACGGTTTCAACACGTTCAGAATCATAAGCCACGGCATTGTTCATCAACGTCATAATGTTGGCGATGCGATGCAAGAACTCTTTTTCCAATGAAACGCCTTCGTCTTTTCTAAAATTAGCGATATTTTCTAGCGCTTCGTCAATTACTTTTTGAATGTGTTTCCACTCGTTTTCATCAATTTCGTCGCGTTCTGTTTTGAGTGCATCGGGCATTCTAACTGCCATTTTCATCAATTCAGTTTCATCGGCATTTGGAATCACTGCTTTCATCTGATTGATGTATCCTTTCACAATTGGCACATTGATTTTAGATGATGTTTCTTCACCAGTCACTTCGATGTATAGCGAAAAATCAATTTTCCCACGTTCCAATCGTTGTGAAATTTGATTGCGTAAACCCAATTCCATTTCGCGGTAAACGGATGGCATTCTGGTATTTAAATCTAAACCTTTACTGTTTAGTGATTTTAGTTCTACGGTAATTTTTTTGGTTGGTAATTGCAAAGAGGCTTTCCCAAAACCCGTCATTGATTGTATCATTCGTATGTTTTATAGACTTCAAATATATGAAAAAGGTTGTAGTTGTTAGTTGTTAGGCATTAGGTTTCTTTTGAGTAACTAAATAAACTCCAGTGAATATTAAAACAGCTGAAAGTAATTTGATCAAACTCAATTCGTCTTTTCCTAATCCTACGGCAAAAATGGTAGCAAAAAGCGGTTGTAAATAGATAAAAACAGCTACGGTTGTGGGTTTTAATTCACGCATGGAAACCAAATTCAATAAATAGGTTAAAAAGGTTGAAAACACGACCACAAATCCAATTTTCCAGAAAATAGCTGTTGGTATAGTTGCCCATTCAATTGCATGAAATTCGTTCCAGCCAAACGGCAATACCATGATAAATCCGAAGGTGTAAATCCATTTTACAAACGTAAAGGCATTGTATTTATCCATTAATTTCTTCACTAAAATCAGATAAAAACCATAAGAAACCGCATTGATAAACACCAGTAAATTTCCCAAAGTGGCGTTGGGTGCATTCACAACCGATTTTCCATACAGAATTAACGTTACCGTTCCGGCCAATCCTAACAGTAATCCGAAAACCTTTCTTTTTTGCATGCGTTCCTTCATGATAAAAGCCGAAAGAACGAGCACAATCATGGGTGTAGTTACCATTAAAACGGCGCCCATAATGGGAGAAGTATAACTCAAACCTTTAAAAAATGTGAGCATGTTTAAGGCAACGCCAAATAACGCAGCCGCTACAATTCGAGGAAAATCTTCTTTGGCAATTTTTTCTTTGGGGCCAAAAAAAGAAATCAACCAAAATAATACCACCGAACCACCCACTCGCATGGTGATAAATCCAAACGGTTCGACATATTTTGGCATTACGTCTTTGGCAATGGTAAAGGTAACCCCATAAATTATGGAAACTATTGTGGCGGCAACCAAGGCCCAAGTTCTTTTAGACATTAGGATAACGCTTTAATAACTTCTATGATGTTTTTTTGGCCGTTTCCGATGTAAATTTGGCCGTCAATTATAAAGACAGGACGACTTAAAAACGTGTAATGTTCTAAAAGGTATTTTTTGAAATCGGCTTCGGTCAACGATTTATTTTTTAAATCCATCGATTTATACAATTGTGCTTTTTTGCTGAAAAGTGCTTCATAACTTCTAGAAAGCGCATACATTTCTTCCAACTCTTGTTCGGTAATTGGATTTTGACGGATGTCGTGAAATGCTAATTTATCTGAATTTGGGAGTGATTTTATGATTTTTCTACACGTATCACAGGAAGCTAAATAGTATATTTTGTTTGTCATGAGAATTCTTTTTGCAAAGGAAATTCTTTTCGAACTTATAATCTGTATTTTTGTAAAAAAATTACAATAAATGAGCACTTTTACTAAAGAATTATCGATTCGATGGTCCGATTTAGACCCTAATTTTCACATGCGTCATTCGGCGTATTACGATTTTGGAGCCCAACACCGTATCGAGATTTTAGCCCAACAAGGATTGACGATGAAGGTAATGCAAGAGCAACATTTTGGCCCGATAGCTTTTCGAGAAGAATGTGTTTTTAGAAAAGAAATTCATTTGAATGACAAAATCACCATCAGTACTAAAATTGGCAAAATGAAAGCCGATGCCTCACGATGGACGATTGTTCATGAGCTGCACAACCAAGATGGATTATTGTGTGCTAAAATCACCATTGACGGCGCTTGGATGGATACTAAATTGAGAAAACTAGCTACACCAACTCCAGCAATTGCCTTAGATGTGATGCATTCGATTCCGAAAACAGACGATTTTATTCTTTTATAAATTTAAAAAATTAAGACATGAATGAAGCTTTTAGAATATTAGAAACCAGTAGAACATTATACCTTAAAATTATTGATAATTATTCGTTGGAACAATTGAATACGATTCCGGATGGATTTAGTAATAATTTAATTTGGAATGCCGGTCACGTCATTGCATCCCAGCAAAAATTAATTTATGCTTTGTCGGGTTTGCCTATGAAAATTTCTGACGAATTTTTTGAAAAATACAGAAACGGTTCGCGACCTGATGCGGCTGCAACGCAAGCAGAAGTGGATGAAATTAAGCAATTGTTAGTCGCAACTGCAGCTCAAGTTAGAGCCGATTATGAAAGTAATGTTTTTGAAAAATTTAACGAATATCAAACCCAAACCGGATTTTATTTAGCGAATTTGGAGGAAGCAATTCTGTTTAATAACTACCATGAAGGCATTCATTTTGGGATGATGTTGACGATTAGAAAGTTTGTTTAATACCTATAGAAAATCCCCTGAAAAAGCAATTTGTGAGCTTATTAGGGGATTTTCATCTTCAAGGTAATTTTTAAGATGCCACCGATTTTTCTTTATCAATGTGCATTACTGTTTTCATATTTTCGAGGTTGAGTTTGAATAATTTTCTTTGATGAAAATACTGTTTGATTCGAAGTTTAGACAAGTCATAAACAATAATTACAACCAAGACCAAACTAACCAGATAAAACATTTTAAAACCTAAATAAACACAGGTAAATCCGGCTAGAATTGCGCCAACTAGATACGAAGTTGTTATGGCTACTAATAATTTAGCTTTTCCAACTAAGGCAGTATTGTTTCGGAATTCTTTTTTGGTAAACATCGAAAATAAGATACCTAAATCGGTTGTGGTACCCGTTAAATGCGTAGTTTTTACAGAAAAATTTGAAATACTAGCGGTCAATCCGTTTTGTAAACCCATAGCAAAGAGCAGAATTACTAACAGAATTTCAGTTTCAGCTAGTGTTTCGGTGTAGAAAAATTCGCCATAAATTCCGACCGTCATTAAGCAAATGATTTCCAAAAACAACGGAATCGAATGCGCCAGATAACTATTGATTTGGTTGAGGTGAATAACGATAAAGTTAGAAACAAAACTTCCAAAGAAGAATAAAAAAATCCAAGAAAAAACAATGGCAATTTGATAGTAATTTCCTTTAACAATTTCGGAGGCTAGAATGGCATAATGCCCGGTTACATTGGATGAAAATGATAGAAATAAAATTAACGAACCAATATTAACCATACCGGCCGAAAAAGCCGACAACGAGCCTAATTTTATATTGTCTGTAAGCGATCTGCTATTGCTATATTTTCTAAGCATAATTTTATTTTTTAAAGGTTAATCGAACAATACCTCGTGTGTGGGTATCAGAATCAAAATTTAAAGTCAGTTTGTTTTTAGAGATTTCACCAATGTTGTAATGTTCGGTGGTTACATTATCATATTTCAATTCTAAAATATTACCGCGACCTTTAATGCACCAATTCACTTCTTTAGTATAATTTTTACCTTTTAAAAGCAATTTTCCTTTGGGTAGAAACACCCATTTTTCAGCTTTGTGAATGATTAAATTTTGACCTACAACTTCTTTTACATAGGTAGAGATGGTGTCAAAATCTCTTTTTAGAGTATCGTTTTTATTTACCTTTTCATATTCCCAAGCCAGCTCGTTCCATGAGCCAACAATGGCCGTTTCTGGATTTTTTGAAGCGCTTATGAGCGATAGAAAGAGTATCATTCCGATACCAAAGAATAAAAAATAATGGAAAATTGTTTTCATAGGCTTATCCTAAAGAAATTTGATTTACAAAGACATCGGCTATTTTACCTTTTTCAAAAGATTCTTCTAAAATTCCAGTGTCGACACTAAGTGTAGAGATGCCACATTTTTTTATGAAAGGCATTAAATCAAAACTTTTAGTATTGGTTTTTTTAAAGGGATATTCAGAAATATAAATTTGTTCAATAGCTTTGCTTTCAAGATAATTGTTAAAAGCAGCATGGGTATAACCCGTAAATAAATCAATAGTAAGCGAGCTAATTTTTGAGTCAAATTTGTTGCTGATAACCTCAAGAGCTTCTTCAAATTCGTTGGTTATTACTGATTCCAATTGTTTTGATTTTGAAAAAAACAACAAATCGCGAATAGAATCACCCAAGTACAATCCGTGCAGTAGAACGATGTTAAATTTTGATTTTGAAGTACTGTTGGTTAAAATATTCTTTAAAATAGTTAACGATTGAATTGAAAAGTCGGTTGGAATTAAGATTGTTTTATTCATAGCTTCTAATGTTTTTTTGTTACAAGGCAAAATTAGAAGCTCAATATTAGACTGGTCTTAAGTTGAGATTAGAATGTTATTAAAATAACGAGTTTGAGATTAAAAAGAGATTAGAATTTACAGACTTGTTTTTTCTTTCAAAATTGGAAAAGTAAGTTGAACTGTCGTTCCTTGGTTTTCTGTTGAGTTAACATGAATGCCACCATGATGCATTCGGATGATGTTTTTAGTTAAAGGAAGTCCAATTCCGTATCCTTCAAAATTTTTGGTGTTGGAAGCTCTAAAAAACGGGTCGTAAATGTAGCGCATTTCGTTTTCGGGAATTCCAATTCCAGAATCTTTAATGATTACGTAAACAAAATCGTCTGAAGCTCCAATGGAAACGATAGTGTCTTTATAATTAGAATATTTACAGCCGTTGCTAATGATGTTGCTTAATGCCAAATGAAGCAGTTGCATATTGCCATTTATTTTAAGTTTCGCCGGATTTTCTGGAAGTAATTCGGTATCGATTATAATTTTATTTTTACTGTTTAATGTATCTAAATTTTCTTTAACGTCCCATAAAAGCTGGTCCATTCGAACTGTTTCAAATTTTTGTATTTTTCCATTAAAACCAGTTTGCGCTAAAAACAACAAGGCTTTTGTTTTGTTGTCCAATTTTTCGGCTTCTGCTAAAATCACTTTAAGCGATTCGGTATATTCTTCAGCAGTTCTTGGTTTAGACAGCACCACATCGGCTTCACCAATAATGGCTGTTAATGGCGTTCTTAGTTCGTGTGAGGCATTGCTGATGAAATTATTTTGAGTTTCAAATGAAGTTTCAATACGGTCTAACATGTCGTTAAAAGTGCTCGACAATTCGTTAAGTTCGTCGTTTCTATTGCTGTCGTTTAATCGTAAATGGAGGTTTTCAGAGCTAATATCTTTAACTTGTTCGGTAATGATTGAAATGGGTTTGAAAATATTTTTACTGAAATAAATAGCGATGTAGAGCATTAATAAGAAAGCAGCTCCAATGGCAAAAAACAATGTTTTAATTAAGTTTTCTGCTTGATTGATTTGAAAGTAATTTTCTGCCGCAGTAATTACAATATAATCTCCAGATTTTGAATGGTATAAAATGGCTTTATACAAATATTTTTTTGAAATATATTCGGCATTGTTATTCTGAATTACCTTATTGAAGAACTCTTCTTTTAATCCTGTTTTTTTTGATTCAACACTGAATTTTTTTGTGGGATTTATTTTAAAAAAGTAATCTTTTTCATGAGGCAATTTTTCGGAAGTATCATTAGCATATAAATCGTTGTCAAGAAAGGTTGTATTGCCATCTAGCTTTTCTTTAGCAACCTTATTGGCTCTTGCTTCCAATAGTCTAAACAAGTATTTTTCAGAATAGCTTGATATCGAAAAATAGATGAATATACTAAAAAGTACTACTACAATTAGAAACGGAATTAATAACAATAAAGTGGTTCTAGAACGCTTTTTGATTTTCATATACCAATAGTATTATTGATTCTCACGCAAAACATAGCCCATACCTATTACGGTGTGAATAATTTTTGCGTCGGGTTGAGCATCTACTTTTTTACGCAAATAATTGACATAAACATCAACAACATTGGTTCCTAAATCAAAATCGACACCCCATACGGCTTCAAGAATATCGAGTCGCGATAGTACCTTGTTTTTGTTTTTTAGAAAATAAAGTAAAAGTTTGTACTCTGTTGTAGTTAATGAAATTTCTTCTTTTGCTCTTGTAACGGTTTTGGAATAATCTTTAACAATTAAATCACCAAATGTATATACGTGTTCGTCTGGTGTTTCCGTTTTGACAGCGGAACTTCCTTCGGCACGACGAATTAAAGTCCGAATTCTAGCTACTAATTCTATGAATTTGAATGGTTTAACCAAATAGTCGTCAGCGCCATTTTCTAGTCCTAAAACAATATTTTCGGGAGTTCCAAGAGCGGTTAAAAATAAAATAGGAACTTGTGTATTGTTTGTTCTTATGGCTTTACAAACTTCTAAGCCATTCATCTCGGGCAACATGATGTCGAGAATGATTACATCAAAATTATTTTCGGTAGCCAATTGTAATCCTGTTTTTCCATCCAACGCAACACTTACCTCAAAAAATTCTTCGGTTAGTCCTTTTTTAATAAAAGAAACGACACTTATTTCATCTTCAACCAATAGTATTTTTTTCATATAAGGAAATGATGGAATTTTAAAACGGCAGATGAAGAAAATAATTATCTGCAATTGCTAGTGCAAATTAAAAAAAATAGTTCAAAGTTAATACCTTTGTATTCTAATTTTAATTCAAATGAAATTCAATACTAAAGTAATACACGGTGGACAACACCACGAAAAAGTGACTGGTGCCGTAATGACACCTGTTTTTCAAACCTCAACGTATGCACAAACCAGTCCAGGACAACCTGTTGGCGATTACGAATACAGTCGTGCTGCCAACCCAACACGTCAAGCATTAGAAGACGCTTTAGCTTCAATTGAAAATGGAGCACGTGGTTTGGCATTTGCTTCGGGTTTAGCGGCAACCGATTGTTTATTGCGCTTGTTCAAAGCCGGTGATGAAATTATTGCCATGGACGATTTATACGGTGGAACGTATCGATTGTTTACGCGTTTGTACAAAGATAGCGGCATCAAGTTTCATTTTGTAGATATGAACGATTTGGACAAATTTCAGTCGTTAATCAATGAGAATACTAAATTGGTTTGGGTAGAAACACCTACCAATCCGTTGATGAAATTAGCTGATATTCAAGAAATTGCTAAAATCACTAAAAAGCATAATTTGTTGTTTGCAGTGGATAACACTTTTGCAACTCCTTATTTACAAAAGCCTTTAGATTTAGGTGCTGATATTGTAATGCACTCGGCTACCAAATACCTTGGCGGCCATTCTGATGTTATTGCAGGTGCTTTAATTATTAAAGACAAAGAATTAGGTGACGAATTGCATTTTAAACAATTTGCTACTGGCGGAACACTTGGGCCAATGGATAGTTATTTGGTGTTGAGAGGAATCAAAACGTTGCATTTGCGTGTGCAAAGACATTGCGAAAACGGAATGAAAGTGGCCGAGTTCTTGAGTAATCATCCCGAAGTGGCCACCGTTTATTATCCTGGTTTGCCTGATCATCCACATCATAATATTGCTAAAAAACAAATGAGTGGTTTTGGTGGAATGGTTTCATTTACTTTCACATCAGGCAAAAAAGAAGATGCTATTTCCTTTTTAGAAAAATTAAAGGTGTTTACTTTGGCCGAATCTTTGGGTGGTGTTGAAAGTTTAGCCAATCATCCAGCATTAATGACACATGCTTCTATTCCGGAAGACAAACGACTTGAAGTTGGAATTACCGACGACTTAGTTCGACTTAGCACTGGTGTTGAAGATATTGATGATTTGCTTGCCGATTTAGAACAAGCTTTTAGATAAAAAAAATCCCGATTCAAACGAATCGGGATTTTTTTATGTGTTTTAGTATCTATTATTGTAAGTAGTATATATAGCCAAAATTCAACCAGATGTTCCAGTCGTTGGCTCTGTTTTCAAGATAAACCCTTGGATCTGGGCTTAATCCATCTACCCAGTTTGAAAAGTAATATTGGAATCTTAAATCTACCATTAAATCAGAAAGAGGTGTTAATTTATAACGCGTTCCAACACTTGTCACTACAGACCAAGTGGTTCCGCCTTTAACATCAAAAGCACCTAAATATTTTATAGGAGTAACTGTTGGTAATTGCCCTAATCCTGGCCCTAATTCAGAATAAGCAGTTGGTTTAAAAAAACTAAATTGACCTCCTAAACTAATAAAAGGACCAAAGCTCCCAATATTAGCAGTGAAATCTCTAATGCTGTATGGAAAAAACTCCAGTTGCATTCCAATATTGGTTACTGCCGTACTTCCTCTCATAGCGCGCAATTGGTTTGCCATTAAAGAGGTTTTTTTTGGGTCAACCCATTGTCCGAAATTCTGCAGATCGGTTTTATTATAAGACAATTCACTTCTTAATTTGAAGTGGTCATTAAAATATGTTTCAGGAGTATAACAACTACATTCTGCTCTGTACGAAAAATTTAAGTAATGAATAAGTCCAATTCCATAACCTGTATTTCCGGCATTAGTAGAAAAATCATGTCTTTCACCATAATCAGACTGAAAAGCAACAGGTCCAACAATGCCTCCAATTTCATGCGAAAAACCGAATTGTGCAGATACTCTGTTGGTAAAACCTAACATAAGCAATAGCGTAACAATAAAATACTTGGTCATTTTCATACAGATTAATTCAATTCTCGACAAATATATAAAAACATCATTCACTAATAAAATAAAATAAAAAAATACTTGGTTATATACGAAAAAAAGCAGAAATAGTTTTAAAACCAACTATTAATTTTAAGTATCCTTAAAAAAAGTTAAGATAAACATAAAAATAATGAGAATATAAAAAAAGTTGTGCCACTATTTTAATAAAATGTATATTTGTCGGATATTACGAAAACGTTTTCTTAAAACATTAATATTATAATTTATGTCACAAAGTATTAACGCATTTATTGATTTAGTTGCACAAAGAAACGGCAACGAACCAGAATTTATGCAGGCAGTGAAAGAAGTTGCCGAAACAGTTATTCCTTTTATTGAGGAAAATAAAAAATACCAAAACAAAATGCTTTTGGAGCGCATGGTCGAGCCAGAAAGAGTAATTATGTTTAGAGTGGTATGGGTTGACGATGCTGGAAAAACGCATGTAAACAGAGGGTACAGAATCCAAATGAACTCTGCCATAGGTCCTTACAAAGGTGGAATTCGTTTTCATCCATCTGTAAATTTAAGCATTTTGAAATTTTTAGCTTTCGAGCAAACCTTCAAAAATAGTTTAACTACATTGCCAATGGGTGGTGGAAAAGGAGGTTCTGATTTTGATCCAAAAGGAAAATCTGACAACGAAATCATGAAATTCTGTCAAGCATTCATGACCGAATTGTCAAAACATATTGGTGCTGATACCGACGTTCCTGCAGGAGATATAGGTGTTGGAGGAAGAGAAGTGGGCTACATGTTTGGTCAATATAAAAGATTAAGAAATGAATTTACTGGAGTTTTAACAGGAAAAGGCATCTCTTTTGGAGGATCATTAATCCGTCCAGAAGCTACAGGATATGGCGATGTGTATTTTGCACAAAGTATGTTGGCTACTAAAGGCGATAGTTTTGCTGGAAAAACAGTTGTGGTTTCAGGTTCAGGAAATGTAGCGCAATATGCTACAGAAAAAGCAACACAATTGGGTGGAAAAGTTGTTACAATGTCTGATTCATCTGGATATATTCACGATGCTGACGGAATTGATGCAGAAAAATTAGCTTACGTAATGGAAATCAAAAACGTAAATTACGGTAGAATTTCTGATTATGTAACGAAATATCCAAATGCTAAGTTCGTAGCTGGAAAACGTCCATGGGAAGTAAAATGTGATGTAGCTTTACCTTGTGCAACTCAAAATGAATTGAACGAAGAGGAAGCAAAAACTTTAGTGGCTAACGGATGTATCTGTGTGGCTGAAGGAGCTAACATGCCTTCTACTCCAGAAGCGGTTACCGTTTTCTTAAATGCTAAAATTTTATTTGCTCCAGGAAAAGCGTCTAACGCTGGTGGTGTGGCTACTTCAGGTCTTGAAATGTCACAAAACTCATTGCGTTTGAGCTGGTCTTCTGAAGAAGTTGACGACAGACTTAAAGGTATTATGGCTAACATTCACGCGGCTTGTGTGAAATATGGTGCTGATGCTAATGGGTATGTTGACTATGTAAAAGGAGCCAACATTGCAGGTTTCGTAAAAGTTGCCGATGCCATGTTAGCGCAAGGAATTGTGTAAACAAACAATCTATATTTATAGTCAAACCTTCTTTCTTTTTAGGAAGAAGGTTTTTTTATTGCCTTATATGAAAACAGATATAATTGCGTTTTATACTATATTTGTTGCACTATATTTTTGATAAAATGCTGAAGAAAAGTTTATACATCCTACTATTGTTTCATTTTTGTGTGAGTTTTGCTCAAAACAACCAATTGTGGCAAGGCTATTTTTCGTACAGTCAAATTACCGATGTAAGTGAATCTACCCAAAACATTTATGCGTCTTCAGAAAACGCTTTTTTTGCTAAAAATCTTGTTACCAACGACATAAAAACCACCACTACAGTTGATGGTTTGGAAGCTGAAACCATAACAGCACTATACCATAGTGATACTTTTAACAAAACATTTGTTGGAAATCAGAACGGATTGCTTCTAGTGGTCAATCAAGATGGTACTATTTTGTATAAAAAAGGAATTCTGGATGAGGTTCCAGTTTCGCCTTTAATCAAGCGTATCAATCATTTTCTAGAATATAATAACAAACTGTATATTTCTTGTGATTACGGAATTACCGTTTTCGATTTAACCACCTTTGAATTTGGAGACACTTATTATATGGGGCCTCAGGGGACTTTTATTTCAGTGCAACAAACGTGTATTAGCAACGGATTTATCTACGCGGCAACCAAAGGAAATTCTTTTGGAAGCGGCATCAGAAGGGCCAATTTGTCCAATCAATTTTTAGACGATTACAACCAATGGATTGACCAATCCGGATACGAATGGAACGGAATAACAGCCTTTGGAACAGAAATTATAGCCCTGCGAACCGATAATGCTTTAGTTCGATTCAACGGTACGTCTTATGTGTCGTTTTTTCAATTACCCGAAACAGGTGTCGATATTAGAACAAGCGATAATCTTTTAATAGTAACCACACTAAATCACGTTTATATTTTTAATACAGCTTTAGTGCAAACGACTCATATACAGAGTAGTCAAGTAACCACGCTTCCAGTGACGTTTACTTGTGCTACAGTTATTAATGGAATTATTTATATAGGTACAAACGAAGCTGGTGTTCTTTCCTCACCAATCACCAATCCTACAAATTTTGATTTTATCAAACCCGATGGACCAGTTCGAAATAAGATTTTTAGACTTAAAAAATCAAGTGCTGCACTTTGGGCTTTGTACGGAAAATACAATAAAGTATATAATCCTTATAACACAGAACCACCATATGGGTTGTTTGAATATTCAATTAGCAAATATGATTCTACTGGTTGGAGCCAGATTCCGTATGCTAATTTGTTTGGAGCCAAATCACTTTCCAACATTACTTTTAATCCTAAAAATGAAAAGCAATTTTTTGTGAGTTCTTATTTTTCGGGACTTTTAAAAGTAGACAATGAAGTACCCACCACACTGTATAACAACACCAACACTGGAACAGACGGATTACAGTCGTTAGCGTTATCACCACCTAATCCAGCCTATGTTGATATTCGTGTTAATGGACCAGCGTTTGACAAAAATGGCGATTTATGGATGACCAATAATTTTCTAACCAATCCTTTAAAAGTATTGCGTAGTGGCGGACAATGGCAATCATACGATTTTAGCACATCATTACAATCCAGCGATTTGTTGCAAACGAGTTACGCACTTCCAGTAGTAGATAAAAACGGCACCAAATGGATTCCAACTAATATTATTGGTCTCATTGGATTTAATGAAAATTACAGCAATAAAATCATCAATATAAAATCGGGAACTTCTGGAAATCTTCCTACCGATGATGCTCGATGTGTTGCTGTTGACAACAAAAATCAATTGTGGATTGGAACCAGTGGCGGATTGCGAATTATTCCTTCCGTAGATTCTTTTATTTCTGAAACCGAAATCCAATCTAAAGCTATTATTATCCTTGAAAATGATCTAGCTCAAGAGTTATTTTACCAACAGTTTATCATTGATATTGCGGTAGATGGTGCCAACAGAAAATGGGTTGCTATTGCCGATTCAGGGGTTTACTTAGTTTCGTCCAATGGTCAAGAAACCATTCATCATTTCACTAAAGAAAATTCACCATTACCCAGTGATAACGTGAATGATATTGAAATTGATTCCGTTTCAGGTGAAGTTTTTTTTGCCACCGACAAAGGTTTGGTTTCATTTAAAGGAACTGCTACCAAGCCAAGCAATGATTTAAGCGGCGTTTATGTCTACCCAAATCCGGTGCGTCCAGAGTATTCAGGAACCGTTAAAATATCCAATCTAACCAATAAAGCGATCGTAAAAATTACGGATATTGAAGGCAATTTAGTATACGAAACCACTTCCGAAGGCGGAACCATCGAATGGGATACCACCGCTTTTGGAAATTATCGTGTGGCTTCTGGTGTATACATGATTTTGATTTCCGCTCAAGATGGCATCGATACTACGGTGAAAAAAGTGATGATTATTCGGTAATTTCAATTAGAAAATCCAAAACCATGTTGGTAAAAACCAAAGCCATCGTCATTTCAGCACTTCGATATCAAGAAAAAAGTCTGATTGTAAAATGTTTTACCCAATCGGATGGGCTAAAAAGTTATTTCGTTCCTAGTGCCTATTCGGGAAAAAAAAGCAATCAAAAAATCGCCTATTTTCAACCGTTAACCCTACTTGAAATTGAGGCCAATCATAAGAATAAAGGAACGTTAGAACATTTTAAAGAAATCAAATTAGCAACGGCTTTTAGCACCATAAACACCGATGTTTTTAAGAGTACTATTGTAATTTTCATTTCAGAAATGTTGCATCATAGCATCCACGAAGAAGAGAAAAACCAAGATTTATTTACGTTTCTTGAAACAGCTTTACTCTGGCTAGACACACATGATGAAACGGCTAATTTTCATTTGATATTGCTGTTGGAAATCACTAAATTTCTAGGGTTTTATCCTGATTCTTCGGAAACAGCTTTCAATTTTTTCGAAATGAGCGAAGGAATTTTTTCGCCTTTTCAAGGAACCAGTTGTTTGAACGAACATGAAACTTTTTTATTTAAAAAATTAATCCAATTAAAATTCGACTCCAATCAAAAAGTCTTCGCTGGAATTGAACGTCAAATGCTATTAAAAATCTTATTGGATTACTATTCGATTCACCTCGACGGATTCAAAAAACCAAAATCTCTAGAGGTTTTAAAGGAAGTTTTTTCTTAAAAACATAAAAAATCACAATTCTTTCTAAATTTTCGGCAAAAGTCGATTCTCTTTTATCTATTTTCTATTCTCTTTTATCAAAATTCCTTACTTTCGCAAACTGATTTAAGAATACGACAAAATGAGCACAAAATTTACTGAATACAAAGGACTTGACTTGCCAACGGTGGCATCAGAAACCCTTAAATTTTGGAAAGAAAATAACATCTTTGAACAATCGGTAACTTCTCGTGAAGGAAACCAACCATTCGTGTTTTTTGAAGGCCCACCTTCGGCAAACGGGTTGCCTGGAATTCACCACGTAATGGCACGTGCGATTAAAGATATTTTTTGTCGTTATAAAACTCAAAAAGGGTTCCAAGTAAAGCGAAAAGCCGGTTGGGATACACACGGTTTACCTGTAGAATTGGGAACTGAAAAAGAGTTAGGCATCACCAAAGAAGACATCGGTAAAAGCATTTCGATAGAAGAATACAACGAAGCGTGTAAACGAACCGTAATGCGTTATACGGACGTTTGGAACGACCTTACCGAAAAAATGGGGTATTGGGTTGATATGGAAGATCCGTATGTGACTTATAAATCCAAATACATGGAAAGCGTTTGGTGGTTGTTGAAACAAATTTACAACAAAGATTTACTATACAAAGGCTACACCATTCAACCGTATTCGCCAAAAGCCGGAACTGGATTATCTTCGCACGAAGTGAACCAACCTGGAAGTTACCGTGATGTAACGGATACAACCGTGGTAGCGCAATTCAAAACGAAATCAGAAACATTACCAAGCTTTTTACAAGGTTTTGGCGACATTCATATTTTAGCTTGGACAACTACACCATGGACGTTGCCAAGTAACACCGCTTTAACCGTAGGTCCTAGAATCGATTATGTTTTGGTTCAAACGTTCAATCAATATACGTTTCTTCCTGTAAAAGTGATTTTGGCTAAAAACCTTGTTGGAAAACAATTTGCAAAAGGATTTTTTGAATCTACTGAAGCATCTGATTTCGAGAATTTTGTAGCAGGAGCTAAAAACATTCCCTATAAAATAATTACGGAATGTAAAGGTGCTGATTTAGTCGGAATTCGTTACGAGCAATTAATGCCATTGACTTTGCCGTATCAAAATCCTGAAAATGCTTTTAGAGTAATTGCAGGCGATTTTGTGACTACCGAAGACGGAACCGGAATTGTACACACTGCGCCAACTTTTGGTGCCGATGATGCCAAAGTGGCCAAAGAAGCAACGCCAGAAGTGCCACCAATGTTGGTTTTAGATGAAAATGGAAACCCAGTGCCATTGGTAGATTTGCAAGGAAAATTCATTCAAGGGTTGGGTGATTTGTCTGGAAAATATGTTAAAAATGAATATTACGACGCTGGAACTGCTCCAGAGCGCTCTGCCGATGTAGAAATTGCTATTCAATTAAAAGAAGAAAATAAGGCGTTTAAAGTCGAAAAATACGTTCACAGTTACCCACACAGCTGGAGAACTGATGAACCACTTTTATATTACCCATTAGATTCTTGGTTTATTAAAGTAACCGAAATCAAAGAACGCATGTTTGATTTGAACGATACGATCAACTGGAAGCCAAAAGCAACTGGAGAGGGACGTTTCGGAAACTGGTTGAAAAATGCCAACGACTGGAATTTATCGCGTTCACGTTATTGGGGAATTCCGTTGCCAATTTGGAGAACCGAAGACGGTACGGAAGAAGTGTTAATTGGTTCGGTAGAAGAATTGTATAATGCCATCGAACAATCAATTGCAGCTGGTTTTCAATCTGAAAATCCATTCAAAGGATTTGAAATTGGTAACATGAGCGAGGAAAACTACAACTTGGTTGATCTGCATAAAAATGTTGTAGATGCCATTACGTTAGTTTCACCATCGGGTAAACCTATGAAACGCGAAAGTGACTTAATTGACGTTTGGTTCGATTCGGGTGCGATGCCTTATGCACAATGGCATTATCCATTTGAAAATAAAGATTTAATAGACGAAAACAAAGCATTTCCTGCTGATTTTATTGCAGAAGGTGTCGATCAAACTCGTGGTTGGTTCTATACGTTACACGCCATCGGAACCTTGGTTTTTGATAAAATTGCGTATAAAAATGTAGTTTCCAATGGATTAGTTCTAGACAAAAACGGACAAAAAATGTCGAAGCGTTTAGGCAATGCTGTTGATCCATTCACCACTTTGGCTGAATACGGTCCAGATGCTACTCGTTGGTACATGATTGCCAATGCCAATCCGTGGGATAATTTAAAATTTGATATTGAAGGCGTTGCCGAGGTGCGTAGAAAATTCTTCGGAACATTATATAACACCTATTCGTTCTTTAGTTTGTATGCGAATATTGACGGTTTCAAATATGCTGAAGCTGAAATTCCATTAAGCGAAAGACCCGAAATTGATCGTTGGATTTTATCCGAATTGCATACGTTGATAAAAACAGTTGATGAAGCCTATGCTGATTACGAACCAACCAAAGCGGCTCGTGCTATTTCTGATTTCGTTCAGGAAAATTTAAGTAACTGGTACGTTCGTTTGTGCAGAAGACGATTCTGGAAAGGCGAATATGGAACGGATAAAATTGCGGCTTATCAAACCTTGTATACGTGCTTGATAAATGTGGCCAAACTTTCGGCTCCGATAGCGCCATTTTTTATGGACCAATTGTATCGTGATTTAGTTAACGCCACTGGAAGCGAGGATTTTACCAGTATTCACTTGGCAAATTTCCCAGTTTCGGTTGAAAACTTTGTTGATAAATCGTTGGAGAGCAAAATGATGAAAGCGCAAACGGTTTCTTCACTCGTTTTATCACTTCGTAAAAAGGAAATGATAAAAGTACGTCAACCGTTGCAAAAGGTTATGATTCCTGTACTTGACGAAAATCAACGTGCAGAAATTGAGGCGGTTTCTGACCTAATTAAAGCCGAAGTGAACGTGAAAGAAATCGAACTTTTAGACGATGCATCGGGTGTTTTAGTGAAGCAAATTAAACCTAATTTTAAGGCTTTAGGACCACGTTTTGGAAAAGATATGGGGTTGATTTCTAGTGAGATACAAAAGTTTTCACAAGATCAAATCAACGAAATTGACACCAAAGGTGAGTTAACACTTGATATTTCAGGAAAAAGTATAATTTTAACAACCCAAGATGTTGAAATTACTTCTCAGGATATTCCAGGTTGGCTGGTGGCAAATGCAAACGGAATTACTGTGGCGTTAGACATTACCATTTCTGAGGAATTGAAACAAGAAGGGATTGCCAGAGAATTGGTGAATAGAATACAAAACATCAGAAAAGATTCAGGATTTGAAGTAACCGATAAAATTAAAGTGCAGTTGCAACGAAGTGGTGCTCTAGAGCAAGCTATCAGAAACAACGAAAACTATATCAAAGATGAAACATTAACGCAAGAGCTACATTTTGCTGATACGGTTCAAAATGGTATAGAAATTGAGTTTGACGATATAAAAACAATGATATTAATTTCAAAATAGTATAAAGATGGTAGATGAAAAATTGAGATACTCAGAAGCTGATTTAGCAGAGTTCAAAGAAATTATTTTAGCGAAAATAGAGAAAGCACAACAAGATCTAGAATTGATTAAAAGTGCCTATATGAATGATTTGAATAACGGTACAGACGATACTTCTCCTACCTTCAAAGCCTTTGAGGAAGGCAGTGAAACGATGAGTAAAGAAGCAAACTCGCAATTGGCTATTCGTCAAGAAAAATTTATCCGTGATTTGAAAAATGCTTTGTTCCGTGTTGAAAACAAAACGTATGGAATTTGCAAAGTAACAGGTAAATTAATCGGTAAAGAACGATTGAAAATTGTTCCTCATGCTACAATGAGTATTGAGGCTAAGAACATGCAACGCTAATTACATTTGTAATTCAGAATATAACGCTCCAAAAGGAGCGTTTTTTTTAGAAAAATAATACTATTTTTGCACCACCAAAAACCAAAAATATGAAACTCAGAAATTCGGCATTCATAATCTTTTTGATATTAGTTATCGATCAATACTCAAAAGTATTTGTAAAAACGAATTTTGTTTTAGGAGAACAAGTTGAGGTTTTCGGCTGGTTTAAATTGTTTTTCATCGAAAATGAAGGAATGGCTTGGGGAACCGTTATTCCGGGTTCATACGGAAAATTATTTCTTACTGTTTTTAGAATTTTAGCCGTCGCAGCCATTGGGTATTGGCTTTGGGATTCGACTAGAAAAGAAAAATCAAAATATTTATTAGTAGCCATTTGCTTAATTTTTGCTGGCGCATTAGGAAACATCATCGATTCGGTTTTATACGGAGTAATGTTTGACGACAGCCACAACCATCTGGCCACTTTCTTTCCAAAAAACCATTACGGAACTTGGTTTCATGGTAAAGTGGTGGATATGTTTTATTTTCCTTTTATTGAAGATTATATGATGCCAAGCTGGGTGCCATTTCTGGGTGGACAAAAAATTACGTTTTTTAATGCCATTTTTAATGTTGCGGATTTTGCCATTTCAACCGGTGTCGGAATTTTGATCTTCTTCAACAAAAAAGCCTTTGCTCATACTCCAAAGAAGAAAATGGTAACCTATTCTACTGTTTTGGATCACGAAGAGGAGTGAAATCATAAACCTTTTCAGACGTTACTAGATAATCCAATTGAATATCATTTTCGGATACGTCTTCAATGATTGATTCTGCTTCAAAAAAAGACAATCCTATTTTTAGGGTTTCTGGTTTGCAATTCCGTAAAAAATTATCGTAAAATCCTTTGCCATAACCTACTCGATTTCCTTGTAAATCAAAGGCTAATAAAGGCACAAATACTACATCTATTTTTGCGACAGGCACATCCAAACCATCAATAGGTTCTGGAATGTTGTATTCGTTTTTCTTGAATTTAGTGTTGTCTGTAAGAAGAAAATGCGTCATGCTTGAGGTAGCAAAATCACTTTTAGAAACCACAATTTCTTTGTCTTTACCCGCTAAAATTTGAAGAATAAATTCGGTGTTAATTTCTTTTTGTTCTTCAATGGATAGGAACAAATGATAATAGACTTTATCCCAAATATTCAACTGCAATAATCGATTAGCGATAGCCAAACTTTTGGATTCAATTTCTTCTTGAGACAGTGATTTTCGTAATTCTTTGTATTTAAAACGCAATTCCTTTTTAAGCATAGCGTAAAAGTAGCAAAAAATCAATTTGTTTCGTGTCGAATTTAAAGTTAAATTTGTTTGAAGAAAATTACAGAAATCTATGTTCTTTTCTCTATTTCTTAAAAAATGACCAATCCATCTCTAGAACTTCAAATACAAACCTTACCCGATAATCCCGGAGTATATCAGTATTATGATAAAGACGGAAAAATTCTCTATGTTGGAAAAGCCAAGAACCTAAAAAAAAGAGTTTCTTCTTATTTTAATAAAGTCCACGACAATGCCAAAACTAATGTATTAGTTCGCAAAATTGTTGAGATCAAACACATCGTAGTTTCATCGGAACAAGACGCACTTTTATTAGAAAATAACTTAATAAAAAAACTGCAACCACGCTATAATGTGTTGTTGCGCGATGATAAAACGTATCCGTGGATTTGCATCAAAAAAGAACCATTTCCTAGAATTTTTCCCACGCGAAGAATGATTAAAGACGGCTCCGAATATTTTGGGCCGTACACTAATTTTAAAACGGTCAATACCATTTTAGAGTTAATCAAAGGCTTGTATCCGTTGCGTACCTGCAACTTCGATTTGAGTCCGGCTAACATCGATAAAGGCAAATTTAAAGTCTGTTTAGAATTTCATATTGGCAATTGCAAAGGCGGTTGCGAAGGATACGAACTAGCCGAAAACTACCAAATCCAAGTCAATGCCATTCGCGAAATTTTGAAAGGAAATTTCAAAGAAAGCTTACGCGATTTTAAGTCCAAGATGCAAGAATTTGCCGCCAATATGCAGTTTGAAGAAGCACAGCAAATCAAAGAAAAAATAGAAGTTCTCCAAAATTATCAATCACGTTCCACCGTTTTAAATCCGAAAATTTCCAACATCGACGTATTTTCTATCATTTCCGACGAAGCGGTTGCTTACGTCAATTTTTTGCAAATTGCTCACGGCGCCATCATTCGTTCGCATACGTTAGAACTCAAAAAGAAATTAGATGAATCCGACGAAGAGCTTCTCGAATTAGCGGTGGTTGAACTTCGCGAACGATTTAAATTACTTTCTAAAGAAATTATTTTGCCATTTCCGTTAGATTTTGGTGATAACATAAAGGTTACGGTACCACAACTCGGCGACAAAAAACAAATTCTAGAATTGTCCGAGCGAAATGCTAAATATTACCGTTTAGACCAATTAAAACAAATTCAAATTGTAGATCCTGAACGCCATACCAATCGCATTATGGCGCAAATGCAGAAAGATTTACGCCTTTCGGTAGAACCGCGCCACATCGAATGTTTTGACAACTCCAACATACAAGGAACCAATCCTGTGGCGGCTTGCGTGGTTTTTAAAGACGGAAAACCATCCAAAAAAGACTACCGTCATTTCAATATTAAAACCGTAGAAGGCCCGAACGATTTTGCTTCTATGGAAGAAGTGGTTTACAGAAGATATAAACGATTGTTAGACGAAAACCAACCGTTGCCACAACTCATCATCATTGATGGTGGAAAAGGGCAATTATCTTCGGCACTTAAAAGCATTGACGATTTAGGATTGCGCGGAAAAATTGCCATTATCGGCATTGCCAAACGATTAGAAGAATTGTTTTATCCCGGCGATTCGGTGCCGTTGTATCTCGATAAAAAATCGGAAACCCTCAAAGTCATCCAGTTTTTGCGCAACGAAGCACACCGATTTGGGATTACCTTTCACCGTGACAAGCGCAGCAAATCGGCACTCAATTCGTCTGTAGAAACCATTCCTGGAATTGGAGAAAAAACAATGCTCACTTTAATAAAACATTTTAAAAGTGTTAAAAGATTGAAATTAGCCACCGAAAAAGAAATTTCTGAGGTTGTGGGTGCATCAAAAGCCAAAAAAATTTCCGACTTTTACCATAAAATCGATAATTAATTTTGGAAGCGAATGATTAAGGCTTACTTGCAATCCATTTTCCTGCTATTCACTTCAATCTTTTTCTTTCCAAAAAAGAAAGAAAAAGGATTTTCGTTACTATCAGGGCTAAGCAGTTTTCGTCTTTTGTGTTTGTTTGTTGTTTTTTTCGGACTTTCTGCTCAAAATACCTATTCCCAAGATTCTATTAAACGACCAAAAATCGGATTAGTGTTAACGGGTGGTGGTGCCAAAGGATTCGCTCATATTGGTGTTTTAAAAGTGCTAGAAAAAGCAGGCGTTAAAGTTGATTACATCGGCGGAACCAGTATGGGTGCGGTTGTTGGTGGTTTATATGCCACAGGATATAGTGCAACACAAATCGATTCGATATTTAGAGCTACCAATTTTGATGAACTTTTACAAGATTATATTCCCAGAACTTCTAAAAGCTTTTATGAAAAACGCAACGACGAACTGTATGCTATGGCACTGCCGTTTAAGAAGCTAACTATTGGCGTTCCTATTGCACTTTCCAAAGGATTGTATAACTACAATTTGCTTACAAAACTTACTCATAAGGTGCGCTATGTAAGAGATTTTAATCAACTTCCTATTCCGTTTGTGTGCATCGCTACTGATATTGAAACTGGAGAACAGCTTATTTTAAACAAAGGGTATTTGCCTCAAGCATTGTTAGCAAGTTCGGCATTTCCAACGCTTTTTTCACCTGTTGAAATAGAGGGAAGAATGCTTATAGATGGTGGGGTAACCAACAATTATCCTATAGATGAAGTCAAGAAAATGGGCGCTGATATTATCATTGGTGTTGATGTGCAAGACGGATTAAAAGATAGAAACTCACTTGGAGAAGCGACTAAAATATTGGTTCAAATCTCCAACCTTCAAATGATTGAAGGCATGAAAGAAAAAATAAAAAAAACCGACATTTACATAAAACCAGACATTTCAGATTATTCGGTAATTTCATTTGACAAGGGTAGTGAGATTGTTAAAAAAGGCGAAGATGCTGCCATGACCGTATTTGACGAACTTAAAAAAATTGCCGTTAAAAACGATAAGTATAAAACTCAACAACTTAATGTTGAGCACGATAGTTTGCAAGTCGATCAAATTACCATTAATGATGTGAAAAATTACACCCGTGCTTACATCATTGGTAAGCTCGGATTTAAACAAGGTTCTAAAATAAGTTATGATCAACTGAAAAAAGGAATCAACACCCTAAATGCAACTGGAAATTTTAGTTCTATAAATTATAAAATTAATGCTATTAATTCGGGAGATGAATTGGATTTGAGTGTTGCCGAAAGTAAAAACAAGACCTTTATAAAGTTTGGATTGCATTACGACGGATTGTATAAAAGTGCAGCATTAATCAACCTAACTCAAAAAAAATCACTTTTTAGGAATGATGTTTTATCATTAGATATGGGACTTGGGGATAATTTTAGGTATAATTTAGATTATTATATTGACAACGGATTTTATTTTAGTTTTGGATTCAAATCTCGATTCAATCAATTCAATAGAAATGTGACTACCGATTTTAATAATGGAAATTTATTTACGCAATTCGGTATCAATGCTTTAAATGTAGATTTTTCTGATCTGACCAACCAAGCTTATTTGCAGACCATTTTTGCGCAAAAGTTTCTCATCGGTGCAGGTTTAGAAATGAAACACATTAAAATTAAGTCTAAAGCTTTAGAAAATACGAATCCAATTTTTGAAAATAGTGATTATACCAGTGCTTTCGGATACTTAAAATACGATTCGTTCGACAATAAATATTTCCCTAAAAAAGGATGGTTTTTTAATGGCGATTTACAAACCTATCTATATTCTACCAATTACACCAATCAATTCAATAGATTTTCTATTTTGAAAGGTGAATTCGGAATTACAAGAACTTTTTACAAATTTATCAATCTGAGATTTCAAACTGAAGCAGGATTTTCATTTGGAGAAAACAGCGTTCATTTCTTGGATTTTGTCTTAGGCGGATATGGATTTAATACGATTAATAATTTCAAACCATTTTATGGGTATGATTTTTTAAGTATTGCCGCTGATGGTTATATTAAATCATTAGCTACTTTGGATGTAGAATTTTATAAAAAAAACCACGTCAATTTTTCGGCCAATATTGCCAATGCAGAAGATAAATTGTTCAGCACAGGAAATTGGCTTGCCACACCGAAATATACTGGTTATGCTTTCGGATATGGGTTAGAAACAGCACTAGGTCCTATTGAAGTTAAATATTCTTGGTCGCCAGAATTACCAAAAGGATTTTTTTGGATTAATGTTGGGTTTTGGTTCTAAATCCTATAAAATTTCTTTTTATTCATAAATATTAAACAAAAAAAGTATATTTGAACACAATAAACTAAAAATATAAAAGATATGTCAGTTTGGAGAGTAAAACCGGTATCGGCCTTTGAGGCAGATATGAAAAAAAGTGAATTAAAAAGAGTTCTAGGAAAATGGAGCCTTACCGCGATAGGAATTGGTGCTATTATTGGAGGAGGAATTTTTGTGCTTACAGGAACTGGAGCTTATTACCATGCTGGACCAGCTTTGGCTGTTTCCTTCATTATTGCTGGTATTGCCTGTGTTTTTGCTGCTTTATGTTATTCCGAATTTGCTTCCATATTGCCTGTTGAAGGTTCTGCCTATGCCTATGCTTATGGTACTATTGGAGAAATCTTCGCTTGGATTATAGGTTGGGGATTAATTTTAGAATACGCCATGGGTTCTATGACTGTTGCAGTGTCGTGGTCGGGCTATTTTAACAAACTCTTAAAAATGTTTGGATTGCACTTGCCCGATTGGCTAACCAGTGATCCTGCAAGTTATACCGGTGAAGGGTTTTCTATGAATTTACCTGCTTTTTGTATCGTTTTATTTGTAATTTCCATATTAGTAAGAGGAACACAAGGTGCTGCTAAAGCCAATAATTTAATTGTAATGCTTAAAGTATCTGCTGTATTATTCGTAATTATAGCAGGAGCTTTCTTTATTAATACTGCCAACTGGCATCCATTTATTCCAGAAGCGACAAATATTGTTGACAATGTTGGTAAATCTCATGAGGCTTATGGAATAAAAGGGGTTATTTCTGGTGCAGCAGCAATTTTCTTCGCCTATGTAGGGTTTGACGCAGTTTCGACTCAAGCAGGTGAAGCAATCAATCCTAAAAAAGATGTGCCTTTTGCAATTATTACGTCGTTATTAGTATGTACGTTTTTATACATATTAGTGTCGTTAGTGTTAACAGGAATGATGAATTTTAGTGATTTTAATCCAATGGGTAAATATCCAGAAGCGATTAAAGCGCCTGTAGCTTATGCTTTTGATATTGCCGGACAAGCTTGGGCTGGTTATGTGGTTACCATAGCAGCAACGATAGGATTAATATCGGTACTAATGGTAATGATTATGGGACAATCTCGTATTTTCTTGGGAATGTCTAAAGACGGATTAATTCCACCAGTGTTTTCAAAAATTCATGGGGTAACAGGAACGCCAAAAACGAACTTATTAATTTTAGGTGGAGTTATTGCTGTTGTTGCTGCTTTTACTCCAATCAACAAATTGGCCGACATGACTAGTTTTGGGACTTTATTTGCCTTTACAATGGTGTGTATTGCGGTTTGGATTTTGAGAAAAAAACAACCAGATTTGGTTAGACCTTTTAAAGTGCCATTTTTGCCAGTAATTGCTACTTGTGGAATTGTAATTAATACTTATTTAATGATAAACTTGAGTATTGACGCCCAAATGTTATCGTTAGGCTGGTTAGTAATCGGGGTCTTTATATACTTGGTTTACGGAAAAAGAAAAGCAAAATTGAATACTCCAGAATAAACAGTAAACGAGTTTAAACATATAAAATCCAAAGGTGTATAAAATGACACTTTTGGATTTTTTTTATAAATTTTTTACGATATTTGTAATAATGAAACCATGGGATAACCTATTAATTCTTTTAAAATACCTTATCAAGAGAAATCCTGAATGAGAGATGCTTCTTTTTGATTGTGAATGAAGGTTGTAGAACGTTCAAATTTCAAACATTTAAATAAAAAGAACATGCCAATATATCATAAACTCGGAAATATTCCACAAAAACGACACACGCAATTCCAAAAACCAAACGGCGATTTATATTACGAACAGCTTTTTGGAACAGAAGGTTTTCACGGACATTCATCCTTATTATACCACACCCATCGGCCCACACAAGTAAAAGAAATTGTGAACTCCTATTCGGTCGAACCTAAAATAGCCATTGATAAAAATATCAAATCACTATTGCTAAAAGGTTTCGAAGTAGAGCCTAAAGATGATTTTTTGGACAGTCGAAAAGCCATGTTAGTCAATAAAGATTGCTCTATTGGATTGGCGGCACCACGAAAATCGCTTACGCAATATTTTTATAAAAATGCCGATGCCGATGAAATGCTATTTATTCATAAAGGCAAAGGTGTTTTACGAACCATGATGGGTAATATTGCCTTTGAGTATGGTGATTATCTCATTATACCACGCGGAATCATATATCAAATTCAATTTGAAACAACTGAAAATAGATTGTTTTATGTTGAGAGTTTTTCGCCATTTTATACTCCAAAAAGATATAAAAACGAATCGGGACAACACTTAGAACATGCGCCGTTTTGCGAACGCGATTTTAAATTACCAGTCGAATTAGAAACGCACGATGAAAAAGGTGATTTCCTCATCAAAATTAAAAAAGAAGGAATGATGCATGAGGTGGTTTATGCTACGCATCCTTTTGATGTTATAGGATGGGATGGTTATAATTTTCCGTATGGGTTTTCCATTCATAATTTTGAGCCTATTACTGGTAGAGTGCACCAACCACCACCAGTGCATCAAACATTTGAAACCGCAACATTTGTAGTGTGTTCATTTTGCCCAAGGCTTTACGATTACCATCCTAAAGCAATTCCAGCGCCTTATAACCACAGCAATATCGATTCTGATGAGGTTTTGTATTATGTAGATGGCGATTTTATGTCACGCAATAATATAGAGCAAGGACACATTACATTACATCCTAAAGGAATTCCTCACGGACCAGCACCAGGCGCCATGGAGCGCAGTATTGGTAAAACGGTAACCGAAGAATTAGCCGTTATGGTAGACACTTTTCGTCCTTTAATGGTTACGGAAGAGGCAATGAGAATAGATGACGGGAAGTATTATAAATCGTGGTTAGAATAATAAAAAAATATAGAAAGTGACTATAAAAAATAAATTGTCTGCTGACCCATCGGCATTAGTTCTCGGAATTGTAAGTTTGGTTATAGTGATATCAGGTTGTTGTTGCGGTTTTTTAGCAATAATTTCATTAGCACTTTCCATAGTAGGATTAGTTTCGGCAAATAAAAGCTTAAATGAATTCTATTTGAATCCCGAAAATTATATTTCTGAAAGCAGAGGTAATGCTAATGCAGGAAAAATAGTTTGCATTATTGGGGTGGTTTTGAGCTCAATTTTAATTCTTATTTCACTAGTGTTCTTCGCATTTCAAGGGCAGTATTTATCAAAAAAGATTTTAGAACAATATTATAAATCAAAAGAAGCTCCACATCAAGTAGAAATTAATGATACGGTACAACCAAAAGTAATTTCGGTCGATTCTATTCGTGTTGATTCTACAGCTGTGAAGTAATAAAAAACAGAATTATGTCAAAAGAAATAAAATCCGTTGATTACGGACTAGAAAAAATATTTGAAGGAGCACAAGATTTCCTTCCGCTTTTAGGAACTGACTATGTAGAGTTTTATGTCGGTAACGCAAAGCAATCGGCACATTATTACAAAACGGCATTCGGATTTCAATCGCATGCCTACAAAGGATTAGAAACCGGATCTAGAGATTCGGTAAGCTATGTTTTGAAACAAGACAAAATCAGGTTGGTTTTGACGACACCACTTACCAGCAGTTCACCAATTAATGAGCATTTGAAAAAACACGGTGATGGTGTTAAAGTAGTAGCCCTTTGGGTTGAAGATGCCAAATCGGCTTGGGAAGAAACCACTAAACGCGGTGCTAAATCGTTTATGGAACCAACGGTTGAAAAAGACCAACACGGAGAAGTGATTCGTTCAGGAATATACACTTATGGCGAAACCGTTCACATTTTTGTAGAACGCAAAAATTACAACGGAATATTTTTACCCGGATTTGTAGCATGGAACTCCGACTACAATCCGGAAGCACTTGGGCTAAAATACATCGATCACATGGTGGGTAATGTGGGCTGGGGTGAAATGAATCAATGGGTAAAATGGTACGAAGACGTGATGGGATTTGAAAATTTTCTTTCGTTTGACGACACTCAAATTCATACCGAATATTCAGCTCTGATGAGTAAAGTAATGTCTAATGGTAACGGAAGAATTAAGTTTCCTATAAATGAACCTGCCAAAGGAAATAAAAAATCACAAATTGAAGAGTATTTAGATTTTTATGAAAGCCCAGGTGTGCAACATATTGCTGTGGCAACCGATGATATTATCAAAACCGTCTCTGGTTTGAAAGCACGTGGCGTCGAGTTTTTGCCACCACCGCCACAAGCCTATTATGACGACATTCCAAGAAGATTAGGGTCTCACATGGATATGATGAAAGAAGATATCAAAAAATTACAAGAACTTTCTATTTTAGTTGATGCTGATGAAGACGGGTATTTGCTACAAATATTCACTAAACCAGTAGAAGATCGCCCAACTTTATTTTTTGAAATTATTCAAAGAATGGGTGCTAAAGGATTCGGTGCTGGGAATTTTAAAGCCCTTTTCGAATCAATTGAACGCGAACAAGCATTGAGAGGGACGTTATAATTTTCACATTTTATTAAACAATCATCAAAATACAACGTTGTAGTACCGACATTTTTAATAAAAATATGTTAAAGTTAATTTTTTATTGAGAATAAATCAAAAACAGTACTATCTTTGTACTCACAAAAAGAAAAGGAGTGGTTTCCTTTAATTTTTATATAAGTTTTTCATAATTTATAGTTTTTTGGTTGGTTAATAGCATAAAAACTCCGTCAATATTTGACGGAGTTTTTTTGTTTTAATACATTTGGAACAAAAATTGTAATACGGTTACCAATTAAACATATAAAGTATACTAAAATGAAAAAGATTATAATTATTGGGTTACTTTTTTTGACCGTAAGTTTTGATTCTAACAAGTCTTCAGCTTTTGAAGTTGGCGAATGGTTTAAGTTCAGAATTCACTACGGATTAGTTACCGCTGGTTATGCCACACTGGAAGTTAAAGAGGCAACCAAAAACAATAAAAAAGTATACCATGCCATTGGTAAAGGTTACACTACAGGAATGTCAAAATGGTTCTTTAAGGTTGAAGACAACTATGAGTCTTATTTTGATAAAGTTACCGGAAAACCGTATCAATATGTAAGAAAAATTGATGAAGGAGGCTACACAAAAAACCAAGAAGGCTTCTTCAATCAGGATAAAAATACTATCTTAGTAAAAGATTATAAAAACGATACCAATAAAACGTTTACTACGCCAGAAAATGTACAAGATATTGTTTCTACCTTCTACTATCTTAGAAACCATCCTAATGTAGATAAATTGAAAGTAGGCGAATCTATTGCAATCGATATGTTTTTTGATGACGAAACCACAAAATTTAAGTTAAAATTCATCGGAAGAGAAGATTTAGATACTAAATTTGGTACCGTTCCTTGCATGATTTTTAGACCTTTGGTGCAGTCAGGAAGGGTTTTTAAAGAGCAAGAAAGTTTAACCGTTTGGATATCAGACGACGACAATAAATTACCATTAAGGATTAAAGCAAGTTTGGCTGTGGGTTCTTTAAAAGCAGATCTAGAATCTTTCAAAGGATTAGCCAATCCATTTACAATTAAAGTTGACTAAATGAATTCAGAAACCACTCATTTAATTGAGGAATTAGAACAAAAATTTGACGCGATCAATCAAAAAACCGAAACCCATCTCGAAGGATTACTTTGGTCTAAACCCATTACGTATTGGGATTATATCCAAACCGATGCTTTATTAAACCTTCAAACGCAACGTACCACATTGCCTGATGAAATGGTTTTTATAATGTACCATCAAGTTAATGAGTTGTTGTTTAAAATGATACTTTGGGAAATCAAACAAGTCTGTCATTGCGAAAAACCAGAAACCAAATTTTTTACCGATCGTTTGATGCGAATCAGTCGCTATTTTGACATGCTAACCACTTCATTTGATATTATGGGTGATGGAATGGAAGTAGATCAATACATGAAATTTAGAAATACGTTAACGCCAGCCAGTGGATTTCAAAGTGCTCAATATAGATTAATTGAATTCTCATCAACCGATTTAATCAACCTAATTGATTATCGATTTAGAGCAACTATAGATAGAAATACACCGTATTCTCATGCTTTTGAACATTTATATTGGCAAGCTGCTGGGAAAGATTACAAAACAGGTGAGAAATCGTATTTGATTCTAGAGTTTGAAAGAAAATACAAAGACGAATTCTTGCGTTATATGGAAGAATACAATACCAGTAACATTTGGAGAAAATTCAAACAACTTCCAGAGGAAGATCAAAAAAATTCCGATTTAATAGCAGCTATGCGTCATTACGATAAAACAGTAAACATTACTTGGGTCATGGGACATTTGAACGCTGCCAAAAAATATATTGAAAGTGGTCAAGGTTCTGGAGAAGCTACTGGTGGCAGTGATTGGAAAAAATACATGCATCCAAAATACCAAAGAAGAATCTTTTTTCCCGAACTTTGGAGTGAGGAAGAGTTGAAAAATTGGGGTGAAGATTGTTAAAAATAAAGGACTCATATTGAGAAAAATAACATTAATTTTATTGGTTTTAGTAGCATTGTATTCTTGTAAAAAACAACAAGAAGAATTTGTTATTGAAGACGTTGAGCCTCAAAAACCCATTGTAGATTTTGGTTTTCATTTCGATGACTTTAATGTGCATTACGATACCATTCAAAGTCAAGATACTTTTGAAAAAATTCTAAAAAAACAAAACCTTAACGGGAAAAAAGCTGCCGATATTATTAGAGTTATCAAAGATTCTTTTCCTACGAGTGTACGATTTAAAAAGACCTACGTGTGTTTGCGTTCTAAAGACAAATACAACAAACTTCAATATTTAATTTACCAACCCAATCGAATTGATTATTACTTGGTTGATTTAACCGATTCTATAGTTGGATTTAAAAAATCTAGACCGCTTACCTTTAAAGTTAGAACTATTGCAGGAGAATTGACTGGGCCTCTAACCAAAACTTTGCGTAGCATGAAAGTCGATCCAACTTTGTCGGGAAGATTGACCAAAGTGTTTGCCTGGTCTATCGATTTCTTCAAATCTAAAAAAGGTGACAAATTTGCTTTAAGCTTTACAGAACGATACATCAACGATACCATTTATGACGGTGTAGATAGTTTGCGTGCCGCTTTTTTCGAATACAAAGGGCAGAAAATTTATGCATTCCCTTTTGTTCAAGAACGAAATGGTAAAACAGATTATTATGATGAAACCGGTAAAGCACTGAAGAATTTCTTCTTAAAAGCACCATTAAAATTTGTCAATATAACCTCTCGTTTTTCTAAAAGTAGATTCCATCCGGTACAATTAAAATGGAAAGCCCACAATGGAACTGATTATGCTGCTCCAACAGGAACGCCTATAATGACCACGGCTGCTGGGGTTGTAGAACAAGCAGGGTATACGGCAGGTAATGGAAATTTTGTCAAGGTTAAGCACGACAAAACCTATTCAACCCAATACTTACATATGTCTAAAATTTTGGTGCGTCGTGGGCAACGTGTCAAACAAGGTCAAATTATTGGTAAAGTAGGAAGTACTGGCTTGGCAACTGGTCCACATGTGTGTTATCGTTTCTGGAAAAATGGCGTTCAAGTAGATGCCCTCAAATTGAAATTGCCCAACTCTCAAGCCATGGAAAGTCGAAATCTGCCAAGATTTAAAGAGCAAATCCGTCCTTTAAAGCAACAATTGGACAGCGTTGCTGAAGTTACATTCAAAAAATAATTTTAACGGTAAAAGTTTTCCACAACTACAACGTTTGCATAACTTTTTAGATGATAAAATGGGATGCTCTTGGTTAAATCTGTAATCTTTTATCTAATTTTGCTTTTCAAAAATTAAATAATGGCTTTACAAAACACAAATCCATCAACTACAAATGCTTGGGAAAATTTGAACAATCATTTTTCTAAAATGGAACACAATTCCATCAAAGAAATGTTTCAAAATGATACCACCAGAGCAGAAAAATTCCACATTCAATGGAATGATTTTTTAGTAGATTATTCTAAAAATAACATCAATCAAGAAACGATAGACTTACTTTTAAAGCTAACAGAAGAAGTTAATTTAAAAGAGGCTATTGCCAAATATTTTAACGGAGACCTAATCAATCAAACCGAAAATCGTGCTGTACTTCACACAGCTTTACGTGCTCCAGAATCAACCACTATTTTAGTTGATGGAAAAAATGTAATGCCAGAAGTTTTTGAAGTAAAAAGAAGCATTGAAAAATTTACAAAAGAAGTAACTTCTGGTGAAAGAAAAGGATATACTGGCAAGCCATTCACAGATATTGTAAATATTGGAATTGGCGGTTCCGATTTAGGGCCGGCTATGGTTGTAGAGGCGTTGCAATATTATAAAAATCACTTGAATGTTCACTTTGTTTCCAATGTAGACGGTGATCATGTGAATGAAGTAATCAAAAAAATTAATCCAGAAACGACCCTTTTTGTAATTGTTTCTAAAACGTTTACAACCCAAGAAACATTGACCAATTCGGAAACCATTCGAACTTGGTTTTTAAAAGCGGCACAACAAGAAGATATTGCCAAACATTTTGTGGCAGTTTCAACCAACATTCAAAAAGTAACCGAGTTCGGAATTGATGCCAACAATATTTTTCCAATGTGGGATTGGGTTGGCGGTCGATTTTCGTTATGGAGTGCTGTCGGATTGTCTATTAGTTTAGCTGTTGGATTTGATAATTTTGATCAATTATTGAAAGGAGCCAATCAAATGGACGAACACTTTAAAAAAGAATCATTTGAGAAAAATATTCCAGTAATTTTAGCGTTGCTAAGCATATGGTACAACAATTTCTTTGGTGCCGAAAGTGAAGCGTTAATTCCGTATACACAATATTTACAAAAATTGGCGCCCTACTTACAACAAGGCATTATGGAAAGCAATGGTAAAAGTATTGGTAGAGACGGAAAACCAGTGAATTACCAAACAGGCACCATCATTTGGGGTGAACCGGGAACTAATTCGCAACACGCTTTTTTTCAATTAATTCATCAAGGAACCAAATTAATTCCGACCGATTTTATTGGTTATGTGCAACCGTTGTATGGAGATGAAGATCATCATAATAAGTTAATGTCTAACTTTTTTGCGCAAACAGAAGCCTTGTTAAATGGAAAAACTGCCGAACAAGTTCAAGATGAATTTGATAAACAAGGTGTTGATAAAGCAAAAGCGGATTACTTAAAACCTTTTAAAGTTTTTACAGGAAACAAACCTACCAATACCATTCTCATTCAAAAGTTAACACCAGAATCGTTGGGTTCTTTAGTGGCTTTGTATGAGCACAAAATTTTTGTTCAAGGAATTATCTGGAACATATTTAGTTACGATCAATGGGGTGTCGAATTAGGAAAGCAACTAGCGAATTCTATTTTAGATGAAATTGAGTCTAAGAAAGTGAAAAACCACGATAGCTCTACTAACTTTTTACTAGAACATTTCTTGAATAACAAATAAGAAACTACTTTAAATTTATAAAAAAAAACCTCAAGCATGATTGTTTGAGGTTTTTTTGTTGATTTTACTAAAACGTTATCGATAATTCAATATTATTTTTAATACAGGGATTTTATTGATAATACATCAAGAAAAAGCATTTTGTTAACATTGGCTTAACACCTAAAAGATAGAAATATAGGAATTTTGCAATCAAATATTTAAACACACAACAAAATGAAAAAAATGACAAAAAGCGTACTTTCAGTACTGTTTCTTTTGATGACAACAATAATGTTTTCTCAAGGAAAAATTAAAGGAACTGTGCTTGATTCAGATTTATCAGGAGCTTTACCCGGAGTAAATGTTGCTGTTAAAGGAACTTCAATTGGAACTTCAACGGATAGTGATGGAAAATTTACCTTAAATACGAGTTCGTCTTCAGGTCAATTGGTGATTTCGTACATTGGTTTTAAAACACAAACAATAAGTTTTTCTGTAAAAAATGGCGAAACGGTTGATTTAGGAATCATCAAATTAGCTTCAGACGCTAATCAATTAGAAGAAATAGTGATTAAAAGTACTGTAATTGATGTGGCTAAAGACAGAAAAACACCAGTGGCGGTGTCTACACTAAAAGCTGCAGAAATTCAGCAAAAATTAGGAAATCAAGAGTTTCCAGAAATATTAGCCAATACACCCTCTGTATATGCATCTAAAGCTGGAGGAGGCTTTGGAGATTCAAGAGTGGTTATTCGTGGATTTGACCAAAAGAATATCGCTGTTATGATTAACGGTGTTCCAGTAAATGATATGGAAAACAGTGCTGTATTTTGGAGTAACTGGGCTGGATTATCCGATGTGACTTCTGCATTACAAGTACAAAGAGGATTGGGTTCTTCCAAAATCGTTAATGCGGCAGTTGGAGGAAATATCAACGTTATTACCAGAACTTCTGATATGAAAGAAGGTGGAACCGTTTCTGCAAGCGTAGCAAATAACAATTATTTCAAAACCAATGCAGCTTACAATACTGGTAAAATGAAAAATGGTTTGTCGGCATCGGTTTTGATCAGTCAAACGAGCGGTAGTGAATATGCTAGAGGAACAGAATTTCAAGGCGGTAATTATTACATCGCTTTAGGTTATGAGATCAATAAGAAAAACGATGTTCAATTTACGTTTACTGGTGCGCCTCAATGGCACAACCAAAGAAGTACAGCGCCAACAATAGCTCAATATTTAAAATATGGTGTTGATGGTGATCCAGACCGTAGATTGAATTTGGATGCAGGTTATTTGAACGGACAAGCCTACAACTTTAGGACCAACTATTATCACAAACCTGTAGCTTCTTTGAACTGGGATTATAAAATTTCTGAAAAAATGAAATTTTCTACCGTATTATATGGCTCTTGGGGTCGTGGTGGTGGAACCAGTGCCAATGGTGTAGCAAGAGGGTTGCAATACACAAACGACTTATTTAGAAATACCGATGGTACTCTAAATGTAGATAAAATTCAAGCTTGGAATACGGGACAATTGCCTATTACAATTGGAACTACAACAGCACCAAGATCATTAACTAATGGTGAATACATCAACTATTCGAGTACTTCTAACGATCTTACTAATGGATTTTCTAAAATAGCGTCTACTAACTCTCACGACTGGTATGGAGGTGTGGCAAGTTTAAACACCAAACTTACTCAAGATTTTACTTTGGATTTTGGTCTTGATATGAGAACCTATAGAGGAATTCACTTTCAAACGGTAAATGATAATTTAGGAGCAGCTGGTTACAAAGATTTATTATCAGCTACCAACGGTAACATCAATGCTCCACAACCAAATATTGTTTACAATACTTATGAGGCATTGCCAAATCTTAACCCATTTTGGAATACCAGCTATCAAACAAAAGTGAATTACAATAACGACAGTAAAGTAAATTGGTTGGGCGCGTTTACACAATTAGAGTATTCTAAAAACAACCTAACAGCTTTCATTCAAGGTGCCGTTTCGCAGCAAGGATACAAAAGAATTGATTATTTCAGATTTACAGACGCTAGCGGTGATCAAGCAACAAGTTTCAAGAAAATATTGGGAGGTAATGTAAAAGCGGGTTTGAATTATAATATAAATAAGCATAATAATGTATTTGTAAACTCAGGTTATTACTCAAAACAACCCTTTATGAATGCGGTTTATCCTAATAACAGAAACTTCGTAAACAGTAATTTAACGAATGAAAAAATCTTAGGTGTTGAATTAGGATATGGTTTCCGTTCGTCAAAATTCAATGCAAATTTGAATGTATACCGCACAACTTGGAAAGATAGATTTCAAACGGTAAATGACGTTAGTACAATACCTGCACCAACACCAGGAAATCCTAACGCAACAACGTTAGAAAATCCAAATGGGTATTTTTCTTTTGCTGGAATTAATGAAACACATCAAGGTGTTGAAATTGATATGAATTACAAACCTTTCAACCAATTGGTGTTGAACGGAATGGTTTCTGTTGGTGATTACCACTACGATGGAAACGCATCGTCTACTAGATATACGGTAACCAACGATGCTTTCGGTAATGATGCTGTAGCAAAAACGTTGTATTTAGATAGAGTAAAAGTGGGTAATGCACCACAAACTACGGCTTCTATTGGTGCTACTTATGAAATTGTAAAACGAGTAAAAGTAGACGCCAATTATAGATATACTGAAAGAAATTACGCCAACATGTCACCAACTAACTTTCAATCGGAACTGAACAAAGGCGTATTAGAATTGCCTGCATTTGGTATCGTTGATGCTGGATTCTCTTATAAAATGTTGGTTGGGAAAGACAAATCAAACTCGGTAAATTTCAGATGGAATGTAAACAACGTGTTGGATAAAATTTTTATCGCCGAATCAACGTCTAACATTTTTGCAAGTGATATTAAAACGCCAGCTTCAGGATCTACGCCAGCCGTAACCTACGAACAAGCTGGAGCTGTTTATAAAGGAATCGCCACAGCAAACAATGTTTTCTTTGGTTTTGGTAGAACTTGGAACTTTACGTTAAGCTATAATTTCTAAGATTTTAAGTCTCTTTAAAATTAATTTTAAAAACCTCATTCAAAACGGATGAGGTTTTTTTATTCTTTTTTAGCTATATTTGTTTCAACAAAAATTAAATTTCTATGTATCATATTCTTCAAAAAGCACATTCAGGTTGGGCATATTTAGCACTTTTTTTATTGGTTGTAGTGGTCGTTAATTCGGCTATTGGCTTGTCTTCTAAAAAAGAATTTACTGCCAAAGATCGTAAAATAGCATTATTCGGATTAATTGCTACTCACATACAATTAGTGATTGGATTGGTTTTATATTTCGTTTCACCATTAGGAAAAGAAAGTTTAAGCCAAATGAAAGACGCTACATTACGATTAACAGCCGTTGAGCACCCATTAGTTAATATTATTGCCATTGCACTTATAACTATCGGTTGGTCGAAACATAAAAAAGCAGCTGATAATGGCGCTAAATTCAAAGCAATTACCGTTTTTTATGGCTTAGGATTGGTCTTAGTTTTATCAAGAATTCCATGGCATTTGTGGTTTTAGTAAAATAAAACTTTAAGCACAATACTTTTTTTATCTGTTTGTAAAAGCAATTCTACAAGATGCAATTCCTGTAAGGCATTATTTTTGTAAAATCAATTCCAAATCTAAAAAAATGAAAAAACGAATATCGATAGTATTCTTTCTTATTGCCTTGTTGGTAGGAGGTGTCTTTTTTGCACAGACACTAATGCCAGCAAAGCAAAATCAACGAAAAGTGAGTAAAGATACTATCTCAAGAAAAAACACTTCGGCCGAGAAAACAATGGTTATCGATACCATCGCTGAGTTTCAAGGCAAATTTAAAGTACTTAAAAAAAGTGCACATGCCTCCTATTATGCCGATCGTTTTCACGGCAGAAGAACGGCTAGTGGTAGAGTGTACGATAAAAACAAACTAACCGCTGCACACAAATCATTGCCATTTGGTACTAAAGTTCGTGTAACCAATGAAGCCAACGGAAAAACAGTTGTCGTTGAGGTTACCGATCGTGGACCCTTCGTAAGAGGTAGAGATATTGATTTGTCGCGCAAAGCATTTTATACCATTGCTTCCAGTAGCGGTATGGGTTATATTAAAGTAACTTTAGAAGTATTACAAAAATAAATTACCACGTTTTAAACGGATGTAAACTAAGGTAAGCGTTATAATAACGTTGGTCGCCTGTTACTTCTGTACCCAACCAATCGGGTTTTTTTATGGATTCGTTTTCGTTTTCAAGCTCGATTTCGGCCATGATTAAGCCTTCATTAGCACCGTGAAATACGTCTATTTCTATGATGTGGTTTCCCGATTTTACTTCGTAACGGGTTTTTTCAATAGCGCCTTTTTCACACAATTTTAGAAGTGTTTTAGCATCGTCAAGCGGAATTTCTTGTTCCCATTCCAATCGTGAGGCACCGCTTTCATTCCCAATTCCTTTGATTGTAAGAAATCCTTTTTCACCTTTTACTCGAATGCGCACCGTTCGCTCTGGATTGGAATTCAAATAGCCTTGTGCAATGTCGTTTTGCGCAAAAGCTTCGTCTTTAAAAGCTAATGAAGTCACTAAATATTTGCGTTCAATTTCAACCATAATACTGTCTATTTGCTTCAAAAATACTATTTCCTAATGCAATAAAAAAACTAAATTTGTATTGTGTCAGATGAAATTAAACAACGCAAAATTATCCATGTTGATATGGATGCTTTTTACGCTTCGGTAGAACAAATGGACCATCCCGAACTCAAAGGGAAACCATTGGCCGTTGGCGGAAGCGAAGTGCGTGGTGTGGTTTCTGCAGCCAGTTATGAAGCTCGAAAATTTGGGGTGCGCAGTGCCATGAGCGGAATTCAGGCCAAGCGAAATTGTCCAGAACTTATTTTTGTACGACCACGATTTGACCGCTACAAGGAAATCTCGAATAAAATTAGAAAGATTTTTTACGACTATACCGATTTGGTCGAACCCTTGTCGTTGGACGAAGCTTATTTAGACGTGACTCAAAACAAAAAAGGAAATCCGAGTGCCAGTTTAATAGCGCAAGAAATCCGTAAACGTATTTTTGAGGAAGTCGGACTCACCGCTTCTGCCGGAATATCAGTCAACAAATTTGTAGCTAAAATTGCCAGTGATTACAACAAACCCAACGGTCAAAAAACTGTAACTCCAGATGAGGTAGAAGCTTTTTTAGAAAATTTAGACATTAAAAAATTCTACGGTATTGGTAAGGTTACCAAAGAAAAAATGTACCAACACGGTATCTTTACCGGCAAAGATTTGAAATCGAAATCAAGAGAATACCTCGAGCATCATTTTGGCAAAAGTGGCGGATTTTATTACAACATTGTACGCGGCATTCACCACAGTGAAGTAAAACCCAACCGTGTTTCCAAATCAGTGGCGGCCGAACATACGTTTAACGAAAATTTGACGTCCGAAATTTTTATGTTGGAACGTTTAGAACGCATTGCTGCCGAACTCGAAAAGCGATTGAAACGCTATAACATTTCGGGTAAAACGGTTACCTTGAAAATAAAATACAGTGATTTTACCACCCAAACCCGAAGTAAAACACTGCCTTATTTTATAGCTGATAAAGGATTATTGCTAGAGACCGCCAAAGAATTATTGTACCAAGAACGGATGAAAGAATCGGTGCGGTTACTCGGGATTTCGTTAAACAATTTAAACACCGAAGTCAAAAAAACCGTTGTGGTGCAGTTGAAGTTTGAGTTTTAAGAATCGATTAACTTCACAAAAGACCATTACTCTTTAGCCCCGATTAGAACAGTCCGCCGTGCGGCGTGGAAAGCGGGAAAAAGGATGGCAAAAAGAACCAGACCATTCGCTCAAAATGAATTAAAAAATAATTTTTAACAAAAAAACAAAACACAACAGCTTTTTTATACTTTTGCGTGGAATTTACAATCGCTTAACACATGAAATCAAGCGGTTTTAAAGCAACTGATAACTCGAAAAGTTCAATGAACCATAGCAAAAAAGTAATTACCTTAATCTTAGTAGTCACTAGTATTCAGTTGTTGTTGTCTGCCTTTTCAGAGCAATTCATTGTGTATTATCCATATTTTAAAAATGTCAACTTACTTTCAGACATTTTAGTGAAGGATAAAACCAAAAAAAATCCACATAAAAAGAACCATTCGGGCATCACGTATTCGGAAGATAATTTGCCCATGAACGACTTTGATGCCTACGAAAAGAAAGGCACATTAGTGCGTTTTAACGCTGATACTGTGTCGCCGGCATTGCAGCGATTTAATGAAAAACTTATTGCTTTATCGGAAGGAAAGAACGTAAAAATTAGAATTGCATGGTTTGGCGACAGTCAGATTGAAGGCGATTTTATTACGCAAGACATTCGGGAACAACTTCAAAATTATTTTGGAGCGCAAAAAGGAGTAGGTTATGTGCCTATTAGCTCAGTTTCGTCCGATTTTAGACGAACCGCCAAAGTCTTTACCACTGGCGATGTAGCTACCGATAATTTTAAGAAACAAGATCACAATGCTGGGTTATTTTTCTCGGGTTATTCGTTTTTCAGCAATAATTTAGACATCGATTTTAGAGATAATGTTCGAAAAAACAGCACGCAAATCACACAAAAATGGCTGCTTTATGGTAAAGGCGATTCGATTTCGGTAAAAATAAACGATTCGGTTCGAAAGTATCCAGCCAACAAAGAATTCAATCGCGTGTTGGTGGGAAGTGGCGCTTCTAACAAGGCTAAGTTTACGGTTTCTTCTAAAAAAACACCGATTTTTGGGTTGAGCTCTGAACCCCAATCGGGCATTGTATTGGATAATTTTTCTTTTAGAGGCATTACTGGTGTGGAATTGAAAAAATTAAACAGCAATTTATTAGCAGAATTGAGTCAATCGGGTTATTACGACTTGATTGTGTTTCAATATGGTGTGAATTTGTTGTTCAAGCCCAACGACACCAATTACGACTACTATTACCGCGGTATGCGTCCGGTTTTGAAAAAATTCAAAAACAACATGCCTAATACGGAGTTTTTGTTGTTCAGTTGTTCCGACAGAGCGTTTAATTATGATGGCACTTGGAAAACGGCAGTTGGCATTGATTCGTTAATTCAAACCCAAGCGCGATTGGCATATGATAACGACATTCCGTTTTATAATTTTTATAAATCAATTGGTGGCAATGGAACTATTGTTAAATGGGCGGACAGCACCGTTCAATATGCCAATAAGGATTATATTCATTTTAATTTTAGAGGTGCTAAAGCGGTATCTAAAACTATTTTTAAGGCTATAATCAATGATTACAATAAAGCGTTAAAGTTAAAACAAGCACATAAGCCTATTGTTACTCCAAAAGCAATTGTGCCAAAACCCATAGAACCTAAGGTAATTGCCAAAGAAACGATTGCTAAAAAAATAGATACACCAAAAGTTCCAACGGCCAAACCAGACGGTTCCAAGCCAAAGGAAGTTAAAGTTGTTGCGCCCAAAGAAACGATTCAAAAAACCACTCAGAAAAAAGTTGATACACTATGATAAATATTGATTGGAATAGTGTTTTGAATCAGCTGCTGTATGATGCGCACAATCCGTTGTTGTTCAACAATGGTTTCTTTGTATACTTTTTGGTGGCGTTTATTTTGTGCTATTATCTTTTTAGAAAAAATTACAAACACAGAGCTATTGTTCTAACCTTATTTTCGCTTTATTTTTTCTATAAAGCTAGTGGTGCTTTTGTGGGAATTGTGATTCTTTCGGCTTTTTTTAATTACGGAATTTCCAATTTGATATTCAATGCCAAGAAGAAAATAGGCAAAAAGTTTTATTTGTTTTGGAGTGTTGTCATTAATTTAGGTGTATTGTTTTACTTTAAGTATACCGACTTTTTCATCGATATTATCAATAATTTTTCGCAACTAAAATTTGATCCGCTTCATATTCTATTGCCTATTGGAATATCGTTTTTCACCTTTGAAAATCTAAGTTATACGATTGATGTGTATCGTGGCGAAATCGAGCCCGAGAAAGGCATTGTGAATTATATGTTGTTCTTGTCGTTTTTTCCAAAATTAGTGATGGGACCCATCGTAAGAGCGAAAGACTTCATTCCGCAATTAAAGAAAGAGTATTTTGTAAGCGATTCTGATTTTTCCAGAGGATTTTATTTAATCGTTACGGGTTTAATCAAAAAACTGATCATCTCCGATTATATTTCTGTCAACTTAGTGAATTATGTTTTTGACGGACCCAATCTCCACAATGGTATGGAATGTTTGGTCGCGTTATACGGATATGCAATCGTAATTTATTGCGATTTTAGTGGCTATAGTGATGTAGCAATTGGAATCTCCAAATGGATGGGAATAACGATTCCACCTAACTTTATGTCGCCGTATCAAAGTAAATCGGTGAGTGAGTTTTGGAGAAGATGGCACATTTCGTTATCGAGTTGGTTGCGCGATTATTTATACATTTCAATGGGTGGTAACCGTAAAGGAAAGTTCAGAACCAATTTGAATTTGTTTTTAACCATGCTAATCGGTGGTTTTTGGCACGGTGCCAGTTGGAACTTCATTATTTGGGGCGCTTTACACGGAATAGGATTAGCAATAAATAAACTTTGGACGACACTTTTCGGAAGAATTAAAATCTTACCGAAGTTCATTACCAACTTTGTTTTTGGGGTAATCACGTTCCACTTTGTGTGTTTTTGTTGGATTTTCTTCAAAGCAAGTAGCTTAGAAGTTGCGATGCAATTTATACATCAAATTGTTTATCAATTCACCTTAGATGGTGCCTACGAGTATTTTGTAAACTACCAATATGTAATCATTATGATTGTAATTGGCTATTTGATACATTTAATTCCAGACAGTTTTCCAGAAAAAGTAATTGAAACGCAAAAACGTTTTCCGTTGATTTATTATGTCATTGTGATGATGGGGTTCATCGCCCTGTATTCCTTCTTTAAAAGCGCTGAACCAGTAATGCCAATCTATTTGCAGTTTTAGATTTTTTTAACCGCAAAGGCGTAATTTTTTCAGGAAGTTCACCAAGATTATCAGTGAAATCAATAATTCTTGCACAAAAAATCGTTCCAAGTTTTTACAAAAGCATCTACAAAAAGATTGCCTTGCAAAATGTAGCCTTCTCGAGAAAAATGGACTAAATCGGAGCGTAAATATTGAGTGGCTTTCCATGTTTTAGCACCTTCCAGTCCTTTGCTAGTATTGAATAAATCCCAATAGACTAAGTTGTTTTGATTGCAATAATCAATCAGAGCGTTCGTGATGACTTCTAACGATTGGTTGGGTCGGTGTTTTTTATAATAAGAAACAGGCGGTGTGGTGAGAATGATACAAGCATCGGGCGAAATTTGACGTAATTTTTTCACCATAATTTTCACATCCACTAGAAATGCATCTCCAGTTAAATTTGGGTCTTGCGCTTCATTAGTTCCTAACGAAACGATATAACAGTCGGCTTTAAGTTTGTCCAATTGTTTCCAAAAACGCACCGTTTTATTAAAATCAGAATATTTAGCGCCATTGGCACCAATACTGTGGTAAATAATGCCGCCAACGTTTGTTTTTTCTAATGAGGCACCATAAAACTGAATGGTGTCGGTAGTAGGAAAGGTTAGTCGAAATCCAGAAGTGTTCGATTTTAAACGGAATTGGGCAAATTCAGGTGAAACAGGATAACAATTATTTTCCGCTAAACTGTCATTGTATTCCAAAAATAGTTCAGAAACTTTGCCACCCATAAACAAGTCTACTTTATCAAAATAGTCTTTATAGCCATTTATATAGCGTAGTTCGATAGAAAATTCAGGACTGATACTTTGCGATTCAATGCCAAAAGCAGAAACGCCGCAAGAAATTAAAGTGTCTATTCGTGCTACGCGATTGTTTTTCCAACTGCTTTTAGAACTCGAGATAATATCAGACGGCGCATTGGTTTTGGCCACTTGATACGGAAAAACTAAGCCACGACCGGCATTTCCAAAGTAATTTTGCAATTCATTTCGAATTACAGAAGTCTCAATGTCTGCTTGTATGTGCGAATCACCAATATGTACAAACACTGCATTTTCGGTGCTGAAATGTTTGATTTTATACAATTTGGCTAAAAGCGGGTATAGCGAATTTGGATTTTCTAACGTGTTTTTGTTGTAATTAATTTTGTTATAAGAAGTCGAATCTATTTTGTTAAACGACCAATATTGCATGTGTTGCGCAGAACTTTGCATCGCAAAAAGCGACATCAAAATAAAGGCAAAAAGCGATTTAGTAGTTAACATTTAAATGTAATTTCTATGACTTCATCCAAACCAATACCTTGGTTGAAGGGTAAATTTTAAAAGGGTTCAAAGATAGTTTTTTTAAAACAATTCAGATTGGAAATTGTGTTAAACAAAAAAGCCGCTTACAAATTGTAAACGGCTTTAGTAATTTTTTATTTTTGAAAAATTATTTTCTACTCATTAAGATTCGTAAAACATACCAGAATAATAACATTACAGAGGCAAATAATTGCATTGATGCTCCAACATATTGGTCTGTTCCAAATTGATTTTTTATTTGATCTGTTTGATAAAGTATACTTGCGGAAGCCAAAACTACCATTGCAACAGAAAACCAAAGTCCGAGATTAAATCCGAAAATTGCGCCAACAACGATGGCTCCTAACGCAACAAATCCACCCACAATAACTATGGTTCTTAAGAATGAAAAGTCAGTTTTTGTAAAAAGAACAACAGCGGTTAATCCCGTAAACATGAATAATGTTATAACAGCTGCTTGGGTTATCATTTCACTACCAGAATAAGATACTGCAATTGCTATCATGGGTAAAAAGATAATTGCTTCTAAAACCACATACAATCCCAAACCTAGATATTGTTTCTGTCTTGAAGGATGAAATGCTAGATTGTTTGATAACATAGTTCCTAACCAAAATAACCCAATAATAAACAACCAAATGAATTTTCCACTAAGCATCCATGCGATAACTTCAAAAGGTACTGTATTTAGTAAAACAGCTTCTACTAACATAAATGCTAAGATAGCAACAGCTAAATGTTGGTACGTTTTTTTATAAAAAGTTCCTTTTTCAAGGTCGGTAGCACTTGAAACTAAAAAGTTCTGATTATCCATAATAAATAAATTTTAAGTACTTCAAATATACTCCTTCTTTTGAAACGAAAAAAGGATTACTAAAATATTTAACGTACTTTAATAATCCTTTAGATTTATTTTAACGGCGATTTATTCTATCTCCGAAATTCGCAATGTATTTACCATTCCTTTATCCACAACAGGCATTGCAGCAAGGTTGATCAACATATCACCTTTTTTTACAAAACCATTTTCTTTAGCAATAAGGTTGATGTCGTCTACAGTATCGTCGGTGCTCACAAATTTATCGTAGTAAAATGCATTAACGCCCCAAAGTAAATTAAGTTGTGTTAATATTCTTTTGTTCGAAGTGTATACTAAAATATGAGCCGATGGTCGCCAAGCTGAAATTTGGAAAGCTGTATAGCCACTATTGGTTAATGTGGAAATAGCTTTCGCTTTAATATCATTGGCCATAGTAGCCGCGTGATAACAAATTGATTTAGTAATAAAACGTTTGGTTCTAACGTGAGGCGGATTTTGAGGCACTTGAATAAGTGGAGAATCTTCTACCGCTTCAATAATTTGCGTCATTTTCTCAATAACTTGTACTGGGTAATTTCCAACAGAAGTTTCCCCAGACAACATCACCGCATCAGCACCATCCATTACCGAGTTGGCAACGTCGTTTACTTCAGCACGTGTTGGCGTTAAGCTTGTAATCATCGTTTCCATCATTTGGGTGGCCACAATTACAGGGATGCGTGCTGTTTTAGCTCTGTGGATTAATTTTTTCTGAATTAACGGAACTTCGTGTGCCGGAATTTCAACTCCAAGATCACCACGAGCCACCATTAAACCGTCGCAGAAGGCTACAATTTTATCAATATTTTCTACCGCTTCTGGTTTTTCAATTTTGGCTACAATCGGAATTTTATGTTCCGAATTTTTAGCAATTAAATCTTGTAATTCTTCTAAGTCGGCTGGCGTTCTAACAAATGAAAGTGCAATCCAGTCTACTTTTTGTTCAATGGCAAAAAGAGCATCTTTAATGTCTTTTTTAGTCAAAGCAGGAAGCGAAACTTTAGTGTTAGGTAAGTTTACTCCTTTTTTAGATTTCAAGGGTCCGCCTTGAATAACTTTACAAACAACTTCTGTCGATCCGTTAGTTTCAAGGGCTTCAAACATTAATTTACCATCATCAAGAAGAATTTTTTCTCCCGGATTTACATCTCTAGGAAACTCTTTATAATTCATGTAAACACGTTCTTTGGTTCCAGGAACGTCCTCGGCAGTTTGAAACGTAATGATATCGCCAGGGTTTACAACTACATCTTCTTTCATCACTCCTACACGAAGTTTTGGGCCTTGTAAATCAGCAAGAATCGCTGTGGTATAACCATATTCTTGATTTAATTCTCTGATGATATCGATGCGCTCTTTTACATCAGTGTAATCTGCATGAGAAAAATTGATACGGAATACATTTACTCCTGCATCAATCATGTCTTTAATGACTTCTTTTGAACTACAAGCAGGACCTAGTGTGGCTACAATTTTAGTCTTTTTTCTTGTTGACATTTTTATTAAAAAATTAAATTATTTTTCGATTTTATTTTTTCTTTATCCACATTATAAGTCATGCTTATACTGTCGATGGTGCTTATTTTTGAAACAATTTCAGCAATGTTTATTTCTTTTTCAGCATTTTCTATTTTTAAGAAGAAATCTACTTTTTTGTATTCTGGCAATAAGTAGGCTGTAGATGAAAATGTGTTTTTAGAATTAGAAAATAAATCTTGAGAAATTGTATTTTCTATTCCTTCCACTTCATTTTTATTCTGAACTAAATTCCATTTAATGTCATTTTCATGGTCTTCAAATGTAAATCGTGCAAAAGAGGCTCTTCCGCCTTTAACTTGCGACTGAATGTCGTTGTCGTTTTTAGACAAACGAATTGCAATCTCACGATTTATAAAATAGGCCAATCGATAATCTTCTAATGAAGTGTGAATGGCGATGATGTGAAAATCATCCTCTTCAAATTCTTCAATATATACTTTATGAATAGCCATTTAGTGCCAAAATAAGTTGTAAATATAGTGTTTCTACACGTTCGAATTACCTAACGAAGATTACATTAACGTTATTTTATAAACGAAAACGTTGTAGTTTTTGAGAATTTCAATTATTTTTTGTTAATTTTTTCTTGAAATGCAAAATAAGCTCGTTTGGAAGCAATTTCTTCGGCTTTCTTTTTAGAAGTAGCTCTCGACTTAGCAATTACTTTGTCATCAATACTCAATTTAACACCAAAAAAGCGTTGGCCATCGTTACCATTATCGTCAAAAACATCAAAGTTGAAGGTTTTTTTCTCTTTTTGGCACCATTCAATAACGAGACTTTTATAACTGATTACTTTTCCTTCCAATTTAGCAATGTCTACATAAGGTACAATAACTTTTTTTCGGATGAAATCCTCGCAACCTGCATAACCTTTGTCTAAAAAAATAGCACCTACTAATGCTTCAAAAATATTTCCGTGGATGTTTTCTCCAAAATGAGAAGAAGGGACTTTGCTATCAACTAAGTCGACTAAGTTCAAGTCCCTGCCCAATTCGTTCAAGTGTTCCCGACTTACAATTTTAGAGCGCATTTTAGTCAAATAGCCTTCGTCTCCAAGTGGTGCTTCTTTGTATAGATGGGCTGCAATTACAGAACTTAACATCGAATCTCCTAAAAATTCTAAGCGTTCATAGTTCAACGGATTTCCATTGGCATCCAATTTATTAGAAGAACGGTGTGTGAACGCTTTTTCGTAATATTTAAGATTGATGGGTTTGAATCCGATTATTTTTTCAATAGCAACAAAAAAATTCCCGCCTTCGATAGGACGGGAATTTTTGGAAAATATTTTCTTAAGTAATCGCATGAAAACTTAGTCTTCTAATTTTTTGAATAAAACACAAGCATTGTGACCACCAAAACCAAAAGTATTGCTCATAGCCACTTTGATATCTCTTTTTTGAGCTTTATTTAAAGTCAGATTCAATGATGGATCAATGTTTTCGTCCACAACAGTATGATTGATTGTTGGAGGAACAATACCATTTTGCATTGCTAATATTACAGCAATAGCTTCAATAGCACCAGCAGCTCCAAGTAAATGACCAGTCATAGATTTGGTTGAATTGATGTTGATGTTTTTAGCATGATCTCCAAAAACATGACTAATCGCTTTCAATTCGGCAACATCACCAAGAGGTGTTGAAGTTCCGTGAGTATTAATGTGATCTACCATTTCTGGAGTCATACCTGCATCACGCAACGTGTTTTCCATTACAGCAATTACTCCAATTCCTTCAGGATGAGGAGCCGTCAAGTGATAGGCATCAGACGACATTCCGCCACCACCAATTTCACAATAAATTCTAGCACCACGTGCTTTCGCATGTTCGTATTCTTCTAAAACAATAGCCCCAGAACCTTCCCCAAGAACAAAACCGTCACGAGTAGCATCAAAAGGACGCGAAGCCGTTTCTGGTGTTTCATTTCGAGTGGATAAGGCATGCATCGAGTTGAATCCACCCATACCAGCAATAGTAACCGCAGCTTCAGAACCACCTGTAATGATAACATCACACATTCCTAAACGAATATAATTGAACGCATCAATCATCGCATTGGCCGAGGATGCACAAGCAGAAACCGTAGTGTAATTCGGACCCATATAGCCATTTCTCATTGAAATGTGAGCAGGAGCAATATCGGCAATCATTTTTGGGATAAAAAACGGATTGAACTTTGGAGTTCCATCGCCTTTAGCATAATACATTACTTCTTCTTGGAACGTTTCTAAACCGCCAATTCCGGCACCCCAAATTACTCCAACGCGATTTTTCTTTACGTTGTCGTCGGTTAAACCTGCATCTTTAATGGCTTCGTCACTAGCGGCAATAGCATAGTGAGAAAATTTATCCAATCGGCGCGATTCCTTGCGATCCATATAATCTTCAATATTGAAGTTTTTTACTTCACAAGCAAATTTGGTTTTATGCTTTTCAGTATCGTAATATGTTATTGGAGCAGCACCGCTTTTTCCATTTACCAAACCATCCCAATATTCCTGGATGGAATTTCCAATAGGAGTTAATGCTCCAAGACCAGTTACAACAACACGCTTTAATTGCATATAATTTTTTTTAATAGTATTTTAAACAAATAATACCCTGTTTTCTTTATAATTTGAGCTTAAAGAGACAAGGGTATTTCAATATGGAGTGATTGAAATTCAATCAAAAATAGTCTAATTTTTTTAAAAAATAATAAAAACCCGTACACAATTGAAGCATACGGGTTATTTATTTTATTATTTTTTTGCTTCCTCGATGTAAGAAATAGCTTGACCTACAGTAGCAATGTTTTCAGCTTGGTCGTCTGGAATTTGAATATCAAATTCTTTTTCGAACTCCATAATAAGCTCAACAGTGTCTAATGAATCAGCTCCTAAATCGTTTGTGAAGCTTGCTTCTGTTACAACTTCATTCTCGTCAACGCCTAATTTGTCTACGATAATCGCTTTAACTCTTGATGCAATGTCTGACATAATCTTTAATTTTAAAATTTAAATTGTTGGCAAAAATAAAAAACTTTATCTTAAAACCACCTTTTAGTTAATAAATGTGACCACGAAATTAAAAAATTTATTTCACAAAGAACTCTTTTATCTGATTTATTATTCTTTTTTTTGTGTAAAATTTACAACAACTTCGATGAAAAAAATAGTACTATTCGCTTCTGGGTCGGGTTCTAACGCCGAAAAAATTGTTTTGCATTTTAAAGAAAAAGAACAGGCTAAAGTAGTCGAAATATTTACTAACAATCCGAATGCTAAAGTATTAGATCGAGCTAAAAAATTACAAGTTCCCACTCAACTTTTCAACCGTCTAGAGTTAAACGAAGGAAAAGTGTTGGAACAATTGCAACAAATTCAGCCGGATTTGATTGTTTTAGCTGGATTTCTATGGAAATTTCCTGAACACATCATTGCTGCATATCCTAATAAAGTCATCAATATTCATCCAGCTTTATTACCCAATTATGGCGGAAAAGGCATGTACGGAATGCACGTGCATCAAGCGGTTTTAGAAAATAAAGAAAAAGAAACGGGTATTACCATTCATTATGTAAACGAACATTATGACGAAGGTGAATTCATTTTTCAAAAATCAGTCAACATACAAGATTGCTTAACAGCCGAAGAAATTGCCGATAAAATCCACGTTTTAGAGCACCAATATTTCCCTGAAGTAATTGAAAATCTTTTAACTTAATTATTCACATCGTACTTTGTACTTCTAACTTCGTACTTTCTATGTCTCACCAAGTCCACATTTACACCGACGGCGCTGCCAAAGGAAATCCCGGAAACGGAGGTTATGGTGTGGTCATGGAATTAGTAGGCACACCACATAAAAAAGAGTTTTACGAAGGTTTTCGATTGACAACCAACAATCGAATGGAACTATTAGCAGTGATTGTAGGTTTGGAAAAACTCAAAAATCCAAACATGAAGGTTTTAGTAATTTCCGATTCGAAGTATGTGGTGGATTCAGTAGAAAAAAAATGGGTATTGGGTTGGGAGAAAAAAGGATTTGCCAACAGGAAAAACTCCGATTTGTGGAAACGCTTTTTAAAAGTGTATCGAAAACACCAAGTCGATTTCAAATGGATAAAAGGACACAACAACCATCCGCAAAACGAACGTTGCGATCAATTAGCTGTGTATGCTTCGGGTTTACCCAATTTGTCTGTGGATGCTTTTTATGAAAACGTAGATTCTAAACTTTTGTAATGATGAAAAAAAGACTTTTATTTACAGCAATCTTCATTTCTAGCGTTTGTTTTGCTCAAAATGCGCACTATTTTTCAAATAAAAACTTTCTCAAAATGCTTAATAAAGACACTAGTTATGTGTCTTTAAGAAAAAAAATTACTGAAGAATACATGCATTCTAGCCCAGGAAATTGGGGAGAATTTGTGAAAGATGTTGATGAAGATATCAAAACTACTGACAAAATAATCGCCTTTACTTTCGATGCTTGTGGAAGAGAAAAAGGTACTGGTTTTGATCAGGAATTGATAAATTATTTGCAAAAAGAAAATATTCCAGCCACATTGTTTGTAACAGGAAGATGGATAGATGAACATTTTGAAACCTTTTTGTCATTATCAAAAGAGAAAAACTTTGAAATAGAAAATCATGGATTCGATCATAAACCGTGTTCTATTGATGGTGAAAGCGAGTATGGAATTCACGGCACAGCAACGGTTGGCGATGCTTTTGATGAAATTGAAGCCAATGCCCGAAAAATAGAAGCACTTACACACCATAAACCCAAATTTTATCGTTCGGCAACGGCTTTTATTGATGAAGCGTGTGCTAAAATGGCTCGAAAATTAAATATTCAAGCTATTAGTTTTCAAGTATTATCGGGCGATGCAGTTCCGTTTACGCCAGCCAATGAAATTGAAGAAAATGTGTTGAAGAATGTTAAACCGGGTGCAATCATCATCATGCACATGAATCATCCGCAATGGAATACCTTTGAAGCCTTAGAAAAAATAGTTCCAAAACTTAAAGCAGCAGGCTATCGCTTTGTACAACTCAAAGATTTTCCTTTGTATAGTATAAAAGGACAGGATTAGGCTTGAATAAGAATTTATTCCGTAGTCAATTTTTTTATAGTTTTAAACTAAAAATGTATCTTTGCGCCTTTAATTTGAAAACATACAAATGAACAAACTTTTAATAGTAGGAACGGTTGCTTTTGATGCTATCGAAACGCCTTTTGGAAAAACAGATAAAATATTAGGTGGTGCAGGTACGTTTATCGGACTTTCGGCTTCTCATTTTAAATTACAATCGGCTATCGTTTCGATAGTTGGAGATGATTTTCCTCAAGAATATTTAGACTTATTAACGGCAAGAAATATTGATATTTCAGGTCTTGAAGTGGTTAAAGGCGGAAAAACCTTCTTTTGGAGCGGTCGCTACCATAACGATATGAACTCAAGAGATACCTTGGCTACCGAATTAAATGTGTTGGCTGATTTCAATCCAATTGTTCCAGAAAATTATAAAAATGCCGATGTAGTGATGTTAGGAAACTTACATCCAATTGTGCAAACAGGTGTTTTAAATCAAATGACCGAGAAACCAAAATTAGTAGTTTTAGATACTATGAACTTTTGGATGGATTGCGCTTTACCAGAATTACTAGACGTAATCAAACGCGTTGATGTAATTACCATTAACGACGAAGAAGCGCGTCAGTTGTCTGGGGAATATTCTTTAGTGAAAGCAGCGGCAAAAATTCATACTATGGGACCAAAGTATGTAGTCATTAAAAAAGGAGAACACGGAGCATTAATTTTTCATAACGAACATATTTTCTTCGCACCAGCATTGCCTTTAGCCGATGTTTTTGATCCAACTGGAGCTGGAGATACCTTTGCAGGTGGTTTTGCAGGATTCATTACCCAACAAGGAGACATTTCTTTTGAAACGATGAAAACAGCCATCATTCAAGGCTCTAACTTGGCTTCGTTTTGCGTAGAAAAATTCGGAACCGAAAGAATGTTAGAATTGACAGAAGCTGAAGTGAAAAACCGCTTGAAACTATTCAAGTCTTTAACACAATTTGATATAGAATTATAATAACTTTATGCCTCGAAATTTTCGGGGCATTTTTGTTTAAAATACAACACAAATTACACAGATTAGAATAATTAAAAAAATAGGTGAAAATTAGTGTCAAATACAATACACAACTAAATAACTACAACTACAATGAGCGACGCAATCAAACACGAATGTGGAATTGCACTTTTACGATTAAAAAAACCGTTAGAATTTTATAAAGAAAAATACGGTTCGGCTTTCTACGGAATACAGAAAATGTATCTTCTTATGGAAAAGCAACACAACCGCGGTCAAGACGGTGCCGGATTTGCATCCATAAAATTGGATGTTGAGCCAGGCGAACGATACATCAGTCGCGTTCGATCAAACGATGCACAAGCGATTCAAGATGTTTTCAAACAAATTAATGAACGCGTAAACGAAGAAATGGCTGCTCATCCAGAATATGCCGATAATGTAGCGCTTCAAAAAGCCAATATTCCTTATATTGGAGAATTGTTTTTAGGACACGTTCGTTACGGAACTTTTGGAAAAAACAGCATCGAAAGTGTACATCCCTTTTTGCGTCAAAACAATTGGATGCACCGAAATCTTATTGTTGCTGGAAATTTCAACATGACTAATGTTAAAGAACTTTTCAATAGTTTAGTCGAATTGGGGCAGCATCCTAAAGAGATGGCCGATACCGTTACCGTAATGGAAAAAATCGGACACTTTTTGGATGATGAAGTAACTGATTTGTACCAAGAATGTAAAAATAATGGCTTATCCAAAAGAGAAGCGTCTCCAGTAATTGCAGAAAAATTACCTGTTGCCAAAATATTAAAACGCGCTTCCAAAGGTTGGGATGGTGGTTATGCGATGGCTGGACTTTTTGGTCATGGCGATGCCTTCGTATTTAGAGATCCAGCTGGGATTAGACCAGCCTATTTTTATGAAGATGATGAAATTGTTGTAGTAGCTTCAGAACGACCAGTGATTCAAACGGTTTTTAACGTGCCTTTTGAAAAAGTGCAAGAACTACAGCCTGGAAATGCTTTGATCATTAAGAAAAACGGAACGGTTACTGAAGAAGAAATTATCGTTCCAACGGTTAAAAAAGCCTGTTCGTTTGAACGCATTTATTTCTCTAGAGGAAGTGATGCTGAAATTTATCAAGAACGAAAAGAACTAGGAAAATTGATTCTTCCAGCAGTTTTGGAAGCTATTGAAGATGATACGGATAATACGGTTTTCTCTTATATTCCGAATACAGCAGAAACTTCTTTTTATGGCATGGTCGAAGCAGCTAATGATTTCTTGAATCAAAGAAAGAATCAGTTTATTTTAACGAATAGAAAAACCTTAACCAAAGAAAAGTTAGAGGAAATCCTTTCGGTAAAAATAAGAACCGAGAAAATAGCCATTAAAGATGCTAAACTACGAACCTTCATTACCGATGATAGTAGTCGTGACGATTTAGTAGCACACGTTTATGATGTAACTTATGGCGTAATCAAGCCTAAAGATAATTTAGTAATTATTGACGACAGCATTGTGCGCGGTACTACATTAAAAATGAGCATCATCAAAATGATGGACCGATTGAATCCAAAACGAATAGTAGTGGTTTCATCGGCACCGCAAATTCGTTATCCTGATTGTTACGGTATTGATATGGCAAAATTGGAAGGATTAGTAGCTTTTCAAGCGGCTATTGCCCTTTTGAAAGAGCGCAACCAATATCATATCGTAGAAGAAGTATATAAAAAATGTAAAACGCAAGAACATCTCAAAGATGCCGATGTGGTGAATTATGTTACCGAAATATATTCCTCTTTTACCGATAAAGAAATATCCGATAAAATAGCAACATTATTAACCTCTGACGATATTAAAGCCGAAGTCAAAATCATATTTCAATCGGTAGATAATCTTCATTTAGCTTGTCCTAAAAATTTAGGCGATTGGTACTTTACTGGTGACTATCCAACACCAGGCGGAAACCGTGTTGTAAACCGTGCTTTTATGAATTTTTACGAAGGTAAAGACGCCAGAGCGTACTAAAAACTCTCAAAACGTGTAGTTTATCGATTATTATTGTAATTCATCAATATTATTTTGCAGTCGATTACATGTGCATATATCTTTGGTGAACCATAGCATTAGTAGGTTAAGTTTATGGTAGATTTGGGGCAAAAAAGGTGAAAGAAATTTCACCTTTTTTATTTTATATCTCATTCACTTTCAAAATGATAAATTCTACTATCATTTGACCAGTATTCCAATATATTTCATTTTTTTCAACACGATAACTTCAACTTAACTTTAAGTTTGTAATACCATAGAATTTAGTAGGTTAAGTTTATGGTAGATTTGGGGCAAAAAGGCGTTCGTAACTGCGAACGTCTTTTTAAAATTCACACACAAAAAAACCCGTTTGCACACACAAACGGGTTTTTGCTATTTTAAAATTACTTATTTTGCTTCGTTGTATCTTCTGGTAACTTCATTCCAGTTGATTACATTAAAGAACGCTTCAATGTAATCGGGACGACGGTTTTGATAATGCAAGTAGTAAGCATGTTCCCAAACGTCCATTCCTAAAATTGGAGTTCCACCACAACCAACGCCTGGCATTAATGTGTTGTCTTGATTAGGAGTTCCGCAAACTTCCAATTTTCCATCTTTGACGCAAAGCCAAGCCCAACCTGAACCAAATTGAGTAGCTCCAGCTTTTGCGAAAGCTGCTTTGAATTCGTCAAACGAACCAAAATCTTTTTCAATTGCTGCTAACAATTCGCCTGTTGGTAAACCGCCACCGTTTGGTGACATTACCGTCCAAAATAAATTGTGATTGTAAAATCCACCACCATTATTTCTAACAGCTGCTTTGGTTAGGTCTAAGTTTTTAAGAATTTCTTCTATAGATTTTCCTTCCAAATCAGTTCCTGCTACAGCAGCATTTAAGTTGGTGGTATAAGCGTTGTGATGTTTTGAATGGTGAATTTCCATTGTTCGTGCATCAATATGTGGTTCTAACGCATCGTAAGCGTAAGGTAATTGTGGTAATTCAAAAGCCATGATATTTTTGTTTAAGTTAATACTAAAATTGATTTCAAATTTATACATTTATCTTTGTAAAAGAAAATACTTTTTTTACATAATTCTATTGACAAAACCTATCGCTAAACGCTATGAAATTTGAGCTTCAACCGAATCATTTACAAAACGAATGGATCATACTAATTCCGCTTCAAGAAAATGATTTTGAAGCCTTATATCAAGTGGCTAATGACGAGCTGCTTTGGGAGCAACATCCCAATAAGTTGCGATACCAACGAGCTGTTTTTCAAAATTTCTTTCAAGGTGCTATCGAATCGAAAGGCGCTTTTTTTATTCGAGATACTCAAACCAACGAGCCTGTGGGCAGCAGCCGTTTTTATGATTATGATGAAAAAGATAATTCAATATTAATTGGGTACACTTTTATCGCCAGAAAATATTGGGGAAAAGGATACAATAAAGCTTTGAAAAAACTCATGATAGATTATGCTTTTCAGTATGTGGACACCATTTATTTTCATATTGGAGCCCACAACATTCGTTCTCAAAAAGCCATCGAAAAAATTGGAGCCATAAAAGTTGATGAAATTGAAGTGACGTATTACGGAGAAGATTCTAAATTGAATTATATTTATCGAATTAATAAAACTTAAATGCAAAAAACGGCATTCACGCTATACGACGCTTCGGCTGGTTCGGGTAAGACCTATACTTTGGTAAAAGAATATCTAAAAAATATTCTATTATCCAATAAAAATGATGCGTATAAAAACATTCTTGCCATTACGTTTACTAACAAAGCAGTGCATGAAATGAAAAGTCGTGTGGTGGAAAATTTATCGGAGTTTGCCCAAGAAGACCCTTCCAATAAAGCGTTAGAGTTGATGCAAGTTATCAATGCAGAAACCCAATTGAGTCTGCACGATATTCAAGTCAAAGCTAAAAGCATCATCAAGAACATCATTCACAATTATGCTGCTTTTGACATTTCTACCATCGATAAATTTACGCATAAAGTCATTCGTGCTTTTGCACACGATTTGAATTTGCCCATTACTTTTGAAGTTTCGCTAGATACCGAAAATTTGTTAACCGAAGCCGTAGATGCTATTATTGCGCAAGCTGGCGAAGATGAGACGCTGACCAATTTACTGGTTGATTTCACGATGGAAAAAACCGATGACGATAAAAGTTGGGATGTTTCGCGCGAAATTATGGATACTGGTCGATTGATTTTAAATGAAAACAATCGGGAAGAAATTACTCATTTTAACAACAAAACCATCGCCGAATTTGTTGAAATCAAAAACAAACTGACCGAACTTTCAGAACAAATAGCTTCTGAAACGATTGAATTGGCTACCGAAGCCTTGTTGCTCATTGAAAAAAACGGTATCGATGTAAAATCGTTTTCTGGCGGATATTTTCCAAAACATTTAATCAGCATTCAAGAAGGAAAATTTAATCCAAACAATAAAACCTACCACGAATTTGAAGATGTCAAAATCAACAAAACGGCTAAAGATGGTGCTATAATAGAAAGTGTTATTCCCGAATTATTGTCACTATTACAATCGATTTACAACAAATTTGAAAAACGCAATTTTTACGACGCATTTTTAAAAAATATCACGCCGCTTTCGCTATTGAATACGGTTAGTAATGAATTGACGAAAATCCAAAAAGACCAAAACATTCTTTCGATAGCAGAATTCAATAAGTTGATTAACGAACAAATTCAGAACCAACCGGCACCGTTTATCTACGAGCGATTGGGCGAACGTTACAAGCATTTTTTTATTGACGAATTTCAAGATACGTCGGAAATGCAATGGCAAAACTTGATTCCGCTAATTGACAATGCGCTGGTAAGTGAAGATTTGCAAGGCGAAAGAGGTTCGTTGCTGTTGGTTGGCGATCCCAAACAATCCATTTATCGATGGCGTGGCGGAAAAGCTGAACAGTTTATCGAATTGAGTAAAGATCAAAATCCGTTTAATGTTGCCAAAAAATTGGAACAATTAGACACCAACTGGAGAAGTTACTCGGAAGTAATTGAGTTCAACAACGACTTCTTTCAGTTTTTATCCAAAGAATTTGAGAATAAAGACTATCAAGATTTGTATCTGAATCACAGCCGTCAAAAAACCAACAATAAAAAAGGCGGATTGGTATCGATTTCTTTTCTTCCCAAAGTTGAGGTGGTTGAAAATGAAGAAGAAAATGTCGATAAAAACGAATTGTATTTAGAAGCCACACTTCGCATCATTGAAAAAGCTAAATCGAATGGTTTCAAGAACAAAGACATTGTGATTTTAACCCGAAAAAAATCGCAAGGAACCGACATTGCTAATTATTTGACTGAAAACGGCATTCCGATTTTGTCATCCGAAAGTTTGTTGATTGGTGCGTCGTCGGAAGTGCAGTGCATCATTCAAATTTTACGTTATTTGAAAAATAACAACGATCTTGAGGCTAAAGCTAATTTTTTGTATTATTTAGCCAATAACCAGCAAGATACATTACCTGTTCACGATTTTATTTTTCAAGGAATTGAACAAAAAAACGAAAAGGATTTCCAAGTGTGGCTGACTCAATTTGGATTGGAATTTTCGTTTGAAAACAATCGGAAAAAATCGTTGTACGAAGCTGCTGAAATTATTATTTCTAAAGTAATTCCGATAAAAAAACGCAATGCTTATGTGCAATATTTCTTGGATATTGTTTTGGAGCGCGATATTAAAAATCAAGCAGGAATATCCGATTTTCTTTCGTATTGGGATAAAAACGGTGAAAAACTCAGCATTCCGTCGCCCGAAGGAAACGATGCCGTGCGTATTATGACCATTCACAAATCGAAGGGATTGGAATTTCCGGTGGTGATTTTTCCGTTTGCGGAAGAAGATTTTAGTCGAAGTCCGAAAGAAAAAATATGGCTCAACGCCGACGAAGATGTAATAGGATTGCCCAAAGCATTGGTAGACAAAAGCAGTAAAGTGGAAAGTTATGGCGAAGAAGCTTCAAAAGTTTACAGTCAGAAAAAACAAGAAGATTTATTAGACAGTATTAATGTGTTGTATGTGGCTTTGACGCGTGCCGAAGAACAATTGCACATTATTTCTAGTATGAATATCAAAAAAGACGGAAGTTTGCCTAACAACTTATCGTCATTTTTTATAGAATTTTTGCACGATAAAGGATTTGAAGAAACAAAATTCCTGTACGAATTTGGTCAAACTGCAAAACTATCGACCGACGAACAAACAGAAAAAAACACCGAAGTTATTCCACAAGTGGCTTCAACATTAAATCCGAAAAACATCAAAATTGCCCAACGAGAAAGTGTGATGTGGAATACCAAACAACAAAACGCCATTGAATACGGAAATACCATTCACGAAATTTTGTCGTTTGTAAAAACTAAAAACGATATCGATTTGGCCATTACAAAAGCCATTGAAAACGGATTAATTGTGGTTTCGCAAAAAGAAGAAGTCGCAAAAACGATTAACGAAATAGTCGGTCACAATGATTTATCTGATTTTTTTGCCCTCGGAACCAAAGTGCTGAATGAGCAAACCATCATTCAAAAAGAAGGCAATTTGGTAAAGCCCGATAGAATGGTGCTTTATAAAAAAAACGAAATCTATTTGTTAGATTACAAAACAGGTTCGCATTTGCCTAAATACCAGCAACAATTAGAACAGTATCAAATTGCGATTGAGGATATGGGATATAAAGTAGTTAAAAAAACATTGGTTTATATTGGAGAAGGAATTGAAATTGTAAATTTGTAGACGCAAACAAGAACAAAACAAACTAAAATAAACATGTACGGAAAAATTCAACAACACCTGCAAAACGAATTGAATACCATTGAACAAAACGGTATTTTTAAAAAAGAACGCATCATTACCTCGCCACAAGGTGCCGAAATTACGGTTAACGGCGAAACGGTTTTAAATTTTTGTGCAAACAATTATTTAGGATTATCGTCACATCCCGAAGTGATTCAAGCGGCCAAAGATGCTTTAGATTCGCATGGTTTCGGAATGTCGTCGGTGCGATTTATTTGTGGAACTCAAGACATTCACAAAACCTTAGAAAAAAAGATAGCCGATTTTTACGGAACAGAAGATACCATTTTATATGCTGCAGCCTTTGATGCTAATGGTGGTGTTTTTGAACCTTTATTGGGCGAAGAAGATTGCATTATATCCGATAGTTTGAATCATGCTTCCATTATTGACGGTGTTCGATTGTGTAAAGCGGCGCGTTATCGTTATGAAAATTCCAATATGGAAGATTTAGAACAACAATTGATTAAAGCAACCGAAGCAGGTCATCGTTTTAAATTAATTGTAACCGATGGCGTTTTCTCAATGGATGGATTGGTAGCTCCATTGGATAAAATTTGTGATTTAGCCGATAAATATGATGCTTTAGTGATGGTAGACGAATGTCATGCGGCTGGATTCATTGGTGCAACTGGAAAAGGAACCCTGGAAGCTAAAGGTGTTATGGGACGTGTAGATATCATTACTGGAACTTTAGGAAAAGCTTTGGGAGGCGCTATGGGTGGATATACTACAGCAAAAAAAGAAGTGATTGAAATCTTACGTCAACGTTCGCGTCCGTATTTGTTTTCCAATTCGTTAGCGCCAGCCATTGTTGGGGCTTCAATTAAAGTGTTTGAATTATTAGAAAAAGATACCACGCTTCGAGACAAGTTAGAGTGGAATACCAACTATTTTAAAGCAGGTATGAAAGCGGCAGGGCTTGATATTATTGATGGTGATTCGGCTATTGTACCAGTTATGTTGTATGATGCCAAACTTTCTCAGATCATGGCCGATGAACTTTTGAAAAAAGGAATCTACGTAATCGGATTCTTTTATCCAGTGGTTCCAAAAGATAAAGCAAGGATTAGAGTGCAACTTTCTGCAGCTCATACAAAAGAGCATTTGGATAAAGCAATTGAAGCCTTTACGGAAGTAGGTAAGTCCCTTAAAATCATATAATGTAGAATTTTAACTACAAGATTTTGATAATTCATTTATTGGTGTTACTTTTGCACCATTATATCTTTATAATCTAACAAAATTAAGTATGAAACATCTTAACAAATTATTTGCTTTATTGATGCTTATCGGATTAAGTTCTCAAGCACAAGACAGCAACAACAAATGGGCTATTTCGTTTGGTGCAAACGCAATAGACGGAGGTAGAGTTAGTGCTGCTTCTAGTGTAAAAGAACAATTTTCTCAATATTTTGATGCAAAAAAATATTGGAGTATCATTCCTTCAGTATCTTCTTTGAATATTTCAAGATATGTAGGAGACAATTTCTCTTTCGGTGTTACAGGATCTGTTAACAAAATCAACAAATTTGTTGGTGAAAGAGTATACGACGCTACAACAAATACAAGTGATTATCCAGTTACAAATCCTGGTGATTTAATGTATTACAGTGTTGATGGAGTAGTGAAATACAGCTTCATGAACTTAATCAAATCTAAAGTGTTTGATCCATCTGCTCATATTGGTGGAGGTTACACTTGGGTTGGTGATGCTTCAGCTGGTACTATTAATGGTGGTTTAGGATTGACTTTTTGGTTAACTAAACAAGTTGGTTTATCATTCTCTTCAACTTACAAACATTCTTTCGACGACGCTAGAGTTGCTAATGTAGATGTTGCTTCTCATATGCAACACTTTGCAGGTTTAACATTCAAATTTGGTGCTAAAGATTCTGACGATGATGGAATCTATGATAATGATGATGCTTGTCCAAATGATAAAGGAACTTTAGAATTTAAAGGTTGTCCAGATACAGATGGTGATAAAATTATTGACAAAGATGATTCTTGTCCTACAGAAGCTGGTTTAGCTCAATTCAATGGATGTCCTGATACAGACGGTGACGGAGTTCAAGATAAAGACGACGCTTGTGTTGACGTAGCTGGTTTAAAATCATTGAATGGTTGTCCAGATGCTGACGGTGACGGTATTGCTGATAAAGCTGACAAATGTCCAGAAGTTAAAGGTCCAAAAGAAAACGGTGGTTGTCCTTGGCCAGATAGAGATGGCGATAAAGTTCTTGACAAAGATGACAAATGTCCAGATGTTGCTGGAACTGTAGCTAATCAAGGTTGTCCAGAAGTTACTGAAGAAGCTATCAAAAAATTAAATGATTACGCTAAAACAATCTTGTTTGATACGGCTAAAGCTTCTTTCCAAAAACAAACTTACCCAGTATTAGAAGCTATCACAGCTATCTTAAAAGAGTATCCAACTGCTAACTTCTCTATCGAAGGTCACACAGATTCTGATGGTAAAGATGCAGCTAATCAAAAATTGTCTGAAGACAGAGCAGGTGCAGTTAAAGCTTACTTAGTTGAGCACGGAATTGCAGCTTCAAGATTATCTTCAGTAGGTTATGGTGAATCTAAACCAATTGATACTAACAAAACTAAAGCTGGTAAAGCTAACAACAGAAGAGTTGAAGTGAAATTAGTAAAATAATTTCTTCTAAAATATTTTCAAGAAACGTCCCGATTTATCGGGACGTTTTTTTATTTTTATACTATGGCAAATCCAACGTTTCTTCAAAAAATTGCAACCGTTATTTTAAATGAGTATTCCGATTCATTGTTTGATACGGTAATTATTTTACCTAATAGAAGAGCTAAAGTTTTTCTTTTGGATGCTTTAAAACAGCAATCTCAAAAAACCATATTAGCTCCCGAAATTATCAGTATAGAAGATTTTGTTCAGAATATTTCCAGAATTCGTTCCATAGATAATGTCGAACTTTTGTTTGAATTCTATACCATTTATTTAGAAATTACGGAGAAGGATGCGGAATCGTTTGAAACCTTTGCCAATTGGGCCAAAACCTTACTTCAAGACTTTAACGAAATTGACCGTTATTTATTAGAACCCGATAAAGTCTTAAAATATTTAGAAAATATTAAAGAAATTGAACATTGGGCGGTCGATATTGATCAACGAACCGAACTCATAGAAAACTATCTAGTTTTTTGGAAAAAACTGCCATCATATTATTATTCATTGTACAATTATTTGTTAGAAAAAGGGATGGGTTATCAAGGCTTAATTTATAGAGAAGCTGTTAATAATTTGAATCATTTTTCCGAATCAGTAAAAGAAAAAAGCTTTGTCTTTGCCGGATTTAATGCCCTTAATCAAGCGGAAGAAAAAATAGTACAACACCTTTTAGCTATCGATAAAGCCAAAATATATTGGGATATCGATGAAACGTTTTTAAACGATACCTTTCACGATGCAGGGCTTTTTCAACGCCGATTTAAGTCAACGTGGCCTTATTATAAAACACATCCCTACGAGTGGATTACAACCGAGTACCAACAAGAGAAAAACATTCAAGTTATTGGTACACCAAAATCTATTGGTCAAGCCAAAATAGTGGGTGATATTGTAGAAAAACACAGTAACGACCATAATGGCCAACTTCAAAATGTAGCAGTCGTGTTGGGTGAAGAAAGCTTGCTGTTGCCTATTTTGTATTCGCTTCCCAACAATGTTGATGCCTTAAACATCACGATGGGATTTTCAAGTAAAAACAATCCTGCCCAACTTTTAATGGCCAAATTGTTCAAAATGCACACCAACGCTTTGTCAAGAAATGCTTCAAATTATGTGCTGTATTACAAAGATGTGTTGGATATTTTGACACATCCACTCATAGAACCTTTCGTCAATGCCTCACAATTAGTCAATCGCATCAACCAAAATAATTACACCTTTATTCTTCAAAAACGAATACTGGAATTGCAAGAAAATCAGAATGAACTATTCCAATTGTTGTTTCAAAAATGGGATACTAATTCGGTGCAAGTTCTTGAAAATTTATCACATATTTTATTGATTATTAAGTCGAATTTGAGTCGTGACAATGAAGAAGAAAAAATCACAAACGCCTTTGTATATTCTATTTTCAAAGTCATTAATCAGTTGAATTCTTATTTTTCTTCACACGAAAATATTGATTCTATCGATACGCTATATGCTATATACAAACAAGTAATTGACGTGGCTGAGGTTTCTTTTGAAGGAGAACCGCTGAACGGATTACAAATCATGGGAGTTCTCGAAAGCCGTGTGCTCGATTTTGAAACGGTAATCATCACATCGGTAAACGAAGGGAAGTTTCCAGCAGGTAAAAGCATGAATTCTTTCATTCCGTATGATGTGAAACGCGAATTGGGATTGCCTACTTATAAAGAAAAAGACGCCATTTATACCTATCATTTCTATCATTTATTGCAACGGGCTAAAAACGTGTATTTGCTGTATAATTCGGATAGTGAAGGTTTAGATGCTGGCGAGAAAAGCCGATTTATCACGCAATTGGAAGTTGAAAAACAACCCAAACACCACTTGAACTTTCAAACGTATAATGCCGATGTGCCTGAAATTGCACACCAACCTATTCTAGTCCCAAAATCGGAAAGTGTTTTGTTGCGATTGAAAGAAATTGCCGAAAAAGGATTTTCGCCTTCGTCATTAACAACCTATATCCGAAATCCGATTCAGTTTTATTTTCAACGTATTTTACGCATTTCAGAAACCGATGAAGTCGAGGAAAATATTGCAGTGAATACACTCGGAACCATTATTCATGGTGCTTTAGAGGAATTATACAAGCCTTTTATTGATAAAATTTTAATAGAAAATGATTTAAAAATTGCTATCAAAAACATCGATGAAGAAGTGTTGAAACAATTCAAAGAAGTATACAAAGAAGGAGATATCAAAAAAGGAAGAAATCTGTTAGCCTATGAAGTAGCCAAACGAAACGTACTTAACTTTTTGAAATTGGAATTAGATTCGATTCAAAACGGTGATCAAATTCAGATTATTGCACTTGAACACCATTTGGAACGCACACTAGAACATCCCAATTTGCCCTTTCCAGTAAAAATTGCAGGAAATGTGGATCGTATTGAAAACCGAAACGGCAAAATCAGAATCATCGATTACAAAACGGGTAAAGTAGATAAACCAAGTGTTACTTTAAAATCGTGGAACGGTTTAACAGAAGACATCAAAAACGACAAAATCATACAAATTCTTGCTTACGCATTTATGTACGAACCTGAAGCAAAAGGGTTAGAAATTGAAGCCGGAATCATTTCGTTTAAAAACTTAAAAAACGGATTTTTACCGTTTACTTTTAAAGTAGATAAAGAAGAAACTAATGTCATTTCGAGTGAAATTATGGAGCATTATCTAGAAGAAATTGTGGTTTTATTGAGTGAAATACTTGATGTGGATATGGCTTTTGAAGAAAAGGCCTAACCGCAAAGGCGTTAGGTTTTTTCGCAAAGTCCGCAAAGGAAATAATAGAACTTTAAAAAAATAAAGAAAATCATTGTGAACTTTGCGCTTTTCTTTGCATCCTTGCGGTTAAATTGTCTTAAAAAACTCCAACAACACCTTCATCAATTGCTTTTTGTTTTCAAGATGACTCATGTGTCCGTCAGGGAATGACGTAAGTTTTACCTTGGTGCCTTCAATTTGTTCGAGGTTGTCTTCATAAATTAAAACGCCGTCTTTTTTACCTAAAATTAGTTGAATCGGATAGGGTGCAAAGTGCAAAATCACTTCCCTATCGTTTCTAATTTTCATACCTTCTAAAGCAGCAACGACACCTTGTAACGGTGTTTTTAGGGCTTCTAATTTTACGAGTTCTATTTGTTCCGCTAAGCGTTCGCGGTTGTCTTCACTGAATAAATTGGCAATACTCATGCGCACAAACGCCGAATAATTTTGCTTTACAGCTACTATGGCACGATCGCGATTGAGTTTGCGCTCGTCACTGTCGGCACGAGAAGTAGAGTTCAGCAACACCAAACCCTTCATATTGTCTGGATACAATTCGGCGAAAGCCAACGCCACATAGCCACCCATCGAATGCCCAACCAAAATGGCTTTTCTAATTTTCAATTCATGCAACACCTGATACACCATATCAGCTTGGTCTTCCATCGAATGCACATAGCCCAAACACTCGGTTTGCCCATGACCCAATAAATCGATGGTAATTACGCGATACTTCTTTGAAAACTCAGGCACAAAGGCCTCCCACATCAATTGGTTTTCTAAAAAGCCATGCAAGAGCACTACAGCCGTCCCTTTGCCTTGCTCGCTGTAGGATATTTTGGTGTTTTTGAAGATGGTGGTTTTCATGGTTGCAAAAATAGATTTAAACCACGAATTCACGAATTATTTTTTTCACAATCTTCTTTGTAATGCTATTATAAACAGCAAACGCTAATACAATAAATTATAATAATTTTTAAAATTTCTCATATTGTTGTTCAAAAAACAAATTACTTTTGCGAAGTCTATTGTCAAGTATCAATTTTCTATTCTCTTAAATTATGTTTACCCTCCAACAAATCCACGACGCCCATTCCAAAGTAAAAAGCGGTGCCGATTTCCCACAATACATGCAAGATATTATGGCGCTTGGTGTTGCATCTTTTGAAACTTTTGTATTTGATAATCACACCAATTATTTCGGGAAAGGCAATTTTAAAATTTCCTCTGAAGGTTTTTCTGAAACGTTAGTGATTGCAAACGAAAGTAACATCGAGCAATTCAAATCTGATTTAAAGATTCACCAACAAGGCAAAACCGATTACATGACTTTCCTTAACGACTGTGCCAAATCAGGTGTAGAAAAATGGATTGTGGTAATGGATACAATGACTTGCAGTTATTACGACAAAGCTGGAAATGAAATGGTTGTTGAAACGATACCTTCTGTATAATTTTCAGGAACACAGATTCTAGAAATTTTAAAAATTATTATAATTTCTTGAATCTGTGTTTTAATAAAAAAAACGGCTCACTTTCGTAAACCGTCTTTTCTCTTTCTTCTTGTATCTTTTTTCTAAACTAAGAATTCATAATCGATTCAATTTCCTCCACTTCAATCGGAATATTGCGCATCAAGTTGAACGCTTCTCCCTTTTCTTGAATCACCATATCATCTTCAATACGAATTCCGAAACCTTCTGCCGGAATGTAAATTCCAGGTTCAACGGTAAATACCATATTGGCTTGCATTGGTTCGTGTAGCAATCCGTAATCGTGCGTGTCCAATCCCATGTGGTGCGACGTGCCGTGCATAAAATATTTTTTGTAGGCTGGCCAATCCGGATTCTCGTTTTGAACATCGGCTTTATCAATCAATCCCAAACCTAAAAGTTCGGATGTCATGATTTTACCCACTTCTACATGGTATTGTTTCCACAACGTTCCTGGAACCAACATTTTGGTCGCTTCATTTTTCACACGCAACACCGCATTGTAGACTTCTTTTTGTCTATCCGAAAAACGTCCCGAAACCGGAACCATTCGAGTCATATCACTAGAATAATTGGCATATTCGGCACCTACATCCAATAACACTAAATCACCGGCTTTACATTGTTGGTTGTTTTCGATATAATGCAACACATTCGCATTATTTCCTGAGGCAATAATAGGTGTATAAGCAAAACCTTTAGAACGATTTCTCAGAAATTCGTGCGCAAATTCGGCTTCAATTTCATATTCCATCACATTTGGTTTCACAAAATTCAAGATTCTGCGGTAGCCTTTTTCTGTAATATTACACGCTTCTTGAATCAAATCCAATTCTTCACTTTCTTTTACCGAACGCAAACGCTGCAATATTGGATTCGATTTTTCGACTTTATGAGCAGGATAGTTTTCTTTCCACCATTTTACAAAACGCGCTTCACGAGTTTCGGTTTCAATCACCGCACGATAATGCTCGTTAGTGTTGATGTAAATCGTATCGGCGTAGGTCATCACTTCTTTCAACGTTTTATGAAAATCTTGCAACCAAATCACGGTTTTAATTCCAGCAACTTCAAACGCTCTTTCTTTAGTCAATTTTTCACCTTCCCAAATGGCAATGTGCTCGTTGGTTTCTTTTAAGAATAAAATCTCCTTTAAGTTGTCATAAGGCGCATCAGGAAAAAGCAACAAAATGCTTTCTTCTTGATCAACGCCCGATAAATAAAAAATATCACGGTGTTGTGCAAAAGGCAAAGTAGAATCGGCAGAAACTGGGTAAATATCATTCGAATTAAAAACGGCAACACTGTTTGGTTTCATTTGTGCCGTGAATTTGGCTCTGTTTTTAATAAACAAATCACGGTCTATTTGATGGTATTTCATAGGTAAGTTTTTATTGTTTTTTAATGGTCATATGCAATCGCCTGATGGCTCATGTCATTTTAGATTGTTAGATTTTTGGATTGTTAGATAATTCGATAATTTTAATATCCAAAATTACGCAAACTATCTTTTTAATGTGTAGCCAAATGGCGTTATTTTATGTTAGCCACGAATTTCACGAATTGTCACGAATTCTTAAACTGGTAATGGTGCACGAATTTTTAATTTGTGCAATTTTTAATAATCATAATTCGTGTTAATTTGTGAAATTCGTGGCTAAATACTTTTACGAATACGGCTCATGTGTCGCGATGAAATTCCAAGGAAAGATGATAAATAATGCAACGGAACTTCTTGTAGTAATTTAGGTTCGGTAGCCAACAGTTTTTTGTAGCGTTCTTCTGGGGTAAGCGTTAATAAATCAATGCGGTAATCGTCTATCAAGCAAATTTGTTTTTCGATGACATTGTAATAAAATTGACGAAAGGCTTTGTTGTTTTCAATTAAATCTTGGAAGGTTTTTAAATCTACAATCCATAACCTACAATCCGCAATGGCTTTGATGCTTTTTCGGGATGGTTTACCAAATAAAAAACTGTTTAAGGAAGAAGTAACCGAGTTTCGCAATGCTAAATACGTCGTTTTTTCTTCGCCCAAAACTTCTATCGAATGTTGTAAAATGCCGCTTTCTACAAAACAAAAATGAGTGCAAACTTCTCCTTCTTTTGCAAAATAATCGTTTTTCTTCAGATGTGAAACTTGGAATTTTTCTCTTGCTTTTAGGATCAATTCAGCCGTTGATTTCTCATTCATATCAATAAATTGACACAAATAATCAAGAAAAGTATCGTTAGTTTTTGAAATCGACATTTGAATAAAGTTTCAACAAAAATATCCAAATAGTTTTCAACTGCCATTAAATTCTATATTTTTATGAAAAATTTGAATCATGAAAAAATATTTTTTAATCTGTTTGCTTCTATCATCTATTGTTTTTCAAGCTCAAGACAAAAAAGCCTACCAATTGTTTGATAAAAACGGAAAGAAAGTTACCTATAAAAAACTGTTGAAATCGGCCGAAACTACCCAAGTGGTATTATTTGGTGAGTTTCACAACAACGCCATTTCGCATTGGTTGGAATTGGAATTGACTAAAGATATAGCTGCAGACATGCCTATTGTACAAGGTGCCGAAATGCTCGAAGCTGACAATCAAAAGCAATTGAATCAATATTTGAACGGAGAAATCGACCAAAAAAAGTTAGACTCTACGGCACGATTATGGAAAAACTATCCAACCGATTACAAACCATTAGTCGATTTTGCCAAAGAAAATAAAACACCTTTTGTGGCCACTAATATTCCTCGACGCTATGCCGCTATGGTTTCTAAAAAAGGTTTTGAAGCTTTGCAAACCTTAACCGAAGAAGAAAAATCGTGGATAGCACCACAACCCATTCCGTATGATGCTAATCTTCCGGGTTATGTCGCCATGATGAAAATGATGGGCGATCACACCAGTCCGAATATGCCCAAAGCACAAGCGAGTAAAGATGCTACGATGGCGTATTTTATCAATGCCAATTTAAAAGAAGGCAGCGTTTTTATTCATTACAACGGCAGTTACCATTCTGATAATTTTGAAGGTATCAGTTGGTATTTAAAAACTTACAATACTTCCGTCAAAATCGTTACCATTGCCACTGTTGAGCAAAAAGATTTAACAAAATTAGAGTCAGAAAATTACAATAAAGCCGACTATATTCTCGTTATAGATGAAGATGTAACAAAAACCTATTAATTTCGTCTTAATTTTTAGAAGCGAATCGGTAGTGCCTTTTTGTAATCCCTATTCCTGCTGTTCATTGCAATCTCTTCGAGGATTTCCATTACCATCAGGGCTAAAACCAAAACCATAGTATGAAAAAACTACTTTTAATAGTTACCATAGTAATCTCAAGTATAGTTTTGTTTTCTTGCGAAGATCAAGACGACAATGCCAAAGAACCGATGCTTATCATTCGATTTAAGTTTGATCCCAATCAAATTCGCCTGAATAATTTAGGACAACCTTCTGCTGTTCCTGCTGGTCATGCAGGACAATCACCAATTTTTAATACCATTTCTTCGCATTATGTAGAATTGGCGCCCGATGCCAACACACAATTAGGTGCTGGAACTGTTTTATACCACGCACCCGAAACTACATTAGGAGGTGCCAATGCCATCGATTTTAGTCAGGCCAAAATTGTTGCCGAAGGCGAAGCTTTTTTAGAAATCCCACTAAAATCAGTTACTATAGGCAACTATGAATGGATGCGTGTTTCGTTATCGTATCAAAACTATCAAATTTCTATACGCAATTCTGGACAAGATTACATGGGAACATTGGCCAGTTTTGTAGGGTTTAATTCGTATATCAGTTCGTTTTCAATCGGAAATGCGTTCTTTCAAGTAGACGGAAATAAACCACAAGGATATTGGGCATTTGCCTTAAACGATTTGCCTTACTCATCCTCTGGTCAGGCACCTGCTGGCGCTACAACGGTTCCCAATCCCATTGCCGCAACATCGCCAATTCCGGCAGGTTCTTGTGTGGTTACCGGAAAATTTGCTACACCATTAACCATTTCTGGGCTAGAAAAAAATAATGTTGAAGTTACGCTATCGTTGTCTACCAATAAAAGTTTTGAATGGATTGACTTAAATAATGACGGAAAATACGACCCGGCATCGGGAGAAACTGTAGTCGATATGGGACTTCGTGGCTTAATTCCGAGCTACACAAAATAGTTTTGTTTAACAAAACACCTTGTTTTTACTTCTTTAACACCTTGAAAATCAACAAGTGTTAAACTCACTTTAAATTGATTATAAATTACGCCGAAAAGGTTGTAGTTAATATCAAATAGCTGTATTTTTGTTTGATTTTTTAAAATAAATTATACAATCTTATGGCAAAATCTGCACTTTTAAAGTCATCTATCGCAAAGAAATATTGGATGGCTCTTACGGGTTTATTTTTATGCTTGTTTTTGGCAGGGCATTTGGCTGGAAATCTTCAATTGATTTTTAGCGACGCAACACACTTCAATCAGTATGCGTTATTCATGACTACCAATCCGGCAGTAAAAATTCTTTCTTATTTAACGTACATTTCAATTTTATTCCATGCTATTGATGGGTTTATGTTAACCTATCAAAACGTGAAAGCACGACCAGTAGGTTATGCAAAGAGCAATCCTGGGGCAAACAGTTCATTTTCATCAAGAAATATGGCGGTGTTGGGAACTATTATTTTAGTGTTCATTATCACGCACATGGTGAACTTTTGGGCAGTAATGCATTTTGATAAAAAAATGCCATTGGTGACTAAAGAAGTTAATGCAATGGGAACTAAACAATACCAAGCTGTGGGTTCTAAAGATTCTCCATATCCAATGTTTAATGTGGATGCTCAAGGTAGAATTTCAGATGAAATCCTTGCCAACATCAAACAGCAAAGTAATGGTCAGTATGATTTAGTTGTGGAAGATGTTACTACTGTGGTTCAAAAAGCGACTCACGAAGTAATCTTCATCGGTCAAAAAGATTTGTATAAAATCACAGTAGATTTCTTTAAAGATCCAAAAATGGGATTGATTGCAACCATTCTTTATGTTTTGGCAATGTTTACACTTTCATTCCACTTATTACACGGTTTCAGTAGTGCTTTTCAATCACTTGGAATTAACAATAAGTTTACTCCAACTATCAAGAAATTCGGAATCGGCTTTGCAGTATTAGTACCGCTTTTATTTGCAATCATTCCAGTTTACATTCACTTTTTCTTAAAATAATCAACATCAGATATACATTATGAAGTTAGATTCAAAAATACCAGAAGGACACATTTCTCAGAAATGGACCGATTATAAAGATCATTTAAAATTAGTGGCTCCCAATAACCGACCAAAAATTGATATTATTGTGGTAGGAACTGGATTGGCTGGAGCTTCTGCTGCGGCTTCTCTTGGGGAAATGGGCTACAACGTAAAAGCATTTTGTTTTCAAGATTCACCGCGTCGTGCGCACTCTATTGCGGCACAAGGAGGAATCAATGCGGCTAAAAATTATCAAAATGATGGTGATAGTACCTTCAGATTGTTTTATGACACGATCAAAGGTGGTGATTATCGAGCACGTGAAGCCAACGTTCACCGTTTAGCTGAAGTTTCTGGAAATATTATTGACCAATGTGTGGCTCAAGGTGTGCCTTTTGCCCGTGATTATGGTGGATTGTTAGATAACCGTTCGTTTGGTGGTACACAAGTACAACGTACGTTTTATGCGGCTGGTCAAACCGGACAACAATTGTTGCTAGGAGCATACTCGGCTTTATCAAGACAAATCGGATTGGGACGTGTTCAAATGTTTAACCGTCACGAAATGCTAGACTTGGTAAAAGTGGATGGAAAGGCACGTGGAATAATAGCACGTAATTTAGTTACTGGTGAATTAGAAAGACATTCGGCTCATGCCGTTGTAATCGCATCTGGAGGTTACGGAAATGTATATTTCCTTTCAACTAATGCTATGGGAAGCAACGTAACTGCAGGTTGGAAAGTTCACAAACAAGGAGCGTTATTTGCAAATCCATGTTTTGTACAAATTCACCCAACATGTATTCCGGTTCACGGAACTAACCAAGCTAAATTGACATTGATGTCGGAATCATTACGTAATTCAGGACGTATTTGGGTTCCAAAGAAAAAAGAAGATGCAGAAGCAATTCGTGCTGGTAAATTAAAACCAACACAATTAGCAGAAGAAGATAGAGATTATTATTTAGAAAGAAAATATCCAGCTTTTGGTAATTTAGTACCTCGTGATGTGGCATCAAGAGCGGCAAAAGAAGTATGTGATGAAGGACGTGGAATTGAAGCTAATGATACTAATGAAGGTGTTTACTTAGATTTCTCTACCGAAATTCAAAACAAAGGAAAACAAACTGCTTTTGCTCAAGGGAATCATCATCCAACTCCAGAAGAGATAACGGCATTAGGAAAACAATGGTTGGAAGAAAAATACGGTAACTTGTTTACAATGTACCAAAAAATTACCGATGAAAATCCGTATGAAACTCCAATGAAAATATATCCAGCGGTGCACTACACTATGGGTGGCGTTTGGGTAGATTATAATTTACAATCTACTATTCCGGGTTGTTTCGTAGCAGGAGAAGCCAATTTTTCTGATCACGGAGCCAATAGATTAGGAGCTTCTGCTTTAATGCAAGGCTTAGCCGATGGCTATTTTGTATTGCCATACACGGTTTCAAACTATTTGGCTGACGAAATTAGAACGGGTAAAATATCTACAGAAAGTCAAGAATTTGCTGACGCAGAAAATAGAGTTAAAGATGCTATCGATAAATTCTTAAACAATAAAGGTTCTAAATCGGTAGATCACTTCCACAAACGCTTAGGTTTAATCATGTGGAATAAAGTGGGTATGGGTCGAAACGAAGCTGGTTTGAAAGAAGCGATTGCTGAAATTGCAGCTTTAAAAGAAGAGTTTTATAGAGATGTAAACGTTCCAGGAAGCGCAGACGAATTCAATCCACAATTGGAAAAAGCACTGCGTGTTGCCGATTTTATTGACTTAGGACAATTGATGGCAATGGATGCGTTACAACGAAAAGAATCTTGTGGTGGTCACTTCCGTGAAGAATACCAAGATTCTGAAGGTGAGACACTTCGTGATGACGAAAACTTCTCATTTGTTGGCGCTTGGGAATACAAAGGCGACGACATCAGTAAAGAAGAACTTCACAAAGAAGAATTGAAATACGAGTTTATCAAAATTGCAGCTAGAAATTATAAATAATAGATTATGTCTTCAGCAAAAAACATCAATATAACCCTTAAAATTTGGCGTCAGAAAAACTCCAAAGCCAAAGGGAATTTAGAGACTTACACCTTAAATGAAGTTTCTACAGCAAGTTCATTTTTGGAAATGTTAGATCAATTAAATGAACAATTAATAAACGATAAAATAGAGCCAATTGCATTTGACCACGATTGCCGTGAAGGAATTTGTGGAATGTGTTCATTGTATATCAACGGTCGTGCTCACGGACCAGATACTGGAATTACAACCTGTCAGTTGCACATGAGAATGTTCAAAGATGGTGATACTATTTATGTTGAACCATGGAGAAGTAGAGCCTTTCCAGTAATCAAAGATTTAGTGGTTGACCGAAGTGCATTTGATAGAATTCAACAAGCTGGTGGATTTGTATCTGTAAATACTTCGGGTAATACCATCGATGCCAATACTATTCCTATCCCTAAAGCGGATGCAGATAAAGCTTTTGAAGCTGCTGCTTGTATCGGTTGTGGAGCTTGTGTAGCAACTTGTAAAAATGGGTCTGCAATGTTATTTGTTGGCGCAAAAGTATCTCAATATGCTTTATTGCCACAAGGAAAAGTGGAAGCTACCAATCGTGTATTAAACATGGTGCGTCAAATGGATGAAGAAGGTTTCGGAAACTGTACCAATACAGGTGCTTGTGAGATTGAATGTCCAAAAGGTATTTCGTTAGAAAATATTGCTCGCATGAACAGAGAATATCTGAAAGCAAGTATTAAATAATTAGGATATGCTAAAAAAGGTTATTATTTCAGCAGTTGTGTTGACTACTTTGTTTTCTTGTAGTTCGGATACTTCTAGCACTGATAATACTGGCGGCGGCGGAACTGGTGGTGGCGACACTTCGGTTGCGATGACTACCCGAGTGGATGGCGTAATTTATGATACACCTCCACAAAATGGTGGTAACGCTGCAGATGTTTCTGGTGGCGAATATGGAAACAATTATTTTTTACTGAAAGGGTATAAAAATGTTGGTGCTGGAAAACAAGCCAAGATTGGAAATAAAATCTATGACATCAAAGTGGTTATTCCTAAAAATGACGTTTCTGTGGGAACTCATAGTTTTACGAATTCACTTGTAGCTGGTGGCTATTATGCCGATTTTGATATTTCAGGAACCTCACCAGCAGAAACTGTAAATACCATTAGTGGTTCTATAACCATTACAAGTTATACAGCTTCTACTAAATTAGTAAAAGGAAATTTCAATTTTACGACAAATAATGGGGTAAACTTAACCGCAACATCACACACTTTACTCGGTTCGTTTAGTTATGTTTTACAATAAATTAGAATAATAAAATTAAAGCAAACGCATTCATTAACTTGAATGCGTTTTTTTTATCTTTGATTTTACAAACAAACAACACTATGAAAAAACTCATCATATCATTTGGGCTTTTAATTTCAATAAGTTCTTTTGCTCAAAATTACCATCAGTATGTCAATCCAATGATAGGAACTGGCGGTCACGGACATACGTATCCTGGCGCAACCATGCCTTTTGGAATGGTCCAACTTTCACCCGATACGCGCATCGATGGTAGTTGGGATGGTTGTTCTGGATATCATTATGATGATGTTGTCATTTACGGATTTTCACATACCCATTTAAACGGAACAGGATGCACCGATTATGGCGATATCATGCTCATGCCAACCATGGGACAACCTTCTTTTAATTCCAAAGAATACGGTTCTAAGTTTTCACATGCTAATGAAAAAGCAACAGCAGGGTTTTATTCAGTAAAGCTTGATAAAAACAATATTGATGTTCGATTGACTTCATCAACGCGAGTAGGATTTCACCAATACACCTTCAACAATGCAGGACAAGCCAATATCATTCTCGATTTAAATCACCGTGACAAATTGTTGTATGGTGAAGTTAAAACCATCGACGCTAAAACCATCGAAATCCTTCGTAGAAGTGAAGCTTGGGCTAAAGATCAATATGTTTATGCTCGAATCGAATTCAGCGTTCCCATGACAATTAATAAAGCCGAAGCCAATCAGGAAAATAAAAACGGTTTGTATTCGGGTACGATTTTGAAATTGAGTTTTTCCAAACAAGTCAAAAAAGGCGAACAAATTTCCATAAAAGTGGCACTTTCTCCAACCGGTTATGATGGTGCTAAAATAAACAGTTCCGAAATTAAAGGCTGGGATTTTAATAAAGTGAAACAAGAAGCTGAACAAGCTTGGGACAAAGAGCTTTCTAAAATTGAGATTTCAGAAACCGATAAAGATAAATTGTCCATTTTTTACACGGCCTTATACCACACTATGGTGCAACCGAATATTGCCCAAGATATCGACGGCAAATACCGTGGTCGTGACAATAAAGTTCATAATGGCGAAGGTTTTGATTACTATTCAGTATTCTCACTTTGGGATACGTTTCGTGCGGCACATCCATTGTATACGTTAATCGAGAAGAAACGAACTGCAGATTTCATCAATACCTTCATCAAGCAATACGAACAAGGCGGTCGATTGCCGGTTTGGGAATTGGCTTCCAATGAAACCGATTGTATGATTGGGTATCATTCGGTTTCGGTTATGGCCGATGCGATGGCAAAAGGAATTACAGGTTTTGATTACAATAAAGCTTTTGAAGCTGCCAGACATTCAGCGATGTTGGATCATTTGGGTTTAGATGCCTATAAAAAACAAGGATTTATTTCGATGGACGACGAGCACGAAAGTGTTTCTAAAACGGTAGAATATGCTTACGACGATTGGTGTATCGCACAAATGGCGCAAATTTTAAATAAGAAAGAAGATTACGATTATTTCATGAAACGTTCTCAAAGTTGGAAGAATGTTTTCGATTGGAATGTTGGTTTTATGCGACCAAAGAAAAATGGCGGCTGGGAAAAACCATTCGATCCAAAAGAAATCAATAATAATTTTACCGAAGGAAACTCTTGGCAATATTCGTTTTTTGTGCCGCAAGATATTGCCGGAATGATTGAAGCCTACGGTGGTAAAGAAAAATTTGAAGCCAAACTCGACGAAATGTTCAACAGCGAAAGTAAAACTACTGGAAGAGAACAAGCCGATGTTACCGGATTGATTGGGCAATACGCACACGGAAACGAACCCAGTCATCACATGGCGTATTTGTACAATTTTATTGGAAAACCAGAAAAATCGGCTGAAAAAGTAAATTTTATTCTAAATAATTTTTACAAAAATGCACCAGACGGTTTAATAGGAAATGAAGACTGCGGACAAATGAGCGCTTGGTATGTCTTGAGTTCAATGGGAATTTATGCAGTGACACCTGGAACAGGCGAATGGACCACCATAAAACCTTATTTTAAAAAGATAAAAGTTACTTTAGAAAATAAAACTTCTCAAGAAATCACAACGAAAAATTATTCAAATCAGAAAGAGTATTTCGGATTTGATATTCCAGAAATAGCCGACAATGATGTGGTGTGTGATAACATTATTCCAGTTCCAGTGATTCAAGCCGAAAGTAAATCGTTTAAAAATGCAATGAAAATTGAAATTAAATCTAAAAATTCAAATGACATTATTCATTACAGTATAAGTGATAAGGACGATTATTTAGAAAAAAAATTACCTTCAACGGTCTATACAGAACCTCTTGAAATTCTAGAAACGTCAACAGTTACTGCCTATGTAAAGAATAACAATAAACAGAGTAGTACTGTTTCTGCCACCTATTTCAAAAAACCAAACAATTACACCATCAATATTAAATCGACTTACAATCAGCAATATCATGCAGGTGGTCCCGACGGTTTGCTCGACGGAATTCTAGGAACGGAAAATTGGCGCAAAGGCGATTGGCAAGGTTATCAAAGTCAAGATTTTGAAGCAACAATCGATTTGCAATCAGAGAAAATGGTTTCCGATTTTAATGCCCGATTTTTACAAGATTCGCGTTCTTGGATTTTAATGCCAACCAAAGTAGAATATTACAGTTCGTTAGATAATGTCAATTTTACCTTGGTCAAAACCATTGAAAATACTGTAGATCCAAAAGTTGATGAAAACACCATCAAGAATTTCAGTTATAAAACGGATACGGCAATCAAAGCCAAATACATCAAAATTAAAGCCTATAACTTCGGCAAATTACCCGAATGGCATCAAGGCGCTGGTGGCGATGCGTTTATTTTTGTAGACGAAATAACCATTAAATAAGTCATGAAAATAGCTCTAATACAAACCGAATTATCTTGGGAAAATCCTACTGAAAATCGGCATTTACTTCAGGAAAAAATCAATACAATTGCCCTTGATGTCGATTTGATGGTGTTGCCCGAAATGTTTACGTCTGGGTTTACTATGAATCCTAAAAACGTTGCCGAAACCATGCAAGGGGAATCGGTTTTATGGCTTAAAGAAGTTGCTAAATTACGAAATTGTGCCGTAACTGGAAGTTTGATTATTGAAGAAAACGGTAATTATTACAACCGATTGGTGTTTGTGTTTCCTTCAGGTGCAATTCAAACATACGACAAGCGCCATCTGTTTACCTTGGCTGGAGAAGAAAAAGTCTATACTTCTGGAAAAGAAAAGCTAATTGTAAACTATAAAGGATTCAAAATTTGTCCGCTGATTTGTTACGATTTGCGTTTTCCAGTTTTCGCCAGAAATGTAGAAAATTATGACGTGCTAATTTATGTTGCTAATTGGCCAAAACCACGTGTAAATGCTTGGGATATTTTGTTAAAAGCACGAGCGGTAGAAAACATGAGTTATGTAATTGGCGTCAATCGAGTGGGATTAGATGCTAATAATCACGACTATGTTGGGCATTCGCAAGCAGTCGATTTTCTAGGAAATTACATGCAAGAACCACAAGAAAACGAAGGTGTTTTTATCGTAGAATTAGATAAAAAGTCTTTGGATGAAACGAGAACTAAATTGGCTTTTTTAAACGATAAAGATACTTTTACGTTACATTAATTAGTATTTTTTAAATCAAATACTTGTTCCCAATCCCAATTGGCTCGTATGTCGATTTCTTTGGGAAAATACATTACTTCTTCGCTTTGACGTTGTTCAAGAAAACTTCCGGGCGTCCATGACTTGTTTTTGTCATCATCATAAATGACACGTAACGTAAATTTGTTTGGTTCTAACAAGTCAAAGGTTATGATGTTGCTTTTTTCAGAATATTCACTGGCCAAAACATCGCCTTTACTGTTGGTGAGTTCAACGATAACAGGATAACGTTTTACATTTTCCAAAACCACTTTCAAATTACCGTAATCAGAAACGTTATTGGTAGAAAAATTATAAATTAACGTATCGTTGGTTTTTTCATTGTAATCGATTAACGCACCTGGAAAAATTTTTAAGCTGTAGCGGTCTAAGGGTTCTTTTTTGAAATTGAATTTCAATTTTTGATTGAACGTATCGTACTCGGTAGTGAACTTAACATCTGCCGAATCTTTATTAACCAATTTCATTTTAGTTTCATCCCATTTGGTCAATGGAACTGTCGAGTTTACAGTAAAAGTTTCTCTAAAATGCAAGGTAGATGTTATATCTGTAGACAATTTTAAGGAATCTTTTTTCTGATCTTTCACTTTCAATGAAAAGGTTTTTTTGAATTTATCCTTAGCTACATCAATACTTAATGAATCGCCTTTAACTCCGTTGAACCAAACTTGTAACGAATCTTTTTTTGGAAGTTGACTGATGATAAAAGGCAATTCTTCTCCTTTTCGTTTGATGTTTATTTTAACATCTTTAGGATTTCCTTCGTAACCCATAGTAAATCTACTTGCCGATGCTTGGGCTACATTCAAAGCTTTAAAAGGCGTTACTTCTTTAAACAATTCCAATTCGTATAAGGTGTCATTCGGGATGGAAACGAAATCTTTTTGAAAACCAATTTTGTCCGTTTTGGGATCAAATTTATTATTCGAATTGACATCTTTAATGGCTATTAGTCGGTATTTTCCTTGTTTCAAATTTTCTAAAGCCGCTAATTTCAAACTGTCTAACGTATTGGTAACATACCTCGGAACTTGTTTGTAAATTAACGAATCGTTGTATTTGTCGTTTACTTCATACAACATAATTGAAACGTAATTGTCTGTTTTTTTCTCTAAAGCATCTTTTATTTTAACACCCAATTTCAACGAATCGATGTGATTTCCGGTAGAAAAAACATATTTGAATTGCTGATACGGATTTCCTTCGTTATTGTCTTGGATGCTTTTTCCAAAATTAAAACTGTAAGTGGTGTTGGGTTGTAACGTATCTTTAATTCTAATGGTGATGTATTTACTAGCGGTGTACGGTAAAATTTCGGGTTGCAGTTTCATGGGTGGCGAAACAATTAACTGTTTGCTAATGTCTTTTAGTTTAACATATTCATCAAAGGTTATCTTGATTTCTTTTCCGTTAAAATTGGTAGCAAAGTTTTTAGGAAGACTGCTAATCATTTTGGGTGCAAGTGTGTCTTTTGCGCCACCAGTAATGGTGCCTCTTTTGGCACAACTACTAATTGCTAAAGCCAAAAAGAACAGTATATATTTAGAATAACTTTTTTGCATCAGTGTATATTTTCTCTAGGCAAAATAACAATTATATTTAGAGGAAACGAAATGTTTTTATGTATAATTAACTAAAAATCATTACTGCGTTATTGCCATGCAAACAATACTGACTTTTGCACCTGGAATTTTCAGTAATTCACGGCTGCAAGCTTCCAATGTTGATCCGGTTGTAATCACATCGTCAATCAGTAGGAAATGTTTGTAATGCTGACTTTCGTCAAAGGCAACCCCGAAAATACTTGCTACGACTTCACTTCTACCTAAAATAGTTTTTTTGGTTTGCGTTTTAGAATAGATTTGTCGAATTAAAATGTCAGGAGCGTAAGGAATATTCAGGGTTTTAGACAAAGCTTCGCCAAAAGTAGTTACTTGATTGTAACCTCGTTCTTTAAGTTTTTTGTGATGCAACGGCACTGGAATGATGCAATCGATGGTTTTGATACTAGCAACCGATTTTAATTCTTCGGCATACCAACTGCCAATCATTTCTCCAATTTCTTGATGGCCTTTGTATTTTAGCTTGTGAATTAATTCTTGAACAATGCCTTTTTTGTGAAAATAAAATAATGCTGCCGCAAATTCGACTGGTATTCGACCATAAAACTTAACAAAAGCTTCGTTATTTGGAATTTTGTGGTGATGGGTAAGCGGAATTTCGTGTCGGCACACCGTGCAAATTACGATTTCATCCGAAAGTAAAAACGAGTTGCATCCACAGCAAGCTCTAGGGAAAAAGAGATTAATTAGGCTTGTAAACATAGGTGTTGGCTTTGAAAGGAATAAAATTAAAAAAATCTTTGATACAATTCAATATAAGTTGTCATTTTAGAGTCACTTTTTATATTTTTGCACCACTATGGCAAAACAAGACGATTTATTTAAAAATGTAGTTTCGCATGCAAAAGAGTACGGATTCATTTTTCCGTCAAGCGAAATATATGATGGTTTGAGTGCAGTATACGACTACGCTCAAAACGGTGTTGAATTAAAGAAAAACATTCGCGAATACTGGTGGAAAGCAATGGTGCAAATGCACGAAAACATTGTGGGATTAGACGCAGCTATTTTGATGCACCCTACTACTTGGAAGGCTTCTGGACACGTAGATGCTTTTAACGACCCGTTAATTGATAACAAAGATTCTAAAAAAAGATACAGAGCCGACGTTTTAATTGAGGATTATGCCGAAAAATTAAACCTGAAAGCCAAGAAAGAAATTGAAAAAGCGCGCGATCGTTTTGGCGATTCTTTTGATGAAGAACAATACAAAACCACCAATCCACGAGTGATGGAATATCTTGCCAAAGAGCGAGAAATTTTAGAGCGAATGGGTCGTTCGTTAGGAAATGGCGATTTGGAAGATGTTAAAGCGTTGATTGAAGAACTAGAAATTGCCGATCCAGAAACAGGTTCTAGAAATTGGACGGATGTGAAGCAGTTCAACTTGATGTTCGGGACTAAATTAGGAGCTTCTGCCGAAAATGCAATGGATTTATACTTGCGTCCGGAAACGGCACAAGGAATTTTTGTCAATTTTTTAAACGTTCAAAAAACCGGTAGAATGAAGATTCCATTCGGTATTGCTCAAACTGGAAAGGCCTTTAGAAATGAGATTGTAGCCAGACAGTTTATTTTCAGAATGCGTGAATTTGAACAAATGGAAATGCAGTTTTTTGTAAAACCAGGCGAAGAAATGAAATGGTATGAATACTGGAAAACCACGCGTTTGAACTGGCATTTATCGTTAGGTTTAGGAAAACAAAATTACCGTTTTCACGATCACGAAAAATTAGCGCATTATGCTAATGCAGCGGCAGATATCGAATTCAATTTCCCATTTGGATTTAAAGAATTGGAAGGAATTCACTCGAGAACCGACTTCGATTTGAAGGCACACGAACAGTTTTCGGGTAAAAAATTACAATTTTTTGATAACGAAACCAATTCGAGTTACGTACCTTATGTAGTAGAAACTTCGGTTGGTTTAGACAGAATGTTCTTAGCCGTTTTTGCAACTTCTCTACAAGAAGAAATCTTAGAAGATGGTTCCACCAGAACAGTTTTGCGTTTGCCATCGGTTTTAGCGCCAACAAAAGCGGCGGTTTTACCATTGGTTAAAAAAGACGGTTTACCAGAAGTGGCTCAAAGTATTATAGACGATTTGAAATGGGATTTCAATGTGGCCTACGATGAAAAAGACGCTGTTGGAAGACGTTACCGAAGACAAGATGCCTTGGGAACACCGTTTTGCATCACAGTCGATCATCAAACTTTAGAAGATCAAACAGTAACGATTCGACACCGAGATACGATGCAACAAGATCGTGTGAAGATTTCAGAATTGCGACATATCATTAACAATGAGGTTTCCATGAGAAACTGGTTGATGAAAACAGTATAAAAAATTAAGAGGTCCGAATTTCGGGCCTTTTTTTATGTTATTTCTTCTAAATGGATTGTTAATAACCGATACATTTTTTAAGTTAATTTAAACGAAATTAATGAGTCAATGGTTTTTAATGATATTTCTTACAAAAAATATATTTTACTTTCCTTTTTATAGTGTTTTAAATGATTCAAAATATTGAAATACAATTTATTACAAATTTTTTTGTTTGTATTTTGTTTTTAAGTTTGATGTTATAATCTGGATTTAATAAGTAAATAAAATCGGAATTTCTTCTACAAATAAGGTTGTTCATCGATGATTTTATCCGTTCAACTAAAAACTATCAATTGTTAAAAAAACCCAACTTGCCTTCTTACAGTATTTTACTAAATCATTTAATTTAGTGACGTTGTAAAAATGTGTGATTTTACAATGAAAAAAAACATTAGCCCCAAGCTATCTTATTATTTATCCGTGAGTTGTGTGAACTCATAAACTGATGCTTTACCCCAAAAAGTAAGGCAATTGAGAAATTTATCATTCGTAATTATAGACGATAATCATTCTAATGCAATGAAAACTAAAGCTGCGGCGGAACGTTTTCAGAACTTGCATTTTTTGGCTATGGCTCACAATTATGATGATGGTTTAGACGTAGTTTTAGAAGCTATACCAGATATTGTTTTCCTTGAAATTAATCCAGCCAATTCAGCGTCTAATCTTTCCTTAGAATTCATCAACGAATTGCACCGTTATTTAAAAGTAGTTCCGAAAGTAATTGTTACTACTGCTACAGAGGTATTGAGTTACAAGGCTTTTAAATATGGTGTTTACGACTATTTTATCAATCCGATTGATGTAAAAGAATTGCGTAAAACTTTATTTCGTTTGGATAAAGATTTAGAGCATAAAATTACAACTATTGCACCATTAGCTGAATTTCCGAAACCACTTCAAAATACCATTAATGTTTCTGATGCTACTGAAACCACTTCAGAAGTTGAAGTTATAGACGAAACGGAAGAATCTTCAGAAAAAAGCAAATCGGTTAAATTACTTCGTCCCGAAAATTCTCATGAAAAACCACTCATTATTTGTGTAAAATCGTATGGTGATTACCGATATATCGATGCTAAAGACATTGCTTACCTTCAAGCGGATAATAATTCTACCGATATTCATTTGAATGGTGGCGAAATGATCACGGCTTTCAAAACCCTAAAACATTTTGAAGGGGTCTTGAAATATCCGTTTGTTAGAATTCATAATAGTTATATCGTTAACATTGATTACATCTCTAGAATTCATACTGGAAACACGGTTTGTCATATCAAAAATTCTACTACTAAATTGCCATTTTCAAAATCGTACAAAGAAAATATTGATGCCATAATTGCTACAATAGCTTCTGGAAATTACATTGAGATTTAATTTTTTTTGATTTTTTTGAAAAAAAAGGTTAGTTTCACAAAAAGAAACGATGGAACTGAACCTCTTAATGATCGATGATCACGCCGCAATTATTGAAGGTTATAAAGCTATTTTATCCTTAAGTAAAAAGAAATATGATTTAAAAATCACCACAGCTTTCGATTGTGAATCGGCATATAAAGTGATTACAAAGCATCATGAAATTGCATTTGATGTTGTCTTTGTTGATATTACTATGCCACCTTATGCAGAAAAGAAATTGCATTCTGGAGTTGATCTCGTGGCGTTGATTAGAGCCTATATGCCACAGACTAAAATAATCGTTCTTACTTCACATACCGAGAAAATTGTCATTGATCAAATAATAGAGAAAGCTAATCCTGAAGGCATTATGTTAAAGAGTGATGTCAATTCCGAAGATTTTTTAAATGCTTTTGAATTAATTTTAAAAGGCGAAAAATATTATAGTGTAACCGTTTTAAAGTATTTAGAAAAGGCTCCTGCTGAAGTAAAAAAATTAGATAGTTACAACCAACAGATCATTATTTTACTTTCCAAAGGAGTAAAAACTAAAACCATCCAAGAACAACTTTGTCTGTCTAAAAGCGCCGTGGATAAGAGAAAAGTAGCTATTAAACATTTTTTTGGAATAGAAAAAGGGAACGACGAAGATATCCTTCGAGAAGCTCGAAAACAGGGTCTAATTTAGTAGGTAAAATTTTTCGAAAATGTACACTTTTTGCTTACCTGTTATGTTAAATTAACTGCTAACTTTACCATATCAAAAAATAACAAAATGGGCTAAATCATTTAAAGGCAGGTAAATGTGTGTGGGCTTACCACCCAATCGTGACAAGTTTCAAAAAATATTCTGGTTTTTTGAATCTTATAAAAAACAGAACCTTTTATTTATTTTAGAGGTTTGTTATTATGTAAAAGGTACGATAAACCAACCACAAAAAAAAGCAGCCCTGCCTTTATATGTTTTCGACGACACAAAGCAAGACTGCAATAATTTAAAATTATATGCAAATCTATGAAAAAAATTAATTATTTTTTTTTCAAAACTTTTAGTGTAGTACTTTTTTTTATGTTAATGAGTTGCGAGAATAGTGTTTATGAAGAGGTTCTTTATAAATCTAAAGCAAAAGTTAGCTATGTAAAGTCCTCATTTTTAGAATCAAAACCGATGTTGATGAAGAAAATTAGAAATAGTAAAGCCTTTAAAAAAAATAGTGTTGGTAGAATTATCACCGATACCGTTAATGGCTACTCAATCGACACGGATAAAGTAAAGTATATTCAAGGTGAGAATTATGACTCATTTACATTTGAGATCATTAAACCAGATAAGACTTTTTTGGATAATTTAGTTTTAATTTCTAAACCCGACGGAAACTATAAAGCATATGCATTAAGGTATACCCTAACGGAACAAGAGAAATTAAAAATTGATACTCCTGAAGAAATTGATTTTACTAATAAATGCAAGGCTTCAGAAATAGCAGAGAGTGAAACTTTAGAAGAAATTCTAAGCAGGTTTAGCTATAATGAAGATTGTACGATGATATATACTTGGCAAGAAGTAGTTACCGTTACTCCATGCCCGATAGATGGTTGTTGGGGTCCTGAATGGACAGGAACTAGCGTTTCTCATGTATTGGTAGGAACATTAAACTGTGTAGCTTCGTCTAATGCTGGGTCGGGTGGTGGAGACCCAATTGGAACTTCACCACATGCTGGTGGGATTTTTGGGTCCAATGGTGAAAGTGAGCAAAACGATCAACCACCATGTCCTGGTGATCCCGTAAAAAATCCTAAAGTATGTCCTTCAAGCCCATCAAATCCAGCAGGTGGAACCTATGGATGTACTAGAAACGGGAACAGTTCTTGTGGTGGGTTACCTGGTAAAAAGAAACATGGAGGTTTAGACCTTCAGCTCCCATTAGGCAGTCAAGTTTTTGCTATGCACGGAGGAACAGTGGTTTCTTCAAGAAATATGTTTGGAGCGTCTCAATATGTTAAAAATTCTTTAGGAAATTATATTGAGATAGAATCCGTAATAAATGGTGAGACAATACGAATTAAATATTGTCATCTAAGTTCAGTGGCTGTAAATAATGGCAGTAGTGTTACGGAAGGCTTGCCAATAGCACAGTCTGGAACATCTGGGAATGCAGCAGCTGCAGGAGTAACTCCTCATTTGCATTTACAGGCCAAAAAGAAAATGGGTAATTCATGGGTAGAAGTGGATCCTATGAATTATATGGATACTATTTTTAGTACCACCACATTTCAAGCCACAGGTTCAAAATCTAATTGTCAATAACTATAATTATGAAAAAAACAATTTTAATGCTTCTGTTCAGTGTAGGATTTGCCTACGCACAAAACAATTCGTTACCATATAATCAATTAAAGGTTAATGGCGTTTCCTTAAATTTAAGTAAAACACAGTTATTAAGTTCGTTGAACATCTCCGGATTACCAGATGATTATTACAATGAAATGACCGGTTTAACTTATGATGAATACCAATCTGGCGGAAATAGTTTTTATTTCCAAGGCAATGATTTGGTTGATTTTGCTCTCAAAGACAATACTTTTAGTTTTATGAATAACAGTCTCAAAGTTGGGGCTAATATCAGTGTCGTGTCGAGTTTATACCCGACTTCATTTGCTAATAAGGAAGTAAAAAGTGGACTAGGGTTTATAATAATAAATCTTACCTCAAACAGCGGTACTGCTTTGGATGATTTTGTAGTCATTAATTACAATACCAGTAATGTGATTACCTCTATACATTTAGGGGAATATTAATAAAAGAGGATCGAGAAGTTTTTTATAGTATAATCATAAACGCCAACCAGAATTTGTATTTACACGTCTGCATTTGATTATTAAATTACACCTTTATAAAAGACAATCAATTTTCTCAAGAGTGGGTTTCAAGTGCAAACTTGGAGCTCACTTTTATTTATTTAAAAAGATGAATATGAAGACTACCTTAAGTTTTATAATTACAATAATGGTATTGCTGCTGTTTGGTTGCAATACTAATAATCATGAAACGGTCTCTCAGCCCCAAAACGACTCCATTAAAAAATACCTTGACCTCGCCAGTAACGACACCATCCCTTTTAAAATGCGTGATGCATACAACCAAAAAGCGTTTTCTTTTATTGATTTGAGTAAGAATGATACGTTGGTTAGGTGGTATTTATTTGTTGGATGTATAAATTATAGTAGAACAAAAAATAATGAGGGACTTGCAAAAACTAGAAAAAATTATATAAAAATCTTTTCAAAAACAAGTGATAATCTTACACTAGCTATGTTATATAGAATAAACGGAGCGTTTTTTAAAAATAAGAGAGAATTTGATAGCGCTTACTATTATTATGAAAAAGCAATTAAAAGTTATAAGAAAACAACTGATATTGTTGGTTTAGGTGAAGTATATTATCGTAAAAGTTGGGTGCAAAATAATATAAGTGACTATTTAGGAGCTGAGCTTTCATTGAAGCAGGCATTAATTCTTTTTAAAAAAAAGAAAATGTATTATAGAATGTATAGTGTTTTAAATGAATTAGGAAATATTTACAATTCATTAAAAGAATATAAAACTGCTATAAAATGTCATGAAGAAGCTTTAAATTTAGTTGTAAAATATAATCTTAAATCTTCAATACAAAATAATTTGATAGGAACTTCTCTTAACAATATTGGAAATGCATACAGAGAAAAAGGAGATTATTATAAAGCAATTTTTTACTTTAAGATGGCACTTAATAATGAAATGAAATTTCATAAAGATGATTTGCTAGTAGCATATATTTATGAGAACTTGAGTTGCTGTTATATAAAACTTAATAAATACGATATAATTCTAGAGATGTTAAAAAAATCTGATTCAATTTTTAAAAAAGATAAAATTTATAAAGAAGCTGCTATTGTAAATATGTACTTATCACAATATTATTTTAAAAAGAAGAAATATGTTAAAGCTAAAGAATTTTCGAATAAAGCATTAAATTTAGGAAAAAAATCTGGGGAGTATTATTATTACTTGACAATACTAAGTAATGCAGGATATACAGATTTAGAAAATGCACCAATTTATTTAGAGCAATATCACAAACTAAGTGATAGTTTGATTTATTCGGAAAGAAAAAAAAGAAGTCAATTCTATAAGATTCAATTAGAAACTAATGAAATAAGTAAAGAAAAAGAAAAAGCCGTAAAACTCAAATGGGCAATTTCATCTACAATAGCTGTGATTTTGATAATAGTTATATTGCTCTTTGTAATATACAGGCAAAAAGCAAAACAAAACGAAATGCAATTATTACAAGATCAAAAAAATGCCAACGAAGAAATATACAAATTGCTACTCGGCCAACATGCCAAAGAGGAAGAGGTACGCCAAAATGAAAAAAGACGGATTGCCCTCGAATTGCATGATAATGTAATGAACCAATTGGCCAGTACGCGATTTAACCTATATGCGATTTCTCAAAATACCGATAAAGACACTATTGAAAAAGCCCTACATCATATAGATAAAATTAAAGATATTGAAAATGAAATTCGTTCTATAACACACAATTTAAGTACAGATGTTTTTGAAGAAACAAATACTTTTGAGGTGTTGTTAGAAAAATTAGTAGAAGAACAAAATAAAACCTATCCTGCCCAATTCCAACTCGAGATGGACCCAAAAATCGCTTGGGAAGCAGTATCGGGTAAGATAAAAATAAATTTGTATCGCATTTTACAGGAAATCATTCACAACACCAATAAACACGCTCAAGCAACCTATGCTAATATTAATATTGTATTAGATTACCACTGTATTGGCATCGCGGTTCAAGACAACGGAATTGGATTTGTGGAGTCACAAACCGACGGAATTGGTTTAAAAAACATACACAATCGTTTGAAAGAAATTGAGGGTAACATAAACATTAAATCAGAGCTTGGGGTAGGCACATCGATTTTCATTACCATTCCTATTTAATACCTTTTTTTAGGTGTACATAAAAAGAGTCGTAAAAACAACACTGTTTTATGACTCTTTTTTATTTTAAATATTATTTATGTTAAAATTTTATTTATAAATAATTGAAAATCAAATAAATAACATAAAACAAAACAATATTAATTACATTAAAAAAGTAGGTATTTCAAAAAATAGCCATTCACCCAAATTTGACTGTTGTTTACTAACAAACAGTACCATTCCACATCTTACACGCGTTACGTTATCAATTGATTCTCATTACTGTAGTAGTTTTACGACGTCTAAAAGCCCCAAACAAGTTTTATAACTGGCTTTTTACACAACAATAAAAGTCTAACAAAAACTATAAAAATTTAGAATCATGAAAAAATCATTAGTAATATTCGGATTATTTTCTTTAATGATGGTGTTAACATCTTTTACATCTCCGATTGGTGGAGGAACAAATACTCCAGTAGGACAACTAAATATTGGAGGAGGTACAAACACTCCAGTAGGTCAGTTTGAGATTGGTGGAGGAACAAACACTCCAGTAGGACAACTAAACATTGGAGGAGGAACAAACACTCCGGTAGGTCAGTTTGAGATTGGTGGAGGGACAAATACACCTGTAGGTCAGTAAACTTAATAACATAATATAAAAAAAGCTATTCAATTTTGAATAGCTTTTTTTATTTAAAATTGTTATGTAAATTTGTTTTTCTGAAAAAATCTATATTGAACAAGATATACTTATATTTAGTGTTAATTATATTGTTCTTCTTTTCATGTAACAAACGTGAAAGTAAGGATAATGGTAAACAATATATCCCTGCCAGTTCAGATACTATTTCTGCCTATATATATAAATGTGACGTAGAATCTATTCCGGTTAAATTAAAATTAAAATATGCTAAAAAAGCTTTTTTGCTTTTAAAAGGAGGAAGTAACACACGGTCAGAAAGGGATTTAACATATGAGTTAATTGTAAGATTTTATAATCTTGGAAATTGGCCTGATTATAAATCAGCTTCCAATATTCTATTGAAAAAGGCACTAGAATCTAACGATACTATTAATATTGCAAAATCTTATAGATCTCTAGGGAATTATTATAATCAAAAGCAAACTTTCGATAGTGCTTTTTATTTTTTTTCTAAATCAGAAAAAATATATAAAGAGTTAAATGACTATGATGGTTATTCTACAATACTATTAAAAAAAGGAATAATCCAATATGTTTGTAATGATTTTTCTGGTGCTGATTTGTCATTGTCAAATGCTTATATTTTAGCTAAACGTACAAATGACAAACTTAAACTTTATGGTATATTAAACCAATTAGGGTTGGTGTCAAATAAATTAGCAGAGTACGATAAAGGTATTAACTATCTTAATCAAGCGATAAAAATTGTAAGAGATAATAAACTAGAAGATAATCAGCATAAAGAGTCTATTTGTTTAAGTAATATAGGTTATATAAAGCAAAGTATTAAAAAATATAAAGAAGCTATATACTACTATGATTTATCTCTAAAATCTAAAAATTTAAAGAAAGATTCTCCGATTTTATATTCAAACATAATTGATAATTTATCATATTGTAAACTTCAAATAAAAGATTATAATCAGTTGCCTAAATTGTTTTTTGAATCTTTAAAGATTAGAGATAGTATTGGAGATTTGTCTTTTTCAATAATAAGTTACAATCATATTTCGGAATACTATTATGCCATAGGTGATAAAGTTCAATCAAATAAATTTGCTGACATTTCTCTAAAATTAGCCAGAAAAAGTAAACTACCTTCAAATATTATTTTTGCATTAAAACAAGCTTCTTATGTTGATTCTGAAAATTCATATGAATATACTAAAGAGTATATAAGAATAAGTGACAGTCTTCAGGTTGTTGAACGAAACTCCAAAGATCGATTTGCACGTATTGAATTAGAGACTGAAGAAATCAAAAAAGAAAATAACGATCTCGAAGAAAAAAACAGAAACATCCTCAACTACTTCATGGGAACCATGGTTATTGGTGGGTTCTTATTTTTTATGAGAGCACAACGAGCTAGAAGTAGAGAACTCATTCTGCGGCAATCGCAACAACGTGCCAACGAAGAGATTTACAAACTCATCATTACCCAACAAAATAAACTAGAAGAAGGTCGTGTTCTAGAAAAATCGAGAATCGCCAAAGAACTTCACGATGGTGTTTTAGGACGAATGTTTGGCTTGCGTCTCAATCTGGATGGTCTTAATCAACGAACAGATGAAGAGGCTGTAAAAGAACGCGTGCGCTGTCTGGATGAATTAAAAACCATTGAGCAAGATCTTCGCGAAATTTCTCATGAGTTGAGTAGAGAGAAATACGTTTTAATTAATAACTTTGTAGCCATCGTAAACAACCTTTTGGAGGAGCAAGCCAAAGTTAATAAAGCTTCGCTGTCTACCAAAATCGATGTCAATATCGATTGGGATTTGTTGTCAAACACCACCAAAATCAATCTATACCGTATTCTTCAAGAGAGTTTGCAAAACATTAATAAATATGCAAAAGCAACTTCGATAAAAGTTGAGTTTAAAAAAGATAAAAAAGGAAATTTAATTCTTAATATTGCAGACGACGGCATCGGATTTGAAGTCGATAAAAAAAGTAAAGGTATCGGTTTGAAAAACATTGTTACTCGAACTCATGAAAGTGAAGGTACCATTGAAATTAAATCGGCTTTAAATAAAGGAACTCAAGTTAAAATTACCGTTCCACTGGAACACAAATCAATTAAAGTATAACAATGAATCCCCAAAACATTAATGTATTGATCGTAGATGACCACCCGTTTATCATTCAAGGGTATAAAAATGTGATCAAATTATTTCCTAACAAAAATATCGAATTTACGTTTTTCGAAGCTATAGATTGCAAAACAGGTTATGAAGCCGTAATGAACGCACCAGTTGCTTATGATATTGCTTTTTTAGATGTAAGTATGCCTACTTATGAGGAAAAAGGCATTAACACTGGTGAAGATATTGCCAAACTTTTAATGCAAGAAATGCCCAATTGTAAGATTGCACTTTTAACCATGCATTCTGAAAGTTTAAAAGTACAATCCATAATAGAAGAAATCAACCCACAAGGCTTGGTCATTAAAAATGATTTGGGATTTGATAGTATGATACTAGCTTTAGATACCTTAATTAAAGGCGAAGTATACTATAGTGATTCGGTGATTAAGTTTTTAAACAACCAACAAAAAGAAAAAGTATACGTAGATGTTATCGACAAACAAATACTCCATTATTTATATAAAGGCGTAAAATACGACGACATTCCACTTTACATCACCATTTCTTCAAGCTCTGTAAAAACTAGAAAAGAAAATATGAAAGATCTTTTAGGGATTTCAGGATGCAAAGACTCCGAATTAGTAGATGTTGCCAAAGACCGCGGCATGTTATTATAATAAAAAAGCGATACAATACTGTATCGCTTTTTTTATATTTATTCTTCTAATGCATTCCAGCCTCTAGCTTTCAGCGGTATTTTAGTATTGGCTCTCGTAATCAAATGAATGCCTTCACTTTCTTGAACCATGTGTCCAATGACAGTAAAATTGGGATTGGCTTTGATTTTATCATAATCTTCTACAGCAATAGTAAACAACAATTCATAATCTTCACCACCATTAATCGCCACTGTAGTCGAATCAATATTAAATTCTTCACACACATTGATAAACTGCGGGTCTACCGGAATTTTCTCTTCATATAAATTACAACCTACCTTACTTTGCTTACAAATATGAATAATCTCCGACGACAATCCGTCAGATATGTCAATCATTGCAGTGGGTTTTAAGTCCAATTTTTCAAATAATTCTCTAATGTCGTGACGCGCTTCTGGTCGTAATTGTCTTTCAATTAAATAGGTATAGGCATCCAAATCGGGTTGATTGTTCGGGTTCACTTGAAACACTTGTTTTTCGCGTTCCAACACTTGTAATCCCATGTATGCCGAACCCAAATCACCTGTCACGACTAATAGATCACTAGATTTCGCACCATTTCTATAAACAATTTCTTCTTCCATTGCTTCACCAATGGCGGTTATCGAAATAATCAAGCCTTTTTGAGACGATGTAGTATCGCCACCAATAACATCAACATTATAAAATTTTGCCGCCAAAGCAATTCCGTCAAATAACTCTTCCAACGCTTCCAACGGAAAACGATTGGAAACCGCTACCGAGACGGTAATTTGTGTCGGTTTAGCATTCATTGCACAAATGTCAGAAACATTCACCACCACTGCTTTATAGCCCAAATGACGCAACGGCATGTATGACAAATCAAAATGCACACCTTCAATCAATAAGTCGGTAGAAACCACCGCTTTTTTGGCTGCAAAATCCAAAACAGCAGCGTCATCACCAATACTTTTTAAAGTCGAAACATTTTTTACATCGAAGTTTTTAGTCAAATGTTCAATCAAGCCAAATTCTCCCAGTTGGGAAAGGGAAGTACGTTGCGGATTTTTATCTTCTATCATAGTTATTGCGAGGAACGAAGCAATCTCTTCATTCACTTTTTTATAAGTTACTTGGGCGCAAAGGTACAAAGTTTTTTGTGTTAGATTAAAGGGTTTCATATAAACAAAAAACCCAACAACTTTCGCCATTGGGTTTCTCTATATTTTTAAATTTTGTACTTCGTATATTGTACCTCGTACTTATTAATCATTCAACTTCAACACCGCCATAAACGCTTCTTGTGGAATTTCAACATTACCTACTTGACGCATTCTCTTTTTTCCTTTTTTCTGTTTTTCCAAAAGTTTTCTCTTACGTGAAATATCACCTCCATAACATTTAGCGGTAACGTCTTTACGCAACGCTTTGATGGTTTCGCGAGCGATGATTTTGGCCCCAATGGCCGCTTGAATAGGAATGTCAAATTGTTGTCTCGGAATCAATTCGCGCAATTTCTCACACATTTTTTTACCAATATTATACGCATTGTCTTCGTGAATCAATGCCGAAAGGGCATCCACCGATTGCGCATTCAATAACACATCCAATTTTACCAATTTTGAAGTGCGCATGCCAATTGGAGAATAATCAAACGACGCATATCCTTTAGAAACTGTTTTCAATCGATCGTAAAAATCAAATACAATTTCGGCCAACGGCATGTCAAAATTCAATTCCACACGTTCGGTAGTCAAATAGGTTTGATTGGTAATTACTCCACGTTTTTCAATACACAAACTCATCACATTACCCACAAAATCCGATTTGGTAATGATGGTCGCTTTGATATAAGGTTCTTCCACACGATCCAGTTTAGAGGGCTCTGGTAAATCGGAAGGATTGTTAACAATTAAAGCTGTTTCAGGCTCTTTTTTGGTATATGCCAAATACGAAACGTTGGGAACAGTAGTAATTACAGTCATATCAAACTCACGTTCCAAACGCTCTTGAATAATTTCAAGGTGCAACATTCCCAAAAATCCACAACGGAAACCAAATCCCAAAGCCGCCGAACTTTCTGCCGCAAAAACTAACGAAGCATCGTTCAATTGCAGTTTTTCCATTGAAGCTCTTAAATCTTCAAAATCTTCGGTATCAACAGGGTAAATCCCAGCAAAAACCATCGGTTTTACATTTTCAAAACCCGTAATCATATTGGTAGTTGGCGTTTTGGCATCGGTAATCGTGTCACCCACTTTGACTTCCTTAGCTTCTTTAATTCCTGATATTAAATACCCAACATCACCGGTAGAAATCACGTTTTTCGGAACCTGATTCAATTTCAAAGTACCCACTTCGTCGGCAAAATATTCATTGCCGGTAGCCATGAATTTGATTTTTTGTCCTTTTCTGATTTCGCCATTTTTCACACGAAAAATAACTTCAATTCCTCGAAACGGATTGTAATGTGAGTCAAAAATCAAGGCTTGTAATGGTTCGTCAACGGTTCCTTTTGGTGGCGGAATCTTTTCAATTATGGCCGCTAAAATATTTTCTACACCAAAACCAGTTTTACCCGAAGCGTGAATGATATCTTCTAATTTACAACCTAATAAATCAATAATATCATCGCTAACTTCCTCTGGATTAGCACTAGGCAAATCAACTTTGTTCAAAACCGGAATAATCTCCAAGTCGTTTTCTAAAGCCAAATACAAATTAGAAATAGTTTGTGCTTGAATACTTTGTGCCGCATCTACTATCAAAAGCGCACCTTCACAAGCTGCAATCGAACGTGAAACTTCATAACTAAAATCTACGTGCCCTGGAGTATCAATCAGGTTCAAAATATAATCTTCGCCTTTGTACTTATATTCCATCTGAATGGCGTGACTCTTAATGGTAATACCACGTTCGCGCTCCAAGTCCATATTGTCTAGCAATTGAGCCTTTTCTTCACGAGCAGTTACGGTTTGTGTAGCACCTAAAAGGCGATCGGCAAGCGTACTTTTTCCGTGATCAATGTGTGCAATAATGCAAAAGTTTCTAATATTTTTCATGATCTTTTTCTGTCAATTTTAATGGCGTTCCCCAAGGGTCGGGCTTTTCGCTCTATCTTTTGTTCCGCAAGCTCCACAAAAGGATGCCGCTGCAATCCCTAACGCAACATTCCCATCTGTAAGGAATTAATCCGCAAATATAAAGCAAAGTTTTGATTTATATGAGTGAAACTCGAATCCTTAAACTTGAAACCCGCAAATTTTTGTATTTTTGCAAAAAAATTACACCAATGCCCAAAATTGGCAATATCATATTACCCGATTTCCCACTGTTACTTGCGCCTATGGAAGACGTAAGCGATCCACCATTTCGTAGATTGTGCAAACTGCATGGTGCCGATTTGATGTATTCGGAGTTTATCTCTTCCGAAGGATTGATTCGTGATGCCGTGAAAAGCAAACAAAAATTAGATATTTTCGATTACGAACGACCTGTTGGAATTCAAATTTTTGGTGGTGATGAAGAGGCTATGGAAATGTCGTCTCGCATAGTTGATGCCGTACAACCCGATTTGGTAGATATTAATTTTGGATGCCCGGTCAAAAAAGTAGTTTGTAAAGGCGCTGGTGCGGGCGTTTTGAAAGATGTTGATCTAATGGTGCGTTTGACCAAAGCGGTGATTAAAGGGACCAATCTTCCGGTGACAGTAAAAACCCGTTTGGGTTGGGATGAAAATTCCATCAATATTGATGAAGTTGCCGAACGTTTGCAAGATATTGGGGTTGCAGCATTGACGGTTCATGCGCGAACACGTGCTCAGATGTACAAAGGACATTCCGATTGGAGTCATATTGAACGCGTGAAAAACAATCCAAGAATTACGATGCCTATTTTCGGTAATGGCGACATCGATTCACCCGAAAAAGCTTTAGAATATAAAAATAAATACGGCCTTGACGGTATGATGATTGGTCGTGCTGCGATAGGATATCCTTGGATTTTTAATGAAATCAAACATTACTTCGCGACAGGTGAACACTTGCCACCACCAAGTATGGACGACCGTGTGGAAGCGGCTCGAAATCATTTAATTTGGTCGATGGAATGGAAAGGAGAACGCCTTGGAATTGTAGAAATGCGCCGTCATTACACCAATTATTTTAAAGGTGTACACGGATTTAAAGATTACAAACAACGCCTAGTAACCACCGATGATCACAACGGGTTAATGGCTATTTTTAACGAAATTACGGAAGCTTACGCTGGCTATCAGTTTGTTTAATCTAGTAATTTTTTACTCACACGGCTGCTAGCAATCCAACTGGCTATAAATCCTAGAGAAACTATTGTTCCAAAAACAATCAGTACATTTTGAATGCTAAAAACCACTGGGTATGCCAATGATGGTGTAATCATGACCAATTGAAATTGCTGTTGCAATACCACAATAATAATTCCCAAAACCAATCCAATGATTCCACCCAGAACGGTTAAAAGCGTTCCTTGAAGCAGGAATATTTTGCGTAAATTTTTAACTTCAGTTCCAAGGTTGAAAAGCGTTTTTAAATTTGCTTTTTTATCCAATACCATCATAATTAAAGCGCCAATTAAGTTGAAAAGCGCAATGATGATGACCAAAGTAAAGATTAAATATACCGCAATATTTTCGGTGTTCAACATTTTATATAAAGTAGCATTCAACTCGGCACGTGTTTTAATGGCTACTTTATTGTGAAAGATTTTTTGAAGTTGTGCTATAATGTCGGCTTCGTTCGAATTGGGTTTGGTTTTCAATTCGACACCAGAAATCTGATTGGGCTGGTATTCTAATAGTTCTTGCACCAAACCTAAATCGGCAAAAACATATTTAGAATCTAATTCCTCACTTATCGCATATATTCCAACAGGAACTAAATCGGATTTATTGAAAGCTTCTTCAGGATTTTCGATATTGCCTTTTCCTGGTTTTGGGACATACACCACAAACGGATTGTTAAAGTCGAATAAGCCCAACGATAATTTTTGGGAAATACCATATCCAACAACACATTGATAGGTGTTGGGCTTTAGCCATTGGCCATTGAATAATTTTTGGGAAGCTTTATTTGTTGTGGTGAAATTTTGATCAATACCTTTTAAATAAGTCACTTGTTGTTTTCCGTCAAACGAAAAAAGCACTCGTTCTTCGATGGTTTTACTAAAATTAACAACTCCGGTGATTTTTTTAATTTCTGCTTCTTGTTCGGGAGAAATAGTAAATGATTTCCCGGAAATAGGATTTATTTTTAAATCGGGATCAAAATCATTTGAAAAAGAAAGACTGAATTCACGCAATCCACTAAAAACGGAAAGCACTACAAATAATGCCAACGCACCAACAATAATTCCGCCAGAAGCAATTCGAGTAATGATGTTGATTGCATTATTCTTGCTTTTACTAAATATGTAGCGTTTGGCTATGTAAAGCGGAAAATTCACTTACGATTTTTTGCGTTTTTCTAACAAATCTCTGTTTTCAATTGGATTTTCTTTTCCAGCTAGAGCGTTATCAATTTTCTCAATATAATCAAGAGAATCGTCAATGTAAAACGAAAGATTGGGTACTTTACGCAATTGCAATTTTACACGTTGTGACAAATCGTGCTTGATTAAAGGGGCATTTGATTTTACGGCCTCCAATATTTCTTGCGCTCTATTTTGGGGAAAAACACTCAAGTACACTCTAGCCACACCTAAATCGGTAGTAACAACAACCTTAGAAACCGAAATTATCAAATTGGTAAGTCCGTTTTTTCTCACTTCACCTTGAAGAATATCTACTAAATCATTTTGTAGAACGCTTCCTATTTTTTTCTGTCTATTTGTTTCCATTCGGCAAAAATACAATTTTTTTAGAGCCATAAAGAGGCAAAGCCGCAAAGTTTCTTGTTTTGAAGTATTTCACTAGAATTTTTAGGCATTTACTTTAGCCAAGAACTCAGATTTTGTAATTTTACACGACCTTAGAGGCTTTTAATTTAAGAACCTTAGTAATTAAATAATATGAGAAAAATAGAACATATCGGAATCGCAGTAAAAAGTTTGGAAACCTCTAATTTGCTTTTTGAAAAATTATTCGGTGCACCAGCATACAAACAAGAAGAAGTAGCTAGTGAAGGTGTGAAGACTTCTTTTTTTATGAATGGGCCAAATAAAATTGAACTTTTAGAAGCAACCAATCCGGATAGTCCGATTGCAAAATTTATAGAAAAAAAAGGAGAAGGCATTCATCATATTGCTTTTGATGTAGCCGATATTTTATCAGAGATGAAGCGATTGCAAGAAGAAGGATTTATTTTGTTAAATGATGTTCCCAAAAAAGGAGCCGATAACAAATTAGTCGCTTTTTTGCATCCCAAAGGGACTAACGGAGTATTAATAGAGCTTTGTCAAGAAATAGCTTAAAAATAGTTGCATCAAAAAAAAAATAGTAGTAATATTGCAACCTCAAAATACGGCGGTGCCTTGTTTTGAGGTATAGTTTTTAATTTAAAACTATGTATTAACAGGTCCTATAGCTCAGTTGGTTAGAGCACCTGACTCATAATCAGGTGGTCCTTGGTTCGAGCCCAAGTGGGACCACAATTAAAAAGACCTCTTTTTTGAGGTCTTTTTAATTATAGGTAAACCAAAACGTTTTTTTTTACGTTAATACTAAAACAAAGGCACCATGTAAATAAATTGTCAATTATTTACTACATGCTCCAAATTATAAGTCAAAAAATTTTGATAAAGAGATTTTTTTTTTACTTTTACGCCCTATGAAAATTGTCCCAAGTAAAATAGTATTACTTTTTGTTGGTTTATTGTGTAGCAATTTTATGTTTGCTGCGCCAAACCCACCAGCGCCAATTCCGCCGCCTCCACCAGGTTTACCAGTGAATCAAGGTTTGGTTTTATTGGTTATTGCTTCTATAATTTTAGGATTTTACAAAATACATTCAACAATAAAAGCTTCAAGATAACTTGAAGCTTTTTGTTTTTATTGCTTTTAGTTATCTCAAGGAATGTAATTTTGTTACATATTTTCCTATAACATCAAATTCCAAATTGATTTTAGTTCCTTGTTTAAAATTTTTAAAGTTAGTATGGTCATAAGTGTAAGGGATTATGGCAACACTAAACTCATTTCTTTTAGAATCAACCACAGTCAAACTTACTCCATTTACTGTTATAGAGCCTTTTTCTATAGTAATGTTGTTTAAAGACGCATCGTATTCAAAAGTAAATTTCCAACTTCCCTCCGTTTCCTGTATAGCTTTACAAATCCCAGTTTGATCAACATGGCCCTGAACAATATGTCCGTCCAATCGATCACCAAGTTTCATAGCTCGTTCTAAATTTACAATATCTGCAACTTTCCAGTCTCCAACATTTGTTTTATCGATAGTTTCCTTAATCGCTGTAACCGTGTAAGTGTCGTTTTCAATAGCAACAACAGTTAGGCAAACACCATTATGCGCTACACTTTGGTCAATTTTTAACTCATTTGTGATGGAAGAACTTACTGTAATATGTAGGTTTTCGTCTTCTTTTTGGATGTCTTTGATGATTCCAAGGGTTTCTATAATTCCTGTAAACATTTGTCGTTTTATTTTACTAAATTTGCACTTCAAAATTAGCAATAAATAAGAAGAAGTAGTCATGAAAAAAGCAGAAAATATAATCGTTGGAATTTCAATTGGAGATTTAAACGGTATTGGAAGCGAAGTAATTCTTAAAACATTTGAAGATTCTCGAATGTTGGAGTTGTGTACACCTATTATATTTGCTAATGTCAAGATTTTATCTTTTATAAAAAGAAACCTGAATTCTGAAGTCGCTTTGCACGGTATTGATAAAATTGATCAATTGGTGAAAGGAAAAATCAACGTGTTGAATGTTTGGAAAGAAGGCGTTGATATTAATTTTGGTCAGAACGACGAAAATGTTGGAAAATATGCTATAAAGTCATTTGTTGCGGCAACAAAGGCATTAAAAGACGGCTTGGTAGATGTCTTGGTCACAGCGCCAATCAATAAATATAACATCCAATCGGATGATTTTAAGTTTCCTGGACACACCGATTATTTGGATAAAGAATTAGAAGGAAATGCTTTAATGTTGATGGTTCAAGATAATTTAAGAGTTGGATTGCTAACCGATCATATTCCGGTAAATGAAGTAGCAAAACACTTAACCGAAAAATTAATCATTCAAAAGTTAGAAACTATTAATAAAACTTTAAAGCAAGATTTTGGAATTAACAAACCAAAAATAGCGGTTTTAGCTTTAAATCCTCATGCTGGAGATAACGGAGTAATTGGCAAAGAAGACGACGAAATCATCAAGCCAACGGTAAAAAAATTATTTGATAAAGGGATTTTTGCCTTTGGACCCTATTCTGCGGATGGTTTTTTTGGTAGCGGACAATATGAAAAATTTGACGCCGTCATTGCGACCTATCATGATCAAGGTTTAATTCCATTTAAAACCTTGTCTTTTGGAAATGGAGTAAATTATACAGCAGGTTTAAATAAGATAAGAACCTCGCCAGATCATGGAACAGCCTACGAAATAGCTGGAAAAGGGGTGGCCGATTTCACCTCATTTAAAGAAGCAGTTTATTTGGCAATTGACATCTATAACTCCAGAAATGAGTATGCCGAACTCACAAAAAACCCACTAAAAACAAAAGAAAAACAGTTATAAACAAAAAAATGTTTATAACGCTTTTAGATTTACAATAAATTTATATCTTTGCACTCCCAAACCCGAATCTTCGGATTGGACAAATTGATGAAATGATGAAAGTTACAAATGAATTTTTAATTCCGTTTATTGGATTAAAGTTAGGCAAACATCAATTTGAATTTGAGATTAAAAAATCGTTCTTTGATAAGTTTGATTATCACGAATATGAAGATTGTGATATCAAAGTAAATGTAGTTTTAGAAAAAAAAAGCACCATGTTGGAGCTTGCCTTCAAACACAAAGGAACAGTTCATGTGCCTTGTGATTTAACAAACGAAATGTTTGATTTACCTATAAAAGGAAAAATCAAGTTAGTAGTTAGTTTTGGAGAAGAGTTTAATAATGATAATGAAGAATTGTTGATATTGCCACACGGCGAACATCAAATAGATGTATCACAATATATTTATGAAATGATTGTGCTTTCGGTTCCGTTAAAAAGAGTTCACCCAGGAATTAAAGATGGAACTTTGCAAACAGAAACATTAGAAAAACTTACAAAACTTACAATAAAAGAACAAAAAAAAGAGAGTAAAAAAGAAGAAAATACCGACCCACGTTGGGACAAATTAAAGCAACTATTAACGGATAAATAATATAGTAAAATGGCACATCCTAAGAGAAAAATCTCGAAAACAAGAAGAGATAAGAGAAGAACACATTACAAAGCAACTGCAGCTACAATTGCTACTTGTCCAGTTACTGGAGAAGCACATTTATACCACAGAGCTTACTGGCATGAAGGTAAAATGTATTACAGAGGTCAAGTAGTTATTGATAAATCAGTAGCTGTTGCCTAATTTATATTTAAGTTTACATTTAAACTCTCACACTGTGAGAGTTTTTTGTTTTTTGTAAAATTTAATTATAACTAAATATTTTTTTGTAAATTCCACCTCTTTTAAAATTTCATTTTTTAAGAGATTATAAAATAGTAATATGAATACAATTACAGCTGCAATCACCGCTGTTGGTGGTTATGTTCCAGATTTTGTCCTTTCAAATCAGGTTTTAGAAACCTTGGTTGATACCAATGACGAATGGATCACTACAAGAACTGGAATCAAAGAAAGACGATTGTTGAAGGAACAAGGAAAAGGGACGTCTTATTTAGCAATTAAAGCCGCACAAGATTTAATTCGAAAAGCCAATTTAGACCCAGCAGAAATTGATTTGGTTATAATGGCAACCGCAACACCAGATATGCCTGTTGCCACTACAGGTGTTTATGTTGCCACGCAAATTGGAGCGGTAAACGCTTTTGCATACGATTTGTCAGCTGCTTGTTCAAGTTTTCTCTATGGAATGTCAACCGCTGCTGCCTACATTCAATCGGGTAGATATAAAAAAGTGTTGTTAATTGGTGCCGATAAAATGTCGTCAATTATAGATTACACCGATAGAGCTACTTGTATTATCTTTGGGGATGGTGCAGGTGCCGTTTTATTTGAACCTAATTATGAAGGACTTGGATTGCAAGATGAATATTTGCGTTCGGATGGAATTGGTAGAGAATATTTAAAAATTGATGCTGGCGGATCTATTTTACCTGCTTCTAAAGAAACCGTAGAAAATAGTCAGCATTTTGTTTTTCAAGATGGAAAAACAGTTTTCAAGTATGCTGTCTCTGGCATGGCCGATGTTAGTGAGAAGATTATGCAACGCAATAATTTAACCAAAGAAGACGTAAATTGGTTGGTTGCGCATCAAGCAAATAAAAGAATTATTGATGCAACAGCTTCCAGAATGGGAGTTGAAGAAGAAAAAGTATTGGTAAACATTCAAAAATACGGAAACACTACTTCGGCAACGTTACCGTTGTTGTTGAGTGATTTTGAAGATAAGTTTAAAAAAGGAGATAACCTTATTTTTGCTGCTTTTGGTGGCGGATTTACATGGGGTTCTATTTACCTTAAATGGGCATACAACAAACAATAAAACTATAAACTAAAACAAATAATATTATGGATTTAAAAGAAATTCAAAACCTAATCAAATTTGTATCTAATTCGGGTGTAGCCGAAGTAAAGTTAGAAACTGGAGATGTTAAAATTACCATCAGAACTACTTTGGAAGGAAATACACCAGACATCACCTATGTGCAACAAGCGCCGATGCAACAAGCACTTCCTCAAGCAGCGCCTGCTCCAGTAGCACAAACTCCTGCAGCACCAGTAGCACCAGCAGCAGATGATAATTCAAAATACATCACTATCAAATCACCAATGATTGGAACATTTTATAGAAAACCAGCTCCAGACAAACCAACTTTTGTTGAAGTAGGTTCTTCAATTGGTAAAGGAGATGTTCTTTGTGTAGTGGAAGCTATGAAATTATTCAACGAAATTGAAGCTGAAGTTTCTGGGAAAATTGTGAAAATTCTTGTAGACGATATGTCTCCAGTAGAATTTGATCAACCTTTATTCTTAGTTGATCCATCATAATTTAGATTATTAGATTATTAGATTTTTTAGATTATTAGATTTCAAAATTCTAATAATCCAATTCGTGAACGTCAGTAAAATTACTTCACAATCTAACAATCCAACATTCCAATTGTCTAACAATCTAATCATAAAAGATGTTTAAAAAAATATTAATTGCCAATAGAGGAGAAATTGCACTTCGTGTAATTAGAACCTGTAGAGAAATGGGCATCAAGACCGTAGCGGTTTATTCTACTGCAGACGCAGAAAGTTTGCACGTTAAATTTGCAGACGAAGCCGTTTGTATTGGTCCGCCTCCAAGTAATTTATCCTATTTGAAGATGTCAAATATTATTGCGGCTGCAGAAATTACCAATGCAGATGCAATTCACCCAGGATATGGTTTTTTATCTGAAAATGCTAAATTTTCAAAAATTTGTCAAGAACACGGCATTAAGTTTATTGGTGCTTCGCCAGAAATGATTGATAGAATGGGAGATAAGGCTTCGGCAAAATCAACCATGATTGAAGCGGGTGTGCCTTGTGTGCCAGGTTCAGTTGGAATCTTAGAATCGTATGAGCAAGCGGAACAATTGGCAAGTGAATTTGGCTATCCAGTAATGCTAAAAGCAACTGCTGGTGGTGGTGGAAAAGGAATGCGTGCTGTTTGGAAACAAGAAGATTTATTAAAAGCTTGGGAAGGTGCTCGTCAAGAGTCAGCGGCTGCTTTTGGTAATGATGGTATGTATTTAGAGAAATTAATCGAAGAGCCACGCCATATCGAAATTCAAGTGGTTGGTGATTCTTACGGAAAAGCATGTCATCTTTCGGAAAGAGATTGTTCGGTTCAAAGACGCCACCAAAAATTAACTGAAGAAACGCCATCGCCATTCATGACCGATGAATTGCGAAATAAAATGGGAGAAGCTGCTGTGAAAGCGGCCGAGTATATTAAATACGAAGGCGCAGGAACAGTTGAATTTCTAGTAGATAAGCATAGAAATTTCTATTTTATGGAGATGAATACGCGTATCCAAGTAGAACACCCAATTACGGAGCAAGTGGTAGATTACGATTTGATTCGTGAACAAATATTGGTTGCGGCTGGTGTGCCAATTTCAGGGAAAAATTACTATCCAAATTTGCACGCGATAGAATGCCGAATCAATGCAGAAGATCCGTATAATGACTTCCGTCCATCGCCAGGTAAGATTACCGTTTTACATGCGCCAGGAGGACACGGAGTGCGTTTAGATACGCATGTGTATGCAGGATATACGATTCCGCCAAATTATGATTCGATGATTGCTAAGTTGATTACAACGGCGCAAACCAGAGAAGAAGCCATCAGTAAAATGAAACGTGCTTTGGATGAGTTTTATATTGAAGGAATTAAAACTACAATACCATTCCACAGACAGTTGATGGATGAACCGGATTATGTTGCTGGAAATTACACTACTAAGTTTATGGAAACTTTCAAAATGAAAGATGTAGAATAATATAAAAATCTGAAAACAAGTTTAGATGATAAAACCATTCGTTAATTCGGATGGTTTTTTTATTTGTTCGATCTTGTTAGAACTACTGATTTGCATAAGACCATTGCTGTCTAGCCCTGATGGCAGTGAAAATAAACTAGCAGAGTTTATTGCAACGAACAGCAGGAATAAGGATGGCAAAAGAGTCCAAACCGTTCGCTTCTATTAAAAAAAAGAATAATAAAAAACCCGCTCATTGCTGAACGGGTTTTTAAGTATCTAAAGGATTTTAGATTATGCTTCAAAAGGAATAATAGAAACAAACGACTTATCATCCGCTTTTTTCTGAAATTTCACAATTCCATCCACTTTAGCATGTAAAGTATGATCGTTACCCATGTAAACATTTTCACCTGGATTGTGTTTAGAACCTCTTTGTCTTACGATAATGTTTCCAGCAATTGCAGCTTGACCACCAAATATCTTAACGCCTAAACGTTTAGAGTGTGATTCTCTACCATTCTTCGAACTACCGACACCTTTCTTGTGAGCCATGATGTTTTGGTTTTATAAGTTAATTACTCTTGACTATCTGTTTTTTTAGTTTTTTTAGGAGCTGCTGCTTCGTCTGTTGCTTTTTCAGCTTTAGGAGCTTTAGCTTTTTTAGGAGCAGCTACTTCTTCTACTGTTTCAACTACTGGAGCTGCTTCTTTTTTAGGAGCTGCTTTTTTAGCACCTGTTGCAACAATTCCTTCAATAAGGATTTGTGTGAAACTTTGACGGTGACCGTTTCTTTTCTTGTAACCTTTTCTTCTTTTCTTTTTGAAGATAATTACTTTATCACCTTTTAAGTGTTGTAACACTTTTGCTTCTACTGAAGCACCTTCTATAGCTGGGGCGCCTAAAGTTACATTTCCGTTATCGTCTAATAAAAGAACTTTGTCAAAAGAAACTTTTGAACCTTCTTCGTTAGCCAAACGGTGAACATAAACCTTTAAGTCTTTGCTTACTTTAAATTGTTGCCCTGCTATCTCTACGATTGCGTACATAACAAATTTGTTTAGTTAAAAATTTTAAGGTTGCAAATATACAAATTAATATTTCTCATGCAACGCTAATTTTAAAAAAGTTTTGACTTAATAATCAGTTACTTGTAAATTTTGTAAGATTCGTATAAATCCGTTACCTAAAACCAATAAAAAAAGTACTTTTGTGTAACAAAAAAAACCATTAGACCACTAATGGTGCTATACAACTAAATTTTATATAGTTTTTTATGAAAAAATCTTTAATCGCTTTAAGTTCAATGCTTATGCTAGGAGGAACAGCTCATGCCCAAAAGGTAGCTTTTGAGGAATATGATTTATCCAATGGAATGCACGTTATTTTGCATAACGATCCATCAGCACCAGTAGTAATCACTTCGGTTATGTACCATGTGGGTGCTAAAGATGAACAACCCGATAGAACCGGTTTTGCTCACTTTTTTGAACACCTTTTGTTTGAAGGAACAGAAAACATCAAACGTGGTGAATGGTTTAAAATTGTTACTTCTAATGGTGGCGTAAACAATGCCAATACTACTGAAGACAGAACGTATTATTATGAAGTATTCCCTTCTAACAATTTAGAATTAGGATTGTGGATGGAATCAGAACGTATGTTACACCCAGTTATCAACCAAATTGGTGTGGATACTCAAAACGAAGTGGTTAAAGAAGAAAAAAGATTGCGTTACGACAACAGTCCGTATGGGCAATTGATTCCGCAAGTAAAAAAATATATGTTTACTAAACATCCATACCGTTGGACTACAATTGGTTCGATGGATCATTTGGATGCTGCTAAACTAGAAGAATTTCAAGCATTTAATAAAAAATTCTATATTCCAAACAACTCAGTTTTAATTGTTGCTGGAGATATTAGTAATCCAACTCAAACCAAAGAATGGATTGAAAAATACTTTGGTTCTATTCCAAAAGGACCTGCTATTGTGCGTCAAACATTTGTAGAAGATCCAATTACGCAACCTATCAATGCCACTTTTGAAGATGCAAACATTCAAAAACCAATGGTGGTTGCGGCTTACAGAACGCCTTCGATGAAAACACGTGATGCACGTGTGTTAGACTTTATTTCTACATACTTAAGCGATGGTAAAAGTTCTAAATTGTACAAAAAGATTGTGGACGATAAAAAAATGGCGTTGCAAATTGGCGCTTTTAGTTACAATCAAGAAGATTACGGAACTTACATTCTTTACGGAATGCCTCAAGGCGAATTTACTTCTAAAGATTTAATCAAAGAAGTAGACGAAGAAATTGTAAAACTTCAATCGGAGTTGATTTCTGAAAACGACCTTCAAAAATTGAAAAACAAATACGAAAATCAATATGTAAGTGGCAACGCAAGTGTTGAAGGTATTGCAGATAATTTGGCTACTTATTATCTATTGTATGGTGATGTGAATTTAATCAACACCGAAATTGATATGTACAACTCCATCACTCGTGAAGAGATTAGAGAAGTGGCTAAAAAATACCTAAACCCAAATCAAAGATTACTCTTAGATTACGTTCCTGCCAAAGACAAAGCTGACAATAAATAAAATTACTTACGATGAAAAAATCACTAATCATATTATCAAGCTTGTTTTTAACTATCACTATGCAAGCACAAGACAGATCACAACCAAAACCAGGACCAGCTCCATCGATTAATATCAAAAAACCAGTTTCGTTTACCTTGCCAAACGGACTAAAAGTATTAGTTGTAGAAGATCATAAATTGCCAAGAGTATCATTTAGTTTACAATTGGATAATGCTCCTTATACCGAAGGCGATAAAAAAGGAGTAGATGAATTGACAGGAAGTTTAATTGGAAACGGTTCTGTAAAAATTTCTAAAGATGCTTTTAATGAAGAAATCGACTTTTTAGGTGCCGATATCAACTTTAGTACCGACGGTGCTTTTGCGAGCGGTTTGTCTAAATATTCTAAAAGATTATTAGAGTTAATGGCAGACGGAGCCTTGAATCCGAACTTCACTCAAGAAGAATTTGATAAAGAAAAAGACAAATTAATTGAAGGATTAAAAACACAAGAAAAGAATGTAACCGTTGTTGCAGGTCGTGTTGAAAATGTTTTGGTATATGGTAAAAATCATCCAGCTGGAGAATATTTATCTGAAGCTACTATTAAAAATGTTTCTTTAGCCGATGTAAAAACACATTACAATACGTATTTCGTACCTGAACACGCTTATTTAGTAGTTATTGGAGATGTAAAATTCAAGGATACTAAGAAAATGGTGGAGAAATTGTTTGGTGCTTGGGTAAAAGGAAAAGCGCCTCAAGTTTCGTATACGGCACCAAGTAATGTACAATACACACAAATTAATTTTGTGGACATGCCAAATGCCGTTCAGTCTGAAATTTCTTTGGTAAACTCCGTTGATTTAAAATTATCGGACCCTGATTATTTTCCTGTAATTGTTGCGAATCAAGTTTTAGGTGGTGACTTCAACAGTTATTTAAACATGAATCTTCGTGAAGCTCATGGTTGGACTTACGGTGCGCGTTCTAGTATTGGAGTAAATAAATATACAGTAAGTAAATTTAAAGCCAATTCGCAAGTGAGAAACATGGTTACCGATAGCGCAGTGGTTGAATTCATCAAAGAAATTAAGAGAATTCGTTCCGAAAAAGTTACCGATGAAGCCTTAAATAATGTGAAAGCAGGTTATGTAGGCCGTTTCGTTATGAATGTTGAAAAACCTCAAACGGTGGCTCGTTATGCCTTAAACATTGAAACCGAAGGATTATCAGCTGATTTCTACGAAAATTACATCAAAAAAATCCAGGCTGTAACTGCTGATGACGTGATGCGAGTGATGAACAAATACGTTCTTGCCGATAACATGAGAATTCTAGTTACTGGAAAAGGTGCCGATGTGATTCCTGGTTTAGAGAAATTGAATATTCCGATTTTCTATTTTGATAAATTTGGAAATCCAACCGATAAACCAAAAATGAAAAAACCAACGCCTGCTGGTGTAACGGTTAAAACGGTAATGGACAACTACATCAATGCTATTGGTGGTGCCAAAGCTGTTGCTGGTGTAAAAACCGTTTTTGTTACTGGAACTTCAGAAATTGAAGGGGCTCCAGCACCACTTTCGTATGTTTCTAAAAAAGATGTCAAAGGAAGAACATTCTTTAAACTAGAATTGGTTGGTATGATGGAATTGTCTAAACAAGTTATTGGAGACAAATCGGGTTATATCGCTTCTCAAGGTCAGAAAAAAGATTTGACTCCAGAAGAATTTGCTGAGAAAAAAGCGACGGCTACGACTTTTGAAGAATTGGTGTTGGCCAATAAAGCAGATGTGGTATTAGACGGAATTGAGCCTATAAACGGTGCCGATGCCTATGTGGTTAAAAACGGAAAATCAAATTTATATTATGATGTAAAAACCGGTTTGAAATTGATGACTTCTACAACTTCTGAACGAAATGGTCAAAAAATGACTTCAACCGTTACCTATAGTGATTACAAAGATGTTAAAGGAATTAAAGTGCCGTTCATGATTGTAATGTCGCAAGGTAGAGATATTGAGATTAAAGTAACCGAAGTTAAAATTAACGAAGGTGTTACCGATGCCGATTTTCAATAATCAGAAGTAACATAAATAAAAAGACCGTCAGTACTGGCGGTCTTTTTTATTTCAAAATTCAAAATTCGTTGTTGAGAATTCCAAGTTCAAAAAATATTGAATATTCAATGTTGAAGTTTCAGTTTATTTCTTATTGGCCAAATACACACCAACCAAAATAATAAACGCACCAAGAAATTGAAACGGGGTTAACATTTCATGATCCAACAGCCCCCAAAAGAATGCTACAATCGGAATTAAATAGGTAACCGATGAAGCAAAAACTGGTGAGGACATTTGAATTAATTTGAAGAACAAAATGTTAGCAATACCAGTGCCTACAATTCCCAAAATTAAAATAAAAAGCATCGAATGCTGGGTAGCAGGGAAAGCAACAATATCTAAAAAATTAGTCGAAAACAACACGATTAAAGCAGGTATCAGCATTACTGTAAAATTTCCAGTAGTGATGCTCAAAGGTTTTACGTCAGATAAGTATTTTTTAATCAAATTTACGTTCAAAGCATAACATACTGAAGCAATAATCACCAAAATAGCATAAGTGTAATTTTCACTCGAACCTTGATTTTTACCACTAAAAATTAAAAGAGCAGTCCCAATCAAACCGATTACAACACCAATAAACTGACTTCTTTTAAAGGCCATTCCAAAGGCTATTATTCCAATCAATAAAGTATTTAAAGGTGTAAGTGAATTTAATATCGAGCAAATCGAACTACTCACTTGGGTTTCGGCTATCGCAAAAAGAAAGGCAGGTAAAAAAGTTCCGAACAAAGCCGTAATGGCAATGTATTTCCATTGGTGTTGCTTGATTTCTGTCAAACTTTTAAACCCAATCAACAACAAGAATAGGGATGTGAATATAATGCGAAGCGCACCTAATTGATATGGCGATAAGCCTACTAATCCTTTCTTAATCAATATAAAAGAGCTACCCCAAATTAAGGCTAATGCTAGTAATAAAGACCATTTGAGTTGTTTGGTTGGCATAATTTAAGTTTTGAATGAACAAATTTGACATAATTTTATGAATTGTCATATAAAAAATAGTGTAATTTTGTCCCTCAGAATTTATTGAAATACAAACGACTAAAAAAATAGAACATGAAATTTTCAAAATCTATTATTGGACTTGCTATAGCAACTACACTTTTTGTTAGTTGTAAAAAGAATGAAACTATGGATGCTGAAGCACCAGAAGCCTCAGCTAAAAAAGAAGTTGCTGCGGCTACAAAACCAGAAACGGCATCGTTTACTATAGACGGTATGACTTGTCCTGAAGGTTGTGCTAAAACTATTGAAAAAAAATTATCTGAAATAGACGGCGTTCAAAATGCGAAAGTAGATTTCGATAAAAAACAAGCTACGGTTAACTTTGATTTGGATAAACTAAAATCAGAAGATTTGGTCAAAGCAGTTGAAACCACTGGTGACGGGCAAACTTATAAAGTTTCTAATGTAAAAACAGGAACAAAAGCGTAATTATATAATTCAACAATAAAAAAAAGGAACTCAATTTCGAGTTCCTTTTTTTATTTAGCTTCGCTCCGTTCGCCCTAACGGTCTCGGGTCCATTTTAAGGTTTCCATCAGCGTTTGCATGTCGTTTCTGATGTAATCGGCTGCCGGCATTATCGAGTCGAAATTGGGTTTGGCATAAAAATACACCGAACCTGTTATAAAATGTTTTAGACTGTCAGTGGCATAAAATTGGGCATTGGTAGCTGCGTTTCCAGAAACTTTATAAAACATACCGTATACTTTCGAATTCGGATTGATATAAGGTTGTTCCAAAATATCATCGGCCTTAATTACATGTTCGTATGTCAATTTTTGAGCGTCTCTTAGCAATTTGTCGATGTTTCCATTGACGGGTTTATACGTTAAATAAATGGTTGCTTTCATTTTCGGATACGAAATTGTAAATCCACAATCTTTTTCTTCTTTAATGATAGCCTCCGAATTCATGTTGAAGGTAAAAGGACAATGATTTTCAAAAGCATCGTATTTGGCTATTGGATAGTCAAGTCGCAACTGACTTGGTGGTTTAGGCAATACATCGTCTTTACAACTTGTAAAAAGCAATCCGCTAAACGCTAATGTTATTCCAATTAAATAGTTAAAATTTTTACCCATCAATGGTTATTTTTATTTGTTTTATTCTTTTTTTATCGACTACTTCTATGGTAAATAAACAGTTTTCATAGTGTATTTTTTGACCTTTCTTTGGGAAATTACCCAGTATTTCTAAGATGAAACCCGCTAAGGTTTCGGCTTCGCCTTTTCTAATTTCAAAAGAATCTTGGTCAACATCAATAATTCTGTAGAAATCTTTTAGGTTTATTTTTCCTTCAAATAAATAATTTTTATCGTCAATTTGAGAATAATTGATGTTTTCATCGTCAAATTCATCGCTGATATCACCTACAATTTCTTCGATAACATCTTCTAAGGAAACCAATCCCGAAGTGCCGCCGTATTCATCCACCACAATGGCCAAGTGACTTTTCATGCTTTGAAAATCTTTTAGCAAATCATCTAGTTTTTTGTTTTCTGGAACAAAAAATGGTTCGCGAAGCAAGGCTTTCCAATCAAATTCTTTTTTATTGATGTGTGGAATCAAATCTTTCACAAAGAGAACGCCTTCTATATGGTCTATATTGTCCCGGTACACCGGAATTCGTGAATAGCCTTTGTCAATAATCTTCGGAAAAATATCCGCGAAAGTCTCGTCAATCTCGAGCGCAAAGATATCAATCCTTGGACTCATGACTTGTTTGGTGTCGGTATTTCCAAAAGAAACAATTCCTTCTAAAAGTTTTTGTTCTTCTTGAGTGGTGTCTTCTGTGGAAGTTAGTTCTAAAGCTTGCGACAATTGATCGACTGAAAAATTGGTTTTTTGTTTGCCTAACTTTTCTTGAATAAAAAGGGTAAAAGCACGCATTGGGATGCTAATTGGCGAAAGCAATTTGTCTAAAAACAACAACGGATAAATGATGAATAAAGCAAACTTCATGTTGTTCCTGCTGGCATAAATTTTAGGTAATACTTCGCCGAACAACAAAATTAAGAAGGTTACCAAAACGACTTCAACTATAAATTTTAAAATTGGTGAAGCTATAGTAGAAAAAACAGTGTCGAGTGAAAAGGAGAAGAGGATTACAATGGAAATGTGTAAAAAGTTATTAGCAACCAATATGGTAGCCAATGTTTTTTTGGGTTTAGACAATAATTCATTGATTGAATTTGCTTTCGAAGCATTTTTTTGAGCTAAATCGTTTCGGTTTTGAGGTGTCAAAGAAAACAAAGCAACTTCTGATGCCGCTACCATTGCTGTGCAAAAAAGCAAAACGAGAATACCAATTATTCCGAAAAGTAAATGGGTGTCTAAGGTTGAAACGGTATTAAAACTGGGCTCTGGGTCCAAATCTAATTCAATTAGTTAAACAAATTAAAACGGCATGTCGTTTTCGATTGGCGAAGAAGCATCAAAATTACTATTTTTTGCTTCTGAAGATGGAATGTGTCTATTAGAATCCATGTCTTTTTTAACATTCAAAAAGGTGAATTCGGTTACTTGAATTTCAGTCGTATATTTGGTAGTTCCGTCTTCTGCTTGCCATTGACGTGATTTGATTCGACCTTCTACGTATATTTTATCGCCTTTGGTTAAGTATTTTTCACAGATTTCAGCCGCTTTGTTGCGCACTACAAGATTGTGCCACTCGGTAGAAGTGATTTTCTCGTTAGTTGTTTTGTTAATATATATTTCATTGGTAGCCAATGGAAAACGTCCAATGCAATTGCCACCTTCAAAATAGTGCATTTTTAGATCGTCACCTAAGTGACCAATTAACATAACTTTATTTAATGTCCCGTTCATAATAAATCAATTTGAGATAACCAAAAATACAAATTAAATAGAATACTTTTCAATAAAATTGAAAATTACTATCGGAAAAGGAAAATTTCTCAATAAATTCAAGGATATTCCATCAGATATTTTTTTTGACACTCTCACTTTATAAAAGTTAATGTGTAATTTTTGATGGGAAAGTTTGTGGATTATTTGTTCGTTATTAAACAAACTAATAGCAGAAATTTCAAGTTCAGAATAACAATTGTAAATGATGCTTGTTACCTTGTCAAAATTCAGCTCCTCATCCGCTTCAATGACTGGAAATTCATATAAATTATGCCAAATGCCTTTTTCAGTTCGTTTTCGTACTATAGTATTATGGTCATCATCCAAAAAAACGATATAATTAAAATAGCGATTCGTAACTTTAGTTTTTTTAGTCTTTACAGGCAGTTCGGCCACTTTTTTCTTTTGCAAAGCGGCGCAACTTGAGTTGAAAATACAATGTTCACATTTCGGGTTTTTGGGTACGCATTGCAAAGCTCCAAATTCCATGATCGCTTGATTGAACAGCGCTGGATTATCATTTGGAATTAACTCAGCAGCCAAAGCCGTAAATTCTTTTTTAGCACCACTTGATGCAATATCAGTGGTAACATCAAAGTAGCGCGAAAGTACTCTAAAAACATTGCCGTCAACCACTGGAACCACTTCGTTAAAAGCAAAAGAGGCTATTGCAGCGGCGGTATATTCGCCAATTCCTTTTAATTTCAACAGGTCATTATAGTTGTTTGGAAAGTTTCCGTCGAGTTCAAAAGCAATAATTTGAGCTGTTTTGTGCATGTTACGAGCTCTAGAATAATAGCCCAAACCTTGCCAAAGTTTTAAAACATGCTCTTCATCGGCTTTCGCCAAATCTAAAACGGTTGGGAAAGCCTCTGTAAAAGCCAAGAAATAAGGCAATCCTTGTGCTACTCGGGTTTGCTGAAGCATTATTTCAGAAAGCCATATAGGATAAGGGTTTGTTGTATTTCGCCAAGGCAAATCACGTTTGTTTTGTAAATACCAAAGCAGTAATGAGTTAGAAAAATCCATAAATAATTTTAGGTGAACAAAAGTAAATCTTTATGTGATTAAATTTTAATCAATTATACTTGAAATATTGTTTTTTTAATTCATATATTTGCACACTCAAAAAATTACACATAAATATTAAATACGAAAGAAAATGACGAAAGCAGATATCGTAGCTAAAATTTCAGAAAAATTAGGTCTTGAAAAAGGAGATGTTCAATCTACAGTTGAAGCATTGATGGAAGAAGTAAAAACTTCATTAGAGAATGGAGACAATGTTTACTTAAGAGGTTTTGGTAGCTTCATTATCAAAACAAGAGCAGAAAAAACAGGTAGAAACATTTCAAAAAATACTACAATTAAAATTCCTGCACACAATATTCCTGCATTTAAACCTGCAAAAGTATTCGTAGAAGGAGTAAAAACTAAAACTGAAGTTGCAGTTTAGTTTTAAAAACTTATTTATTAATCACAAAATAGTAACCTATGCCAAGCGGTAAAAAAAGAAAGAGACATAAGGTAGCCACGCACAAACGTAAAAAAAGAGCGAGAGCTAACCGTCACAAAAAGAAAAAGTAGTTTTAAACTACTTTTTTCTTTTTAAACGTTCATTGAAAATGAGATTTAGTCAACAGTATTCAGTATCAGTTAGCAGTCTGCTAGCTACAAACTGAAACTGACAAATAAATTTCTTCGGGTAAAAAACCTGTAAAAAATGTTTAATCCATCTGTGTTGGAAGTTAGAAGTTGGAAGTTAGAAGTTGGAAGTGAAAACCTACAACCCACAACCCACAACCCACAGCCTAACATGGATAAAAATTTACAACATGAATAAAGAACTTATCATCCGCAAGGATGACAATGCTGTAGATTTTGCCTTATTAAAAGATGGAAAACTAATTGAATTACACAAAGAAGAAGGAAAAGGAAACGATTTTTCTGTAGGCGATATTTTTATTGCTAAGATCAGAAAACCTGTTCCCGGACTCAATGCGGCTTTTGTAAATGTAGGCTTCGAAAAAGATGCCTTTTTACATTACCACGATTTAGGTCCAGCCTTACTTTCTTATTTGAAATTCATAAAACTTGTAAGCGCAGGTAAAATAAAAGATTTCTCCCTAAAAAACTTTCAGTTTGAGAAAGAAATTGATAAAGATGGTGCTATAGCCGATGTGCTCAGTGCCAACCAATCAGTTTTAGTGCAAGTGGTTAAAGAACCGATTTCTACCAAAGGACCAAGGATAAGCTCTGAGCTTTCTTTTGCCGGTAGATTTTTAGTTCTTGTCCCTTTTTCAGATCGCGTCTCTATTTCACAAAAAATAGAAGACAAAGCCGAAAAAGACCGATTAAAAAAATTGGTACTCGCCGTCAAACCTAAAGGTTTTGGTGTTATTGTGCGAACAGTAGCAGAAGGCAAAAAAACAGCCGAATTAGAAAAAGATTTGCAGAACTTAATTTCAAGATGGACTGCAATGTGTAAAAAATTACCAACCGCTCATCATCCGTCAAAGGTGTTGGGAGAGCTTAACAAAGCTTCTTCTATTCTTCGAGACGTGTTTAACGATACTTTTACCAGTATTCAAATTGATGATGAAGAGTTGTTTCAAGAAACCAAGGACTATTTAGCCGAAATAGCTCCTGAAAAACAAAAAATAGTGAAGTTTTATCAGTCGAACGACACGCCACTATTTGAGAAATACCATATAGAACGTCAAATAAAAACCTCTTTCGGGCGCACCGTTTCGATGAGTAAAGGAGCTTATTTGATTATAGAACATACCGAAGCGTTGCACGTTATTGACGTCAACAGCGGAAACCGTTCTAACAAGGCCACCAATCAGGAGGATACCGCACTGGAAGTGAACCTAATTGCCGCTGCAGAAATTGCACGTCAGTTACGACTTCGCGACATGGGCGGCATTATTGTAGTCGATTTTATCGACATGCAAAACCCTGAAAATCGTCAGGTTTTATATAATTTCTTGAAAGAGGAAATGAGCGATGATAAAGCCAAACACAAAATCTTACCGCCAAGTAAATTTGGATTAGTTCAAATTACCAGACAACGCGTAAGACCAGAAGTAAATATTGAAACAAGAGAAGAGAATCCGAATAATTTGAGTGGCGATGTAGATGCGCCAATTCAAATCATCGATAAGATTGCTTTTTCCCTTGAAAAAATTATCAAAGACCACAAAAAAGTGAAACTTAATGTACATCCTTTTGTGGCAGCATACCTTAAAAAAGGTTTTCCATCAATACGTTCAAAGTGGTTCTTTGAACATAAAAAATGGGTGAAAATCATACCTCGTGACGCTTACACGTACCTAGAATATCATTTTTTTGATAATCAAGGAAAAGAAATTAAATAATGAAACGCCTTTCGAAAGAGAGGCGTTTTTTTGTTTATACTAGAACAGACAGTACCTGAAGCCCACTGGGCTTCCTCCTCTTAATCTCAAATCTCGTGACG